>NZ_JAHGAI010000001.1:0-506887 GCF_030248515.1 Vibrio sp. D401a | reverse complement strand
TCTTATTTTTAAAGAGCACACTCTGAACTTCTCTTCAAAGTGGACGGCCATTTTAGCGAGATAACTTATCGTGTCAAACACTTTTTTAAGTTATTTCTCTGTGAGTTACTTTAGAACTCACTGACCTTGTTATCTCGGCTTCGCTTTGCTTGCTTTCCCGTGACAACGGAGGCGCATTATAGGGAGTTAGTTTAGGAACACAAGCCTATTTTTCAAAAAAACTTATCTTTTTGGTTTGTTCGTATAGAAAACAATCAAAACCCGATAAAAGTGTATTAAAAAGGGGGTTAACGCCCCCTAAAACTTGAACTTGGTCTCACTTTTCAATGCATTGATGCTATTACTGGTGAGCGATTATTTGGTCATTGCTCACAATCAACTGTACTTTCTTATCTGGCAATATTTGGCCAGCCAAGATTGATTTCGCTAATGGATTCTCAACATTCTGTTGAATTGCACGTTTTAAAGGTCGCGCACCATACACGGGATCGAAACCAACTTGAGCAATCAAATCGAGGGCTTTGTCGGATACCTCTAATTGATAACCTTTTTCTTCTAAGCGTTTCGCTAGACGCTCAAGTTGAATAGATGCAATCGACTTAATGTGCTCTTGACCAAGCGGGTGGAATACTACGCTTTCATCAACACGGTTTAAGAACTCTGGGCGGAAGTGCTTGCTAACCACATCCATTACCTCATTCTTTATACCTTGGTAATCCAACGTAGCAAAGTTCTCTTGGATACGAGCAGAACCCAAGTTTGACGTCATGATGACCACGGTGTTACGGAAATCAACTGTGCGACCTTGGCCATCAGTTAATCGGCCATCATCTAATACTTGGAGCAGAATATTGAACACATCTGGATGTGCCTTCTCTACTTCGTCTAATAAGATGACAGAATAAGGTTTACGACGAACCGCTTCTGTTAAGTAACCACCTTCTTCATAGCCAACGTAACCCGGAGGCGCACCAACCAACCTCGCTACAGAGTGTTTCTCCATGAACTCAGACATATCGATACGCACCATGGCGTCTTCGCTGTCAAACATAAAGCTCGCGAGTGTCTTACACAGTTCAGTTTTACCTACACCTGTTGGACCTAAGAATAAGAAGGAACCAATCGGTTTGTTCGGATCCGATAAGCCAGCTCGGCTACGACGGATTGCATTAGATACCACTTCAACTGCTTCTGCCTGGCCAATCACACGTTTGTGCAGTACCTCTTCCATGCGGAGCAGTTTCTCTTTTTCTGCTTCAAGCATTTTTGAGACAGGAATACCCGTCTGCTTAGAGAGTACGTCTGCAATCTCGTTGTCGGTCACCTTGTTACGTAGTAGCGTCATCTCTTGCATTTCAGCTTGAGTCGCGAGGTCTAACTGCTTTTCAAGTTCTGGAATCCGACCGTATTGCAACTCAGACATGCGGTTTAGGTCACCAGCGCGTCGTGCAAAGTCCATATCCATGCGGGCTTGCTCTAGCTCACCTTTAATATGTTGCGTACCAGAGAGTGCTGCTTTTTCAGCATTCCACACTTCTTCTAGCTCTGCGTACTCACGCTCTTTTTCATTCAATTCTTCATTAAGCACATCCAAGCGTTTTTCACTAGCTTCATCATGCTCGTTACTTAGTGCTTGCTGCTCAATCTTCAGTTGGATGATTTTACGTTCGAGTTTGTCTAGCGACTCCGGCTTAGAGTCGATCTGTAAACGAATACTAGAAGCGGCTTCATCAATTAGGTCGATCGCTTTATCTGGTAACTGGCGATCTGAGACATAACGATGCGATAAGCTTGCCGCAGCGACAATAGCAGGGTCAGTGATCTCAACGTGATGGTGAAGCTCATAACGTTCTTTTAAACCACGCAGAATGGCAATCGTATCTTCAACACTCGGCTCATCCACCAGCACTTTTTGGAAACGACGCTCAAGTGCCGCATCTTTCTCTATATATTGTCGGTATTCATCCAACGTGGTTGCGCCCACACAGTGAAGCTCACCACGAGCCAATGCAGGTTTTAACATATTACCCGCATCCATAGAGCCTTCGCCCTTGCCTGCGCCAACCATGGTATGAAGCTCATCGATAAACAGAATGACATTGCCTTCTTCTTTCGCTAGTTCATTCAATACCGATTTCAAACGCTCTTCAAATTCACCACGATATTTTGCACCTGCAACAAGTGCGCCCATATCTAACGAAAGTACGCGGCGACCACGTAGTCCCTCTGGTACTTCATTATTAATGATGCGTTGAGCCAAGCCTTCTACGATAGCGGTTTTACCCACACCTGGTTCACCGATGATCACTGGGTTGTTCTTGGTACGACGCTGCAATACTTGGATGGTACGGCGGATTTCATCATCACGGCCGATAACAGGGTCTAACTTACCCTGCTCTGCGCGTTCAGTTAGGTCTATGGTGAACTTTTCCAATGCTTGGCGCAGTTCTTCCGCGTTCGGGTCATTGACCTTTTGACCACCTCTGATCTTTTCGATCGCTTGGCTGACTTTCTGCTCGGTCAAGCCCATATCTTTTAATAGCTGACCAAGTGGGCCACGATCTTCTAATGCCGCAAGCAAAAAGACTTCGGAAGAGATGTAGGAGTCCTGACGCTTTTGAGCCACTTTGTCGCATAAATTGAAAAGTGTCCCCATAGAGCTAGACAGCTGAACATCACCGCCGATGCCACTTACTTTAGGCAGTCGATCTAACATTTCGCTCAATTTAGAGCGTAGATGACTGACGTCGACATCTAACATCGTGAGAAGTGGACGAATTGGGCTACCGTTCTGATCAAGCAGTGCCACCATTAGGTGCACTGGTTCGATATATTGATGATCGCGCCCTAACGCCAGTGACTGAGCATCAGAGATAGCGATTTGAAACTTACTTGTGAATCTATCAAGACGCATATCTTTCTTCCTAACCTCAACTTAAGAAAATTCTTTTGACAGTTAGAAAGATGGATACGCAAGGGGAGAATTTCAAGGGAGCAAATTAATAAAGATAGCTTTGCAAAAATGGAGATAGGCATCTTCGCACTTTTGCGCTGTACTAGTTAGTCCTCGATCCAAATAAAAGTCGCTTGTCGACCAGTCACACCATCGCGGCGATAGGAATAGAAGTCTTCTTTGTCTTGGAAAGTACACAGGCCAGAATCAAATACCTGAGTGATGCCAAGTTTATTGAGGCGCTGAGTTGCAAGCTTGGACATATCCGCCAACCACTTCCCTTCAACATCACGCGGAGTAAATGCTTGATGAGCTTGTGAGTCGAAATCCACAAAGGCTTGCAGAACATCTTCACCGACTTCAAATGCTTGAGGACCAATTGCAGGACCTAACCACGCCACAACTTCACCAGAAAACAACTCGAGGGCGTTTTCAACGATACCATTTGCTAAGCCACGCCAACCAGCATGAACTGCCGCAACTTGGGTGCCTTGCGTATTGGTTAATAAAACAGGCAAGCAGTCCGCTGTCATAGCAGAACAGACTACATTGCTTGCAGAGGTAAATACACCATCAGCATCAAGCACTCGAGTCGTCGGCGCACTCACTTGAGCGACCACTGTAGAGTGAGTTTGGTTCAACCAGATTGGCGCACTAGGCATATTAGCTTGCTGCGCCAACCAATCACGGTTCTTTTCTACGATGGACGGGTCATCCCCAACATGAGCACCAAGGTTAAGCCCTTGATAAGGTGCACTCGAAAAGCCTCCGACTCTAGTAGAGGCGAAAGCTTTAACGTTTTTTGGTGCGGGCCAGTTAGGGACAATCGTCTTCATATTAGAACTCGTCAGGCAGACCGAACTCTTCTGTATCTTTACGCAGCGCTTCTGTCATCGCAACCATGTCATCAGGAACCGGGGCATGGAACTCTAGCTCCTCACCAGTGATAGGATGTTCAAAACGTAGCATTACCGCGTGCAGCGCTTGACGGTCAAAACCACGGATCATTGTCGTAAGCTCTTCCGATGCTCCAGTAGGAATACGTGCGCGGCCGCCGTATGCAGTATCACCAAGTAGCGGATGCTGTAGGTAAGACATGTGCACACGGATTTGGTGTGTACGGCCTGTTTCTAGGCGAAGACGGATACGCGTGTGTTCACGGAAGTGCTCCGCAACACGGTAGTGTGTTACCGCTGGTTTACCCAAAGGAGCAACCGCCATAAGTGTACGCTTAGTAGAGTGGCGGCCAATCGGCTGATCCACTTTACCGCCCGCTGTCATACGGCCGATTGCAATCGCTTCATACTCACGAGTGATATTGCGTTTTTGCAGTGCACGAACTAAGCGAGTTTGAGCTGGAACAGTTTTCGCGACCACCATCAGACCTGTTGTGTCTTTATCCAAACGGTGCACGATACCTGCACGAGGTACTTCAGCGATGTCTGGGTAATGATGCAGCAATGCGTTTAGCACTGTGCCATCCGGTGTGCCTGCACCAGGGTGTACCACAAAATCACGAGGTTTGTTGATTACGATGATGTCTTCATCTTCGTAGACGATATCTAGCGGGATATCTTGTGCTTCCCAGCGCTCTTCATCTTCCAGCTCGGCTTGCAAGGTAATTTCCTCACCACCCATTACTTTGGTGCGAGGTTTAGTGATAACTTCACCATTCACTTGTACTTTCCCGTCAAGCAACCACTCTTTCAAGCGAGAGCGAGAGAAATCAGCGAACAATTCGGCGATAGCTTGGTCTAAACGTTGACCTAACTGGCTATCTTTTACTGTGTTGGTTAAAACAATCTGCTGAGCCATATCGAACTTTTTTAAAAACTGTGAGACTAATGCTCACGACTGTGGAAAAATAGACTATTACGTCATTGTATCTGTTACTGGAAAGAAAGTAACGGCAGCTTAAGAAATATTTAGATTCAAGGAACAGACTCCTGATATGAAACATCAGACTTTAATAGGCCTTTTAGCGGTATCCCTTCTGTTTGGCTGTGCAAGCAAAGAAGAAATCGTTCCTGATGTGCCACCTTCTGAACTGTATGCAGACGCACAAACGTCTCTTCAAAGTGGTAACTGGCTTTCAGCCATCGAGAAATTAGAAGCATTAGATTCGCGTTACCCGTTTGGTGCCTACTCTGAGCAGGTGCAACTTGACCTTATCTACGCGTACTACAAAAACGACGACCTAGCCCTCGGTCTGGCAACGATTTCTCGCTTTATGCGTTTAAACCCAACGCATGAAAAAATGGACTGGGTATTGTACATGCGTGGTTTGAGCCACATGGCGCAAGACCGTAACTTTATGCATGACCTATTCAACGTAGACCGTAGCGACCGTGACCCAGAGCCGGTGAAGAAAGCATTCGATGATTTCAAAAAACTGCTAGAGCGCTACCCGAACAGCCCTTACGCGGAAGATTCGCAAAAACGTATGGTGGCACTGAAGAACCGTCTAGCAAACTACGACCTTGCAACAGCTGACTTCTATTTGCGCCGTGAAGCTTGGATTGCTGCAATTAACCGCGCACAAGAGCTACAAAAATCGTTCCCAGATACTGAAGCCGCTCGTAAGTCGCTTGAGATTCAACTTGAAGCTTACAAGCAGCTAGATCTAAAAGACGCGGTTGCTAGAACAGAAGAGCTAATCAAGCTTAATCCTGTAAAATAATCCCCAACCGCCACAGCGAAAACTGTGGCGGTTTTGTTTACCCCTCTTAATTTTGCCCCATCCACTAACTTGATGATTTTATAAGCACTACATATGCTTAAGATTCTCCTTCACCATCAGCATGGATGTGAACGTGACACTATCAAAGTTATGGACAGGACTGTTATTCCTAGTCTCCGCTTCGAGTTTCGCGCTCGAGCTCTCCCCTCTCAGACAACCGCCTTACACTGGCGATCTCGACGTCATTAAAGAAAGAAACGTATTACGCGTACTCGTCTCTGCCGATCTTGGCTTCTATTACGTAGAAGGTGGAGAGCCAAAAGGAATAGGTGCAGAACTACTGGCTCATTTCGAAAAAGATCTCCGTAAGCTCAAGCCAAAACTCAATATTCAAATTATCCCGGTTTCTCGTGATGAGCTATTACCTTCTCTTGAGCAAGGCTTAGGAGATTTGGTCGTCGCGAATCTCACCATTACCGAAGCGCGCAAAAAACTGGTCGACTTTAGTGATCCGGCAATTTCAGGGATAGAAGAGTGGGTCATCACAAACAAAGACACCCCATCGATGACCAAGATTGAGCAACTGAGTGGGAAAGAGATTTGGCTCCGGGCGAGTTCAAGCTACTTTGAAAGCATTCAAGCCTTAAACAAAAAACTCAATAAGAAAGGCTTACCGCCAATAGTGGTGCATTTTATCGAAGAAACACTACAAGATTACGAATTGGTTGGGATGCTAAACAATGGTTATGTCAAAGCTATCGTTCTAGATAGCCACAAAGCCAAGCTGTGGATGAGTTTTATGGATGACATACGAGCCCATACTAAAATACCAATCCGTAAAGGAGGGGAAATTGCTTGGGCAATGCGCCACGATAGCCCCGAGTTAATGAAGGTGGTGAATAAGTTTGTTCGTACAGCTAAATCCGGCACCCTACTTGGCAACGTCATCTACGGGAAATACATCGATAATACCAATTGGCTTAACAAGGCTCTGAATCCGAAAAAGATTGCTCAACTAGAAAAGCTCTCTTCACTGTTTTCTAAATATGGAGAGAAATATGATTTCGATTACCTGCTCATCGCCGCAGTGGCGTATCAGGAATCGGGGTTTGACAACAACTTAGTATCAAGCCGTGGTGCAGTCGGCATTATGCAGATTTTACCGAGCACAGCGAGTGATCCTAATGTGAACATTAAGAATGTCCGTAATCTAGAGAACAACGTTCATGCAGGGGTGAAATACTTAGCGTTTCTTCGCCGGTATTACTTCAGTGATAATGCCATCAGTAAAGAGAACAAACTCTACTTAACACTAGCAGCGTACAATGCAGGACCAGGAAATATTGAGAGAATGCGTAAGCGCGCAGCTCAACAAGGCTACGACCCTAACGTATGGTTCAATAATGTTGAAGTCGTAACGCGTAGAAGTTTAGGAGAAACGGGGAGATACGTAACCAATGTGAACCGCTACTACGTCATCTACAAACAGTTAGAAAGCCTCGATCTTGCAAAGACACTCGATAACGTCCGATTAGTTCCAGAGGATCCAGTTTTTATGACACCGCTTCACAGAGTCAACCAAACTCCTTAATCCAAGGACTAAAAACCAAAAACGCCGCTCAATAATTGAGCGGCGTTTTTGAATCTAACTTATTGCGCACTTTAAGAGTGATCTGATTCACATCTTTGTTCTGGTTACTTTTTAACTAACTAGAATTACAGGCCGTATAACTCCCCTAAAAACGGGGGAGTTTTCAGCTCAGTACTCTATCCAATCTAATGATTTAGAACCCGATAACAAGCAATTTTCACATAAATCTCAGCAGTTCTTGAGTGAGATCACATTCGTTTTTCATCTCAAAAAACCAAGTTAAAATGGTGATCTAGATCACATTCTTTTCTCCTCAAAGCGGTAATCTGAACTCAACCCATGAGGGATGAAACAGAGGAAAAACATTTATGACAATGAACATCACTGGTAAAAACATCGAAATCACCTCTGCAATCCGTGCTCATATTGAGAGCAAATTTAAAAAGCTGGAGAAATGGCAAGTAGACATCATCGGATGCCAAGCAACATTCAGTGAGGAACCAAATAAACAGAAGAAATTCGAAGCGGTTATTAAAGTTCCTAAAGGCCAGCTAATCGCCTCAGCGACTCACGAAGATCTTTACGCAGCTATCAATGAAGTGGAGCAAAAACTAGAACGACAACTGAATAAGCTGACCCACAAACCTGAAGCTCGACGTGCGAACAAGCCTGAGCTAGTGGAAGAAGAAGAGTAAACGACCAGATTGAGGAAGTAGCGCCGAAAGGCGCTATTTTTTTGCTTGACGCTCCCCGCCTGCTTGCTTATTGTGTTTAAACACTCACAAATTAAGCACTATTTATGCATTTAACCCAGCTGTTTCTTTTTGACTTCTTTTTCCTTCCATAGTGGAGGGGCTAACTCGTTTGTGAAAGAAAAGTCAAAAACAAACAGAAAGCCTCCCAAATCGGGGGGCTTTTTTATAAGGAAAGAATTGATGACTGACCAACCTATTTCCCTGGATGAAATTCGTTTACGTTTGAATGAGCTAGATGATGAGCTTTTGAGCCTGTTGTCCGAACGCCGCAAGCTCAGCATTGAAGTGGCAAAAAGCAAAGTCCAAACTTCAAAACCTGTTCGTGACGCAGTCCGTGAACAACAACTTCTGGTTAAACTGATCACCAACGGCCGTGATAAATACGAACTCGACGCTCAGTACATCACCAAGCTTTTCCATACCATTATTGAAGATTCTGTCCTTCTTCAACAAAGCTACCTGCAAAACCTTGTTAATCCACAGCAAAGCCGTAAGCCTCTTGCTCGTGTTGCTTTCCTTGGCGCCAAAGGCTCTTACTCTCACCTTGCTAGCCGTGAATACTTCAGTCGCAAGAATACAGAGCTGATTGAGCTCAACTGTGAACACTTCAAAGAAGTGACTCAGACAGTAGAATCTGGCCATGCTGACTACGGCGTTCTGCCAATTGAAAACACCAGCTCTGGCTCTATCAACGAAGTGTACGATCTTCTACAACACACAACGTTATACATCGTTGGTGAACTGACTCAACCGATTGAGCACTGCCTAGTAGCAACCAAAGACATTCGCCTTGAGAATATCAAAACCCTTTACTCACATCCGCAGCCACACCAGCAATGCAGCGAGTTCCTTAGCCGTATGAAAGGTGTGAAACTAGAGTCTTGTGCAAGTACTGCTGATGCGATGCAAAAAGTACAAGAACTTAACCGCGATGACGTAGCTGCAATTGGTAACGCTTCAAGTGGCAAGCTTTATGGCCTACAAGCTATCCAAGGTAACATCGCAAACCAAACCGAAAACCACACTCGCTTTATCGTCGTCGCTCGTAAACCAGTTGAAGTGTCTACGCAAATTCCAGCCAAGACCACGCTGATCATGTCGACTTCGCAAGAGGCAGGCTCTTTGGTAGAAACACTGCTGGTTCTACAACGTTTTGGTATCAACATGACCAAGTTAGAGTCTCGTCCAATCATGGGTAACCCATGGGAAGAAATGTTCTATGTCGACCTTGAATCCCACCTTGGTTCTACGGAGATGCAACAAGTATTAGATGAGCTCACAAAGATCACTAAGCACTTGAAAGTATTGGGCTGTTATCCAAGTGAAAACGTGAAACCGACTCAAGTAAAACTTAGCTAATGGACTACGATAGGTAAAAAGATCATGGCAACCCAAAAAGTCGTTATCGCTTCCTTGAACCCTGCAAAAATCAAAGCGGTAGAGAGTGCATTTCAAAGTGCACTCCCTAAACATAGTTTTGAGTTTGTTGGAGTCAGTGTGCCGAGTGAAGTCGCAGATCAACCGATGTCGAATGAAGAAACTTACCTTGGCGCATTGAACCGAGTTCGTAACGCTAAAGCAGAAATACCAAGTGCAGATTTCTATGTGGGCTTGGAAGCGGGAATTGAAGGGTCAGTTACATTTGCTTGGATGGTGATAGAGTCTGACACACTCCGAGGTGAATCTCGTTCGGCGAGTCTGATGTTGCCACCTGAAGTATTACAAAAACTGGAACACGCCAATGAACTTGGTGATGTAATGGACGAAGTATTTGGTACTGATAACATCAAACAAAAAGGCGGTGCTATTGGTTTACTGACTCAAAACCAACTGACTCGCAGCTCGGTCTATCACCAGGCTTTGATTCTGGCGCTAATTCCATTTACCAATCCAGACCACTTCCCTGCTAACTTGTAGTCACTGTGTAAAGCACGCATTAAAAAGGGCGGAGATTCCGCCCTTTTTGCCGTCTGTACCTCAGAGGGTTCGACTCAAAGATTATTGAGCGCCCTGCTCTAATAATGTCTTAAGTTTGTCTTTGTCGAGATCGGACTTCGACTTTAACTCATTCGAACCACGAGTGATGGTTGCAATGCCTACCCCTAACATTTGACTGATTTGACGTTGAGAAAGCTCACCTTTGAGCAATTCATTCAGAATATTCACTCGTGCAGTGAGCGACTCTCTCTCATCCGGCGTCATTAACATGGTCAACAGCATCTCATGTTGCTGGTTATCCACGCTTGAACGGATCAGTTCAACAATCTGCTGCCAGTCTTTGTACTCAGGTTCGTGTGACATCAAGTTACCTCACTCAATACTTGGTATTGATCTCATTTGGGGTCAAGAACGCACCATCGACACCTAAAAGATCGCGGTAATAGGTTTCAAACATCAAGATGTTTTGCACATAACCGCGAGTTTCTTTAAATGGAATCGCTTCGATAAAGGAATAAGCATCCACTTTACCTTGAGTTCGCTCTCGCCATGTTTTTACTCGGTTAGGCCCTGCATTATAAGCAGCGAGCGCGAAAATACGATTATTATCGTAATCCTCCATCAAACCTTGTAAGTAGTGGCTACCAATTTCGATATTCTTACCCACGTTATACAAGTCTTGTGTACCTTGATACTTGAGCTTGTACTTGCGCGCCGTGTACTTCGCAGTTGCTGGCATAATTTGCATCAAACCTCGGGCACCAACGGGTGAACGCGCTTCTGAATCCAAAGCACTTTCTTGTCGAGCCAGTGACATCATAGTGATCGGGTCGATATTGTGCTTCTCCGCGTAGAAGTTAAACCACCAGCGGTGAGCTATCGGGAAACGCAATGGTATGTTGTCCCACATTTTTGCTTGAATACTTGCTGTGACCGTTAAGTTATGCCAACGCTTAGAAGCAGCATAAGCGGCCAACATCGTTTTTTCTTCTTTACTCACTCGACCAAGCAAATGAGACCACTCACTCTTTGCAGCTGCAATTTTGTCGGTTTCGATAAGCTCTTCAATTCGCGTTAAAGAGCTCTGATATTGTTTGAGTACTCTCTTTTCTAGCTTAATTGTCGAGGACGGATACTTTATCGACTGACCAATAGCATTGGCCGCTGCAACACTGTAAAAGTTACGTTGACCAACTAACTTAGACAGTCTTTGCTTACCTGCGACTTCATCACCCATCGCTATCTCACTGCGTCCTAACCAATATTGCCACCGAAGCGACGACTGCTCTTCATCATTGAGTACTGCGATCCACTTTTGCACGCCCTTCCAATCGCTATTTTGAATCGATAAACGAATACGACTCTCGATCAGAGGTAAACTCTGACTGTTTTTCGTTTTGTCATCGCGCCACTTAGCAAGAGAGTCCGATTCAGTGCGGATCAAGCGAATTGCGATATAGTCAGCCAGTGCTTGCGCCTTTTCAGGAGAGAATTTTTGCCCTTTCACTACCGTCGCGTATGCACTCTGCGCTTTACCAACATCTTTTCGAGCTAACTTTTCTAACGCATATTCAGTTTGCGCTCGATAAAAATCATTGGCAGGTTGCTTCTTAGCAAAATCCGCAACGGTTTCCGGTTTATCAAACAAGACTTTCATCGCTTTCGCTTGCTGCTGCGCTTTCGCTGACTCAGGCAGTTTTTGCAAGTAACTCATCAAACCGCTATTGCGCGCATCGAACGCCAACAACATGCGTTGCAAGATCATGTCATCAGTGCGTTCTCCCGCTTTATCCCAAGCTGAGAATAATGGGTCACATTCATCGGCGATGCTCTTACCTCGTAACCACATATGCTCAGCGCCCTTAAACGCAGCGACTTGTTTGCCTTGTTTTAATTGGGCTACATAAAAAATACACTGATAACGCTCACCGCTCGGCTCCACTTTCTGGAACTCGGTAATGGTTTTCCAATCCTTCTGGCGATATAGGCTATCTAAGTAAGGAGCGCGAATCCGACGCGAAAATGGAAAAGCCTCATGGTCTTTAATAAATTCATCGACCTGCTGTGGAGACTGGTTCGACAATTGCCTCAGAAACACTCGATAATCCACATAAGGTGTCAATGGATAGTCGGCAATTTTAGAACGGATAGACAAGTAACCATCAATGTCATTTTTGTCTAATAAATCCTGAGCTTGCTCATAAACTTGGCGCTGTTTTTCTAGGCTCAGCGCAGCATTTGCTGACACGCTTACCGCACATAAAGCGGCTGCGTAGCATACTCTTTTAGCCAATTCCGATACGTTGAATCTCATGTGCGTCATTTTCCCCAGACGTTTATCGCTTTATTTCTTGCCGCTAGTGGATACAAGGCGCAGCAAGTCATAAATCATATGCATCTATTTACACCGTATTAAGTTCTTATTGTAAAGCGACTTGATGTAATAAATGTTGTACTCGTGAAACTTTAGAACCCTTCAAGACAAATAGATTCCCAACAATCCATTCTTCCTGATGAATCGCGGTACATTGAATTTAAGGTGAACAAGAAAAGTGTATACCCTAACGTTGTGAGTTTCCGGTCAGCAATGAAGAAGAAATCACACGAGCTGTGAATTTCTTGCATTGCGGTAACAAAACTCAAGTAGTTGGTATAAAATAGAGCCTTTGAATGACAGTTAATTTAGGAACGATCGGCAATGGCTGAATACGTATATACCATGTCGCGGGTGAGCAAAATCGTGCCACCTAAGCGTCAAATTCTTAAAGACATCTCTCTAAGCTTCTTCCCAGGTGCAAAAATCGGTGTTCTAGGTCTGAACGGTGCAGGTAAATCAACACTGCTACGAATCATGGCGGGTATCGATACTGATATTGATGGTGAGGCTCGTCCACAACCAGGTCTAAACGTAGGTTACTTACCTCAAGAACCTGTACTAGACGAATCTAAGACCGTTCGTGAAATCGTGGAAGAAGCCGTTTCAGATGTTGCTGACGCGCTTAAGCGTTTGGATGCGGTATATGCAGCATATGCAGAACCAGATGCTGACTTCGACGCTCTTGCAAAAGAACAGGGGGAGCTAGAAGCTCTGATCCAAGCTAAAGATGGTCATAACCTAGACAACGCGCTAGAGCGCGCTGCAGATGCTCTTCGTCTTCCAGAATGGGATCAAAAGATCGCGCACCTTTCAGGTGGTGAGCGTCGCCGTGTGGCAATCTGTCGTCTACTTCTAGAAAAGCCAGACATGCTACTACTAGACGAACCAACCAACCACTTGGATGCTGAGTCTGTTGCATGGCTAGAGCGCTTCCTAGTTGACTACACTGGTACTGTAGTTGCGATTACCCACGACCGTTACTTCCTAGATAACGCAGCGGGTTGGATCCTAGAACTTGACCGTGGTGAAGGTATTCCATGGGAAGGTAACTACACTTCTTGGCTGGAGCAAAAAGATGCTCGTCTACAACAAGAAGCGTCTCAAGAAAAAGCTCGTCAGAAGACCATCGAGAAAGAACTTGAGTGGGTTCGTCAAAACCCTAAAGGTCGTCAGGCGAAATCGAAAGCACGTATGGCGCGCTTTGAAGAGCTACAAAACACGGATCACCAGAAACGTAACGAAACTAACGAACTGTTCATCCCACCAGGTGAGCGTCTAGGTGATAAAGTTATCGAAGTGAACAACCTGACGAAATCATTCGACGGTCGCGTTCTTATTGATGACCTATCATTCAGCATGCCTAAGGGTGCAATCGTAGGTATTATCGGTGCCAACGGTGCTGGTAAATCGACCCTATTCAAGATGCTGAGCGGCACTGAGCAGCCAGACTCAGGTACGATTGAGCTAGGTGAAACAGTGAAATTGGCGTCTGTTGAGCAGTTCCGTGACTCAATGAACGACAAGAACACGGTATTCCAAGAGATTTCTGAAGGCGCTGACATCATCAAGATCAACAACTTCGAAATCCCAGCTCGTGCATACTGTTCACGCTTTAACTTTAAAGGTTCAGACCAACAGAAAGTGATTGGCGAGCTATCTGGTGGTGAGCGTAACCGTGTACACCTTGCGAAGCTGCTTAAAGCAGGTGGTAACGTACTGCTACTCGATGAGCCAACCAATGACCTAGATGTTGAAACACTACGTGCACTTGAAGAAGCACTACTAGAGTTCCCAGGCTGTGCAATGGTTATCTCGCACGACCGTTGGTTCCTAGACCGTATCGCGACGCACATCATCGACTACCGCGATGAAGGTCAAGTTAACTTCTACGAAGGTAACTACAACGAGTACATGGAGTGGCTGAAGAAGACCCTTGGTCCTGAAGCAGCTGAACCACACCGCATCAAATACAAGCGCGTATCTAAGTAATTTAGACGCGGTATTGATATGCCAGGCGGTTTCTAAACACCGCCTGTGCTTGTAATTTGTTCAAAGGTCGCTATCATGGCGACCTTTGTTGCATATTTAGCCAGAATCTTGTTTAAAAACCGCAGTTTTTGAACTAAGATCGAATAATTAGTGCACTTTCTGATAGACTAATTAGTCATATCGAACAAAAAAAGAAAGTGCTATGACGGAACGACGCCGCTTTTCTCGTATTATCTATCGTGTACCTGCTACGCTCACTCAAGGGCCAAACCAACTCGATACCACAATTCAAGATTTGTCTTTGCACGGATTGCTACTCGAAACAAGTTCACCGGCAGAGTTAGATCTTCACTCTCCTGTTGAAATCTGTTTCGTATTTTCTGAGTCTGAACAGAGTGTATGTTTAAATGCTAACATCGTTAGTTTGAATCAGAATGCCATTCGGCTTAAAATTAGCAGCATTGATATTGATAGCATTAGTCAATTACGACGTTTCATAGAATTGAATGTTGGTAGTGATGAACTACTGAACCGAGAGTTAGAGCATCTTTCAGATCTCGGGGCAGAGTAATTCACCACTCAACTCAGTAAAGAGCCATGTCTAAAAAAATAACCATGCAGGTCCCGACTAAAAACGGCGATCAGCTTTTTTATTTGGGTCGCACTTCGGTCCTCGCGTTTTTTGCATCCCTACTCGCCCTCCCTGCGGTCATCGGTGGTGCCTGGTATTTGAATCAGCAGCAAGTTGAAAACCAAGAAAACTTGAGCCAAACCATTGCGAAGCTAGAAAGCGAAAAAGCTCAGATAACAGCGCTGTATGAAGAGCAATTAGATACTAATCATTCGCTATCTCAGTCGCTAACAGATAAAAACAACCAGATTCAACTACTAGGCAAACGAGTCTTTGATGTAGAGTCTGTACTTGGCCTCGCAGATGAAGAATTGATCGGAGAAGAAAGCAATCTCGCTCTAGAAGAGCGTATTGATGCTGCCGCCATTGACTCTGCTGTAAGAGCCACCATGTTCCGCTTGATACCAAACGATAGCCCGATGACCTACCAGCGTATTTCATCTTCATACGGCAGTCGTATTAACCCTATTTCTGGTAAACGCCATGTTCACACGGGTATCGATCTCACCTGTAAGCGTGGTGAAGAGATTCTCGCCCCTGCTGATGGGGTTGTGGAAACAGTACGACCAAGTAACAGAGGTTATGGCAACTACCTGACTCTACGTCACTCTTTTGGTTTCTCGAGCTCGTTTGCTCACCTAAGCAGATTTAAAGTGAAGAGCGGTCAATTCGTCAGTAAAGGCGATGTGATTGCAAAATGTGGTAATTCCGGTAACTCAACTGGCCCACACTTACACTATGAAGTGCGCTTTTTGGGTCGTGCGTTGAACCCTCAATACCTGATGGATTGGACACCTGAAAACTTCAACTACGCGTTCGAAAAAGAGAAAAAGGTGAAATGGGGACCATTGGTTCAATTGATTGATAATGTCGTTCGTCTGCAAATCAACCTGACTAACTCACCCTACCGTGATACCAGTATTAGCACAGTATCGAGTGAAGACAACAGTGGTAGATCGACCAACTGATCATCTCTCGGCATCCAAATAAAAAAGAGCAGCCTGTGAGCTGCTCTTTTTGCATCTAAAATCAGTTCTTATCCACGATGGATATTATCGTTAGCTTGTTTGAGTAGGTTCTGACTCTCATTCATAAATTGCTGCGAGTACTCGCCAAACCAATCACTCACTTGTTCAAAACTTTCGACAAACTCCGCTTTGTCTTTGCTATCCAATATGCTTAGCGCTTCACCAAAACGTTGGTGGAATCGCTTAATCATGTCGATGTTCTCTTGCGACGAAAGAATGATGTCACCGTAGAGGTTTGGATCTTGACCAAACAGACGCCCTACCATCGCTAACTCCAAGCGGTAAATTGGTGAGCTCAGTTTGAGCAGTTGTTCAATGTTTGGATTCTCTTTGCTTAAGTGCATACCGTAAGCAAACGAAGTGAAGTGACGCAGCGCCTGAATCAAAGTCATGCCATGATCGTGCTCTTGCGCATCAATTTGGCACAGACTTGCGCCCCAAATACCAAACTGTTGCAATAGCCATTGGTATTGATCGTTACCACGACCATCACAGTACACAATCACCTGCTTCGCTAGGCTCGGAACATCTGGGCCAAACATTGGGTGTAAACCAACTACGGGGCCTTGATGCACATTCAACATTGCTTGCAAAGGCTTCGACTTAATAGAAGTCAGGTCACACAGAATGCAGTCTTTTGGCAGGTTGCCTAGCTTTTCAATCACACCTTCTGTTAGATGAATCGGTACAGTAACGACAACCAGCCCCGCATCTTTCAGGATGTCGTCAGCATGATCCCAGTCTTTACTACCCAGCACTTTAACTTGGTAACCAGATAGCTTAAACATTCGGCCAAACAAACCACCTAACTGGCCATTACCACCAATAATGACCACTGAGCGCAATTCTGGATTCAAACACTTAAAACCGGAATCTTTCTCGCTGGCATAAGACTCACGCATAGTTCGACGAAGAATGTCTTCAATCAGCTGTGGGGGGATTCCCATTTTTTCAGCTTCAGCTCGTCGTGACGCCAGCATTGCCGCCTCACGATCTGGGGCATAAATTGGCAAACCATGTTCGCTTTTTACTTCACCCACTTGCTCTACTAGTGCTAAACGCTGAGCTAATAGCTCTAGCATTTGCTTGTCGACTGCATCAATCTGATCGCGTAATGCGTTAAGTTCAACTGCCATTGATGTTCCTTAAATCCCGTGTTGTTAGCCTTTTAGACGATTCTCTAAGAAAGGCACCAGCTCTTCGTGTGCATGACGTAATAGTGCCTCAGTTGAATCCCAATTGATACATGCGTCGGTGATCGATACGCCGTATTTCATCTCTTCAAGAGCTAGCTCAGAAGATTGGTTACCCTCATTGATATGGCTCTCAATCATCAAGCCGATAATCGACTTGTTGCCTTCACGGATTTGGTGAATCACGTCTTCCGCAACCAATGGCTGACGACGGTAATCTTTACGTGAGTTTGCATGGCTACAGTCCACCATTAATGAAGCATCCAGACCAGACTTCGCCATTTCTTGCTCACATTCTGTCACTGATACTGAATCGTAGTTGGTTTGCTTACCACCACGTAGAATCACGTGACCATTAGGGTTGCCTTGTGTAGTAAGTAACGCTACCTGACCTTCACGGTTAATCCCCATGAAACGGTGACTAGAAGAGGCCGCCTGCATCGCGTTAACAGCGGTTGCCAAGCTACCATCCGTACCATTCTTGAAGCCAATCGGCATAGAAAGGCCACTTGCCATCTCGCGGTGAGTTTGTGACTCAGTCGTACGAGCACCGATCGCTGCCCAGCTAAAAGTATCTGCAAGGTATTGTGGACTGATTGGGTCAAGGGCTTCTGTTGCTAGCGGGATTTCCATCTCAGCCAATTCAACCAGCAGTTCGCGACCAACATGCAGACCGTGTTCAATGTCGAAGCTGCCGTCTAGGTGTGGGTCATTGATCAGGCCTTTCCAACCAACCGTGGTTCGAGGCTTCTCAAAGTAAACACGCATTACAATATACAGTTGGTCGCTTAGTTGTTCAGAAAGAGCTTTTAGACGCTTTGCGTAATCCTTCGCAGCTTCAACGTCATGAATAGAACATGGTCCACATACAACAAGCAGACGATGATCTTTTTTGTGAATGATGTCAGCGATGGTTTGGCGAGACTCTTGAATAAAACGACGTGCCTTTTCACTCAAAGGAAGCTTAACTTTTAGCTCCTCTGGCGTGATCAGTACTTGTTCTTCGCTGATGTTGATGTTGCTCAATTCACTTCTTTGCATAACTTCGACCTGTATATTTTTATTTACACCCAACCAATTCCTTGGTGAGACAACTAAGCTTTATCGACAAGATAACAGGCTAAAAAAGAAATTCAAGTGTACACAATAAAAAACATTTAATGTAAAAATAAATTTACACACAAATAAAAAGCCGAAATGCAGGGCACTTCGGCTTAAAATAGGTGTTTTCGACACTTTACGTATATCCCAAGTAAAGCAGTACTTAGGCTTTACATGGCTAACCAACCAATCGCTTCATGGCCTCAGTGGCGTCTTTCCACTCTTGCGAAAGTTTTAGCTCGCTTAGAGAAAAGCTTTGCTTCTTCAACAAGGCATCTGCTCGAGGAACAGAAGTGATTGGTAGATTATCCAGCACCTCAACTTGCGCATCGCGCTTGTTGCAAACCAGCAGCATATCGCAGCCAGCGTTTAATGCTTGTGCGCCACGCTCAGCAGGACCGCCCATGATCGCAGCGCCTTCCATGGTCAAATCATCAGAGAAGATCAAACCTTTAAAGCCAAGTTGCTGGCGCAAGATTTGTTTTAGCCAGTACTCTGAGCCACTTGCAGGTTGATCATCATAATTTGGGAAAATGACATGAGCAGGCATCATCGCATCTAAGATGCCAGCATCGATTTGCGCTTTGAAAATAGCCATATCTTGCTCAAAGATATCACTACGCTCGTCGTACGGCGTCTCTAGGTGTGAATCGGCAATCACACCGCCATGGCCCGGGAAGTGCTTACCTGTTGTTGCCATACCGACACTCTTCATGCCCTGCATATAAGTGGTGCTATGACGCAGAATGGTATCCATATCCTCACCAAAAGCTCGGCTGCCGATCGCCTTACACTGATGACCTTTATCCAGCACAGGCGCGAAGCTTAGGTCGATGTCATGAGCAATCAACTCAGCTGCCATCAACCAACCGCCCATGCGTGCCAATTCTTCACTGTTTTGGTGTTTGGCGTATTCGTCTGCCGCAGGAATCAGAGAGAAACCTTCACGGAAACGCTGAACGCGCCCGCCTTCTTGGTCAACACCAATCAAAATCGGACGTTTCGCCGCTTTGCGGATAGATTGGGTAAGAGCTTGAAGCTGCTCGCTGTCGTGGTAATTACGTGTAAATAAAATCAAACCACCAACCGTTGGATGCTCCAAAATTTCTCTGTCTTCTGCAGTCAGTTCATAGCCTGCAACATCAACCCATAACGGTCCCATTTTTTCTCCTCAAAATCGGCTGAATATCTCGTATTCGATGAGGTTATTCGCTTCAGAATTGCTTTACAATAAGTGAATCGAAGAATTGACGGAATTGGCTGTGAATCTTAACAAACTGTATATCGGTGTGATGTCTGGAACCAGCATGGACGGCGTAGATACCGCTCTGGTTGAAATCGAAGATAACCGTGTTCGCTTAATCGCACACGATGACTATCCAATGCCCGCTCATATTAAGCAGACGCTTCTGTCGGTTTGCACCGGCCAAGGCACGAACCTTAAAGTCATTGGTGAGCTTGACCACCAGCTTGGGCATTTGTTTGCCGATGCGGTTTTACAGTTGTTAGATAAGTCTGGCTACTCTGCTGAGCAAATCCGAGCCATTGGCAATCATGGTCAAACCGTGTTCCACCAGCCAACAGGCGATCTGCCCTTCACGACTCAACTGGGAGATGCCAACATCATTGCTGTTAAAACGGGTATTGATACCGTGGCAGACTTCCGTCGTAAAGACATGGCATTAGGTGGTCAAGGCGCACCACTCGTCCCAGCTTTCCATAAAAGCATTTTTGCCATGCAAGATTCCACTACCGTGGTGCTTAACATCGGTGGAATTGCCAATATCTCGGTGCTGCATCCTGAGCAAGTGGTGATTGGCTACGATACCGGCCCAGGCAACACGTTGATGGACGCATGGTGTGAACAACACACGGGACAAGGCTTCGACAAAGATGCGCGATTTGCTCTGCAAGGCAACAGCGATGCAGCACTGCTAACTCAACTCTTAGCAGAGCCTTACCTCTCAATGTCGGCGCCTAAGAGCACAGGACGAGAGCTGTTCAATATCAATTGGCTACATCAACGGTTGGCCCACCACAATACCTCCGCACAAGATGTACAACGCACGCTGTGTGAATACTCAGCAAAAACCATTGCAAGCGAAGTGAAAAAATTCACTTATGGTGAGAAACCCCAGCTCTTGGTGTGTGGCGGCGGGGCAAGAAACCCGCTGCTGATGCAACGTTTAGCGGCACTTCTACCGCAGTGGCAAGTCGCAACAACCGATGACAAAGGCGTCAATGGCGACTACATGGAAGCCATGGCGTTTGCTTGGCTCGCTCAGCGACATATCGACGGACAGCCGAGCAACTTACCTGAAGTGACTGGCGCAAGCCGTCTTGCTTCGCTTGGTGTGCTCTATCCTAAAAACTAAATGTGTTGTGCCAGACACAACGACAAGATAAACAAAAATCAGTATTCAAAAGGCTTAAACCACTATGACAAATGACGCGCTTATTGCTGCTCTTGCCCATCTTGTATCAGAGGGGCGCAACCCAGATACGATGGACATCGACTTGTTACCATCTCTGGATATTGTTCAGCGTCTTAACCAGCAAGATAAACTTGTGCCGCTTGCGGTAGAGAAAGTGCTGCCAGAAATCGCACTCGCGGTGGATAAGATCACCGACGCATTTAAAGTCGGCGGTCGTCTGGTTTACATGGGCGCGGGCACCAGTGGCCGCTTAGGCGTGCTTGATGCGTCAGAATGTCCGCCAACCTTTGGTGTATCTGACAAAATGGTGATTGGTTTGATTGCAGGTGGCCCTGAGGCGATTCTCAAAGCCAAAGAAGGCGCGGAAGACTCTCCAGTTCTAGGCGAACAAGATTTGAAAGACATTGAGTTCACCAGTCGCGACGTGGTGGTGGGCATTGCCGCTAGTGGACGTACACCTTATGTGATTGGCGGTTTGGAGTACGCTAATGAAATTGGCGCGACAACTGTGGCGCTATCTTGTAATCCAGATTCTCCCATTGCAGACATCGCTAACATCGCGATTTGTCCTGTTGTAGGCCCAGAGGCATTGACTGGTTCAACACGTTTGAAATCGGGTACCGCGCAGAAATTGGTTCTGAATATGCTGACCACAGCAAGCATGATCCGTTTGGGTAAGAGCTACCAAAACCTGATGGTCGATGTGAAGGCGACCAACAACAAGCTCGTCGCGCGCGCCGCACGTATCGTGATGCAAGCGACCGATTGCAGCAAAGAGCAAGCAACCGAAATACTCAAACAAACGGATTACGATGTGAAGTTGGCGATCTTAATGATCCTCACCGATCTTGATATCGATTCCGCTCGCGCGCACCTGCATCACCAAGATGGTTTCTTGCGTAAGGCTGTGGAAAGCCACCAGCCCAAATAGCGGTGCTGATGGTAAAATCAAAACAAACAAAAAGGAGACCTCAAGGTCTCCTTTTTGTTCTGGTATCAAGAATTAGTCTTCGTACAACCATTCATCAAATTCTTGGTTAAGCTTGTCATTCGCTTTACGTTTGATGTGTTCGGGATTCGCTATGTTCTTAACGTTATCCACTTTGTTGGTGTACTTGCGCGTGGTTTGATTTACTTCACGCTTAACCTGATTCTCCACATAAGTGCCATCGGTGATCTCTTTGATATTACGCTTAGTGTGATTGATGGTGTTGGTAATACGATGCTTGTCATGATCGTACTTACGCTTCATCTTTATCGACTCTTTCAATACATTGGTTGCACCAACCGTTAGGGGAAAGAGCGCCATTGCGACCAAAAAGATCTTCTTCATATTTCTATTTCACTTCTGATTGAATCTGATACCACCAGTAAACCAAAGCAATAAAATTCAAATGTCAGAAGATTAACAGGGAGGATTGCCGTCTTGATTATGAAACAGAACTAGTTGCTGTATTCATTCCAACCGCGTTGCCATTCCATACGGAACTTCTGCGCTTGGGGCGTACCTTCACACACACCTTCATAATACTGACCAGACAAGCCCATTTGGTAAGCGAAATCCGGATTGCAGTATTCCGTCACACCTTCTAGATAACCTTGGTCATAGTCACCTTGCTGAGCATTACCGAGTTGATTAAGCTCTTTCACTGTGCGAGAAGTATGCCCTGCAATACCATCTTGATAACCGATCTGATACCAGTCACCAGATTGCGCCAATTCTTCCGTGGTTGCCGCGCACCCAGCGAGTAAAGCCAGCGCCAAGCCTAACGTTGCCTTTTTCATCATTCTTCCTTAACTAGTTGTTTTCCAAACAAGCTTACCACTAAAGCCTGTGCTTTGCCGCTGCTGTGTCGATTTGACCACTGAGTTTCTCCTATGACCACTCACAATATATAACGACCATTGAACACCGAATTCCACCACTCAATGGATACCCCGACCACTAAGCAAACGATAAAACCACTTAATCCTTATATCGACCACTCGCTTCTCTATTCGACCGCTCATCCATAGAGCGAATGCGCTTAACAAAAGAGGCGAATAAGATACATCCTGAGCTTAAAAAATTACCCTACCTAATAAACCAAGGACAATTGCTATGATGTGGTTTCTAACCTGTGTCGCAGCCCTCATCGGCGGATACTTCATCTACGGCGCTTTCGTTGAGAAAGTTTTCGGTATCAATGAGAATCGCCAAACTCCTGCCCATACGAAAACCGACGGTGTTGACTACGTTCCAATGTCAACCAAACGTGTTTACCTTGTTCAACTACTTAACATTGCTGGCGTTGGTCCTATCTTCGGTCCAATCATGGGTGCCCTATACGGCCCAGCGGCAATGTTGTGGATTGTTGTAGGTTGTATCTTCGCAGGTGCGGTACACGATTACTTCTCAGGCATGCTTTCTGTTCGTAACGGCGGTGCATCAGTACCAACGATTACCGGTCGCTATCTAGGTAATGGCGCAAAACACTTTATGAACATCTTTGCCATCGTCCTATTGCTTCTTGTTGGTGTGGTATTCGTCTCAGCGCCAGCAGGCATGATCACTAACCTAATCAACGACCAAACCAGCCTAAGCGTGAGCATGACAACCATGGTTGTGTTGATTTTCGCTTACTACATCATCGCGACAATTGTTCCGGTAGACAAAATCATCGGTCGTTTCTACCCACTGTTCGGCGCACTCCTGATCTTCATGTCTGTTGGTCTTATGACAGCGGTTGCGTTCTCTAGCGAGCACACGGTAATGGGCGACTTCCAAGTGAGCGACATGTTCACTAACTTGAACCCGAACGATATGCCTCTATGGCCAGCGCTATTTATCACTATCGCATGTGGTGCAATCTCTGGCTTCCACGCAACTCAGTCTCCACTGATGGCGCGTTGTATGGAGAACGAGAAGAACGGACGCTTCGTATTCTACGGCGCAATGATTGGTGAAGGTGTTATCGCGCTAATCTGGTGTGCTATCGCTCTGTCTTTCTTCGGTACACTTGATGGTCTAGCAGAAGCTGTGAAGAACGGCGGTCCTGGCAATGTGGTATACAGCGCGTCATTTGGTCTACTAGGTGTATTCGGTGGTGTGATTGCTTTCCTTGGTGTTGTTATCCTACCAATCACATCGGGTGATACAGCGTTCCGCTCTAGCCGCCTGATTCTTGCTGAATACTTCGGCATGGAACAGAAAACACTGCGTAACCGCCTGCTAATGGCTGTACCACTGTTCGTTATCGGCGGCATCCTGACTCAAGTAGACTTCGGTATCATCTGGCGCTACTTCGGCTTCGCAAACCAAACAACAGCAGTAATGATGCTTTGGACGGCGTCGGCTTACCTACTACGCCACAACAAGCTGCACTGGATTACCACAGTACCAGCAGTGTTCATGACAACCGTATGTGTGACTTTCATTCTAAACAACAGCACACTAGGTTTTGGTCTGCCGATGCAAATCTCGACTATCGCTGGCGTTCTATTCGCACTAGCGGCGGCGGGTTACGTTATCAAGATTTCTAAAGGCAAAGGTGAGACTGAACTGGCTGATGAAGAGAAACCACAAACAGCCTCAGAAACCGCATAATGAATCCCTTCGCTTGCTAACCGATTCATTATCAATGTCTGGATAAAAACAAGAGCCTGCCCTTTGCAGGCTCTTTTTGTTTCTCTTCGAAGATTTAATTCACTTACAATAAAAACATCATTTTTAGGTTAGGTTCGCTATGGAACTGGTCATCTCCCTTTTACAACAAATGTGTGTCTACTTAGTGCTGGCTTACATGCTGAGTAAAACGCCGATCATTTTGCCTCTGCTGAGTATCTCTTCTCGCCTCAGTCATCGGCTCATTTGTTACGTACTCTTCTCTGGCTTTTGTATTCTAGGAACCTACTTCGGCTTGCACATTAATGATGCCATTGCCAACACTCGTGCTATTGGCGCAGTGATGGGAGGCCTGTTTGGCGGCCCTGTTGTGGGTTTTGCAGTGGGATTAACCGGAGGCATTCACCGCTATACATTAGGGGGCTTTACAGATTTAGCCTGTGCAATCTCTACCACGGCAGAAGGCTTGATTGGCGGCCTGCTACATGTCTACCTAATTAAGCGAAAAAAAGGCTCGATGCTGTTTAACCCCAGTGTAGTCTTCAGCGTGACCTTTGTAGCGGAGATTGTGCAGATGATCGTCTTACTCGCCGTGGCCAAGCCATTCGACCAAGCCTATGAGCTGGTTTCTGCCATTGCGGCTCCGATGATCATTGCCAACTCAGTCGGTGCAGCACTATTCATGAGCATCCTGCAAGATCGTAAAACCATTTTTGAAAAGTACTCAGCAACCTTCTCTCGACGTGCATTGAGCATTGCCGACCGCTCTGTCGGCATTCTTAGCAACGGATTTAATAGTGAGAACGCCGATAAGATTGCCCGTATCATCTATGAAGAAACCAAAGTCGGCGCGGTCGCCATTACCGACCAAAAAAAGATTCTGGCTTTCGTTGGTATCGGGGATGATCACCATAGGCCAAATACTCCAATTTCATCGCAAAGTACACTCGATTCAATGGAGAAGAACGACATCATCTACCTTGATGGCAGTGAACGCCCTTACCAATGTTCATTGGCACAAGACTGTAAACTGGGTTCTGCACTGATCATTCCTCTACGTGCAGGCAAAGAGGTGGTGGGCACCATTAAGCTTTACGAGCCAAAGCGCAAACTGTTTTCAACAGCCAACATGTCGATGGCGGAAGGCATCGCTCAGCTTCTTTCCAGCCAAATCTTGTATGGCGATTATCAGCAACAACAAACCCTGCTGGCTCAGGCAGAAATCAAACTGCTGCACGCACAGGTGAACCCACACTTCTTGTTTAATGCGCTAAACACCATCAGCGCCATTACTCGTCGAGATCCAGATAAGGCGCGAGAACTGATCCAAAACCTATCGCACTTCTTCCGCAGTAACTTAAAGCAGAACATCAACACCGTGACGCTAAAGGAGGAGTTGGCTCACGTGAATTCCTACTTGTCGATCGAAAAGGCGCGCTTTACCGATCGCTTAGAAATTGAGATTGATATTGAACCAGAACTGCTGGATATCAAGTTACCGAGCTTTACTCTTCAACCGCTGGTCGAAAATGCCATCAAGCATGGTGTTTCTAATATGTTAGAGGGAGGAAAAGTGAAGATTTATAGCCAAGCACACCCTCAAGGTGCGCTGATAACGGTTGAGGACAACGCAGGTAGTTATAAGCCGCCAAAAGAGAATCATTCTGGTTTGGGGATGGAAATTGTCGATAAGCGCTTATCGAATCAATTTGGGCGTGATTCAGCGCTAAAAATTACCTCTCAGCAGCACCAATTTACTAAAATGAGTTTTATCATTCCCCACTCGCGATAAGTACAGTGAAAACGCACAAAGGTAGTCTTGGATGTTAACCGCCCTCGTCATTGATGATGAACAGTTCGCTCGTGAAGAGCTAGCAGAGCTATTGGATGAAACAGGCCAGATTGAGGTGATTGGCGACGCGTCAAACGCCATCATGGGGCTGAAGAAGATCAATGAGCTCAAACCTGATGTGGTGTTTCTCGACATCCAAATGCCACAGGTGACGGGCATAGAGCTGTTGGGCATGTTAGACCCAGAGACCATGCCTTACGTGGTATTTGTGACCGCCTACGATCAATACGCTATCCAAGCTTTTGAAGACAACGCGTTCGACTACTTGCTCAAGCCCGTTGACCCATGCCGTTTGACGAAAACCGTCAAGCGCCTGAACAAAGTAATGAGTCAATCCGCGCTCACTCAGCAACTATCAGCCATCGCGCCCGAGAGCCTAGACCAGATACCTTGCATTGGACACAACCGCATTGTGATCATGGCAACCGAAACGGTTGAGTGCGCTTACAGCGACATCAGCGGAGTGCATGTACGCTCCACCAGCCAAACCGCCAGCACACAGCTCACGCTAAAAATCTTGGAAGAGAAAACCCCATTGGTGCGTTGCCATCGACAGTATCTGGTCAGCATTAAAGCCATCAGTGAGATTAAGCTACTCGAAAATGGACTGGCGGAAATCATCACCAAAACCGGCTTTGAGATCCCAGTGAGCCGTCGTTACCTAAAAGTGCTCAAAGAGCTGCTAGGTATCAGCCACTAGGGGCTGACTCTGACGGAGTTGTGTAAAAATATCCAATTAAAAAAGGCGACCTTGTGGTCGCCTTTTTAGCATTCGAATTGTCTTAATCGACTTGCTTGATTTGCAGCTCTTTTGGTACTTCGAAGAACATGTTCTCTTCACGACCAAGCACTTCATCCACTGCCTGTGCCCCAACCAACTCTTTGATGCGATCTAGGATTTGATTAACCAGCTCTTCAGGCGCAGATGCACCAGCAGTCACACCAACCTTGCCTTTACCTTCAAACCATTCAGGCTTAATGTCTTCTGGACAGTCAGTCAGGTAGCCAGGCGTGCCGAGTTTCTCTGCTAGCTCTTTTAGACGCGTTGAGTTAGATGAATTCTTGGAACCCACAACCACCATCACATCTACATCGTTTGCAAGCTCACGCACTGCGTCTTGGCGGTTTTGTGTTGCATAGCAGATATCGTCTTTACGCGGCCCTTGAATCTCTGGGAATACGCGACGTAGCTCTTCAATCACATCTGCGGTTTCATCAACAGACAATGTGGTTTGGCTTACGTAGTGCAGATCAGATGGATCTTTTACGATCGCTTTTAGCTTCTCGACATCGGCTGGCGTTTCCACAAGGTACATGCCGCCCGTCTCGCTAGCGTACTGACCCATTGTGCCTTCCACTTCTGGGTGACCAGCGTGACCAATCAGCACCACTTCCATATTTCGACGGCTCGCGCGCGCTACTTCCATATGTACTTTGGTTACCAACGGGCAAGTCGCGTCGAATACGGTTAGGTCGCGAGATTTCGCTTCCTGACGAACCGCTTGTGACACACCATGAGCAGAGAAAATCACAATATTATCGTCCGGCACTTCGTGCAATTCTTCAACGAAGATAGCACCACGCTGCTTTAGACCTTCAACCACAAAGCGGTTGTGTACCACTTCATGTCGAACATAGATTGGTGGCTGATACATCTCTAGCGCACGCTCTACGATGCTAATCGCACGGTCAACACCAGCACAGAAACCACGTGGGTTAGCTAACAGGATTTTCATTTCATTGCTCATGGAAGTTATCTTTTATTTGGGTCGCTATTCTACTGACAAAATTTCGACTTCGAAAGTCACGTCTTGCCCCGCAAGTGGATGGTTGAAGTCCACTGTTACTGAGTCACCAGCAATCTCAGTAATGATGCCTGGGATTTCCATACCATCTGGACCGCTGAACGCCATGATTGTGCCGACTTCAACTTCCGCTTCGCCAACAAACTTAGTGCGATCCATATGGTGGATATGGTCTGGATTCGGCATACCAAAAGCATCAGCAGCTTTTAGTTCGATGGCCTTTTGTTCACCAACTTGTAAGCCTAGTAGGCATTGCTCAAAGTTCTCACTCAAGCTGCCATCGCCCATCACGAATTTAGCAGGCTTACCCATGTTGTGTGTGCTGTCTGCTACAGAGCCATCTTGCATTTTGATGGTGAAGTGCAGCGTTACTGCTGAATCTTGATTTATTGTTGTCACGTTACTGCTTCCTTGAGGTCATTATTGTTTTTCTTGGTGTATACCCTAAATAGTTGGAGTTGCGGCTAGACGACAAGATAAAGCTCCCTATGAGCATAGTGCGCTATGTGATTAGGGGGAATTATCGCAGTCAACAACGCTGCAGCTTCAAATATGACGGGTATACTAAAAAGCGTCGCCAGAATCAACCGACGACGCTTAGGGTTATTCGATATATCGCAAAAGATTACTTGTCAGCGTCCTTTTTGCGGAAGCCATCAAGAATGATCATTGCTGCACCAATACAGATAGTCGTATCTGCAAGGTTAAATGCTGGCCAGTGGTAATTTCCCCAGAAGAAGTCTAGGTAATCAACAACAAAACCATGAACTACGCGGTCAAACACGTTACCCACTGCACCACCGATAATCAATGCATAGGCGATATTGTTCCACTTTTCTTTCGCAGGGAGCTTGCTCATCCAGTAGGTCAAAAGACCTGTTACAACGAATGCAATACCCGTAAACAACCAGCGCTGCCAACCAGCCTGATCACTCAAGAAGCTGAATGCCGCACCGTAGTTATGAACGTACAGTAGGTTAAAGAATGGCAGCACCTCAATTCGGTTTGCCCATCCGTAGCCCATGTTATCCATCACCACCAATTTGATGCCAATATCTGCAATAAATACCAGAATCGCTAACCACAACCAGCGAACTCCAGATTGCTTTAATGTCAGTGCTTTTTCACTCATTACTTTACCTACAAACAGCCCCAGTAAATACTGGGGCTGTTAATTTTAAAAAAAGTTCAGTCGTTGGAGACAATTACGCGAATTTACGTACTTCACCTTCGCCGTCAACGTTAGACACACAACGGCCACAGATCTTCTCGTGACCTTCGATTGTGCCTACGTCTGGCGTGTGGTGCCAACAACGATCACACTTCTCGCCTTGTGCTGCTGCTACTTCAACGAACAAACCTTCGATATCCGTCGCTTGCGCTGCATCAGTCTTCTCACTTAGAGGCTTCACTGTCGCTGCTGAAGTCAATAGAACAAAGCGTAGTTCATCTTCTAGTTTGTTGATTTTCGCTGCTAGAGCATCATCAGCAAATAGAGTCACTTCAGCTTGAAGCGCACCGCCAATAGTTTTCTCTTTACGCGCATCTTCTAGAAGTTTGTTTACCGCACCACGAGCCGCTTGGATTTCAGTCCAGAACTCGTTGTTTAGCTCTTCGCCTTCAGCAAGACCAAACAGTCCATCGAACCACTCACCAGTGAATACGAACTTGTCGCGCTCACCTGGCATTTCATTCCAGATTTCATCTGCAGTGAACGACATGATTGGTGCCATCCAACGAACTAACGCTTCTACGATGTAGTAAAGCGCAGTCTGACAGCTACGTTGAGCGTGACCGCCCTGCTTCGCTGTGTACTGACGGTCTTTAATTACGTCTAGGTAGAATGAGCCCATCTCGATAGAACAGAACTGCATTAGACGCTGAGTTACTGCGTGGATGTTGTACTCATCGTACGCTTTGATGATCTCTTCTTGTGCTGCTAGTGCACGACCAACTGCCCAACGGTCTAGTGCCACCATTTCCTCTGCAGGAACGATGTCCGTTGCTGGGTTGAAGCCGCTTAAGTTAGCAAGGAAGAAACGCGCTGTGTTACGGATACGACGGTACGCATCTGCGCTGCGCTTTAGGATTTCATCAGAAACCGCAACTTCACCAGTGTAGTCAGTAGAAGCAACCCATAGACGAAGAATGTCAGCACCTAGCTTGTTGGTTACGTCTTTTGGTGCAACCACGTTACCGATAGATTTCGACATCTTACGACCGTGACCATCAACCACGAAACCGTGTGTCAGTACTTGTTTGTAAGGTGCTTCGTCTTTCATCGCGATAGATGAAATTAGAGAAGACTGGAACCAACCACGGTGTTGGTCAGAACCTTCTAGGTATAGGTCTGCGCTGTTACCGTTGTACTCTTCACGAGCATCAACTACTGAGAAGTGAGTAACACCTGAATCGAACCATACGTCTAGCGTATCTAGTACTTTTTCGTACTGGTCTGCTTCGTCGCCTAGTAGTTCTGCTGAATCAACATCCCACCATGCTTGAATGCCTTTCTCTTCAACCAACTGAGCTACCTTCTCGATAAGCTCTAATGTGTTTGGATGAAGTTCTGCTGTTTCTTTGTGAACGAACAGAGCAATTGGCACACCCCAAGTACGTTGACGAGAGATACACCACTCAGGGCGACCTTCGATCATACCTTCGATACGGCTTTGACCCCACTCAGGCATCCACTCAACACTCTTGATTGACTCTAGTGCTTTAGCACGTAGGCCTGCTTGGTCCATTGATACGAACCATTGTGGTGTTGCGCGGAAGATGATTGGAGTCTTATGACGCCAACAGTGTGGGTAGCTGTGCTCGTATGCGTGGTGGTGTAGTAGTGCACCTTTTTCTTTCAGTACTTCTACTACTGCATCATTCGCTTTAAATACGTGCTGACCTGCGAATAGCTCAGTATCCGGTAGGTAAACACCGTTTGAGCCAACTGGGTTAGCCACTTCTAGGTTGTACTTGTTACCAACCGCGAAGTCTTCTTGACCATGACCAGGTGCAGTGTGAACAACACCAGTACCTGAATCAGTCGTAACGTGATCACCAAGGATCGCCGGTACTGTGAAATCGTAGAATGGATGTTGGAACTGAGAAAGCTCTAGATCCGAACCTTTCGCGAAGCCTAGGTTGTGGAAGTGCTCGATACCCGCACGATCCATTACGTCTTTCGCCAGTTCAGAAGCCACGATGATACGCTCAGCGTTGTCACCTTCTGTTTGGATAAGTACGTACTCTAGATCATCACGTAGACATACTGCGCGGTTTGCTGGCAGTGTCCATGGCGTTGTTGTCCAGATAACGATAGATACGTCACCTTGACCTTCATGACCTTCAGTCAGTTCAAACTTAGATAGCAGTGCCGCTTCGTCTGCCGCTTTAAAGCGAACATCGATAGATGGCGATACTTTATCTTTGTACTCAACTTCTGCTTCAGCAAGAGCTGAGCCACAGTCTGTACACCAGTGAACTGGTTTAAAACCTTTCAGTAGGTGACCTTTGCTTGCGATCTTACCAAGTGCACGGATGATGTTCGCTTCAGTAGCGAAATCCATAGTGCGGTATGGCTTGTCCCATTCACCCATGATACCAAGACGCTTGAAGCTCTCTTTCTGACCTTCAACCTGACCTGCAGCGTACTCGCGACATTTCTCGCGGAATTCAGCTGCCGTCACTTTTTGGCCTGGTTTGCCTACTTTCTTTTCTACCATCAGTTCGATTGGCAGACCGTGACAGTCCCAGCCTGGAATGTATGGTGCGTCAAAACCTGAAAGTGTTTTGGATTTAATAATAATGTCTTTAAGAATCTTGTTTAGTGCGTGACCAATGTGAATGTCACCGTTCGCATAAGGAGGGCCATCGTGCAATACGAATGACTTTTTGCCTTTCTTAGCTTTACGGATTTCACCGTAAAGATCTTCTTTGTACCAACGCTCAAGCATTTCTGGCTCACGATTGGCCAGGTTGCCGCGCATTGGAAACCCTGTTTCAGGTAAATTCAGGGTATCTTTATACTCACTCATCGATTCTTAATTCCGTTATATTGGGCGAAAATTAGACATTATGTTGGACGGTGGAATAAACCGCTCAACGCTTAAGCTGACGCAGCCACACCCTTGCTGCTTCAGCATCCAATTCAATTTGTTGTTTAAGTGCTTCAAACGACTCAAACTTTTGCTCATCTCGAAGTTTGTGCAAAAGTTCCACTTCTAGCTGTCTGCCATATAAATTAGCGTGAAAGTCGAATAAGTGTACTTCTAACTGTTGGCGAACACCATTCACTGTTGGCCTTTGACCAATGTTAGCGACACCACCAACTGGCTTATCCCCTAAGCCAAGCGCTTGAACAACATAAACTCCGGAAACCGGAGATACACAGCGTTTCAACGGAATATTTGCGGTAGGGAACCCGATGGTTCGACCTAGCTTTCTTCCGTGTGAAACACGACCGCTGATGCTGTAGTTTCTTCCCAGCATCTCATGTGCGGAATGCAAATCATCACGAGCCAGTGCTTTGCGGATAGCGGTGCTACTCACTCGTAATTGCTGTAGGCAAAAGCTCTGGGTACTCACGACCTCAAAGCCATACTTTTTCCCAGCTTCTTGTAACATTGCGAAGTTGCCAGTCCGACCTTTGCCGAAGCAAAAATCATCACCAATGACCAGAAACTTAACACCCAATCGCTCCACCAACAAGTCACGGATAAACTCTTCCGCAGTTAGGTCGGCAAAATGGCGATTGAAGTTAACACACAGCAAGCGATCAATACTGAGCTTACTCAACTGAACAAACTTATCTCGCAGTCTTGTTAACCTTGCCGGTGCCTTATCTCGGGCAAACAACTCCATCGGCTGAGGTTCAAAGGTCATCACAACTGAAGATAACGAAAGTTTCTCCGCTTGTTCTGACACTTGCTGCAATACTTGTTGATGGCCTCTGTGTACGCCATCGAAATTGCCAATAGTCAGTACGCAACCGTGATGGCGCGACTTGATATTGTGAATACCTCTAATCAGTTCCATTGGATACTGCTTTCTGCCTCTGTTTTACTTTGCACTGTGTGAAACTGACGGATTATATACCAATCCACCTTATTCTGTCCCAGCTTTTAGGTCTTTTAAACGTACGCCGAGTAAAAACACTACGGCAAGGTAAACGCTGGCACCCAGTGCTATCAACATTCCCAGCACGCCACTACGGTGAGCAAAGCTCCAATTTAGCCATACCGACATGTCTTCTAACTGCCACAAAATTGCTGCAACCATGGCAGCCCCCGCAACCATCAAACGTATAATAAAGAAGACCGTTCGTTTGGTTACTTGGTACACACCCGCAATATGTAAACCGCGGTAGAGCAGCGCCATGTTCACAAAGGCAGACAAGGCCGTCGCTATCGCGAGACCGACGTAACCGTAGAAGTATGCGAAGATCGCGTTGAAGACCATGTTGGTCAGCATTGCAATGATGCCGTATTTCACCGGTGTTTTAGTGTCTTGGCGCGAGTAATATCCCGGCGCAAGCACTTTAATCAACATAAAGTTAAGTAAGCCCGATGCATACGCTAATAAAGAGAGAGAAGCTTGGTGTACGTCTTGTGGTGAGAATTCTCCACGCATGAACAAAACCATCAGCATTGGTTTTGCCAACACCATCAGACCAAGCATTGCAGGAATACCTAATAAGGTCACCATACGAATACCCCAGTCCATCGTGTGTGCAAAGCCTTCACTGTGAGCATCTACGTGCTTACGTGATAACGCAGGTAGAATTACGGTCGCAATAGCAATACCAAACAGACCTAATGGGAATTCCAATAAGCGATCTGAGTAGTAAAGCCAACTGATTGAACCCGTTTGTAGGAAACTAGCAATAAAGGTATCAAACAATAAGTTGATTTGGCTTACTGACACACCAAATAAAGCTGGAATCATCAGTGTGCGGATTTTCACTACACCCGGATCACGCCAGCCCCATTTGGGCTTGACCATAACTCCCGCTTTAATAAGGAAAGGAATTTGAAATAAGAACTGAACCAAACCACCCAGAAAAACACCAATGGCAAGACCAATCTCTGGTTGTGACATCTGCGGAGAAATAAACCACGCCGCCAAAATGATCATTACATTGAGGAAGACGGGAGTAAAAGAAGAAACCGCAAACTTACCTAGTGTATTGAGAATGGCTCCCGATAAGGCAACAAAAGTGATGAACCATAAATAAGGAAAGGTAATCTTGAGCATTACGCTGGCAAGTTCAAACTTCTCAGCTGACGGACCACCATGCATCCAGTCCAAGAACCAGCCAAAACCGAATAGAGCGGTAACCACTCCAGAGCCCAGTACACCTATAATAGTGACGATCGAGACAATCACACCAAGCGTACCAGCAGCGCGAGCAATCAATTCTCGCGTTTTATCCATGTCCCCTTGTGCGTGGCTCTCCGTCAACACCGGAACAAAAGCTTGAGAAAAAGCGCCTTCAGCAAATAGGCGGCGTAAAAAGTTAGGAATTTTGTTGGCAAAAAAGAAGACGTCAGCGCTTGCACCGGCCCCCATCAGGTTTGCTACCACTACGTCACGAACTAAACCTAGAACGCGCGAAATTAATGTCATGGCACTGACGATCATGCCTGACTTGAGCAGTCGTTTACTCACTGTAACCTCGGAATATCACCAAAAGATAGCCAACCCTATTCCTTTAAGCCTTTGAAAGCTCCAAATGGGCGTAAAAAATATATCCAGTTATTGTTAGATCTAAGCGGATAATTATTAGCAATGGTCTAAAAATACTGTTAGAATCCCCGCCATCTTAACCGCGATGACCTTTGTTACCAAAATTTGTTTTGGTTTCGATTGGTTTTTGCACAAATCATTTGACATTTAGGCGCAAATGAGGGATAGTCCTCGCCCTTAAATTGTCATAGAAATAAGTTTTTGGGAGTTAGACCCTTGGCAAATAGTAAATCTGCTAAGAAGCGCGCTATCCAAGCTGAGAAACGTCGTCAGCACAATGCTAGCCGTCGCTCAATGATGCGTACTTACATGAAGAAAACTGTTGCTGCTATCGAAGCAGGCGACAAAGAAGCTGCAACTGCTGCATTCGCTGCAGTTACACCTATCCTAGACCGCATGGCGACTAAAGGCCTTGTTCATAAGAACAAAGCAGCACGTCATAAGTCTCGTTTCGCTGCACAAATCAAAGCTCTTTAATAGAAACTTGATTATACAGTGAAGAAAAAACCGGCTAACGCCGGTTTTTTTATATCTAAATTTCAGCAAAGCTCGAATTCAAGATAATAAAAAAGCTGGCAGTGCCAGCTTTTCTGATTCGTGACCTGTCATTACGCAGTTGCTTCTGCACAATAAAGGCCATGAAGTGTTTGAATTAGCGCTTTTACTTCATCGCTCTTCAATGTGTAGTATACCGTTTGCGCTTCTTTTCTTGTCGCAACTAATTCATCACGACGAAGCCAAGCTAAATGCTGAGACAGAGCAGACTGACTTAACTCTAATTTCGCACACAGTTCCCCAACCGATAGCTCTTGATTGTGTAACATGCAAAGAATTTGTAGTCGTCGCTCATTTGCCATCGCCTTGAGCAACACGACGGCTTTAGCGGAGTTTTTCTCCATTTCTTGTAGATTCATGTGTTGGACCTCTAGCTACAACTTACTTTTCCAACTTTGGCCAGTTTGTTGTTTTGTTGTGTTACAAAGATTTTATAATTTCGACTTATAATTTTATCGATAGTAATCTATTTGTTTGAGCAACGAAACGTGTTCATTCAAACATTTGGCTAAAATCTGCATCACACACATTCTTTACTGCAGGGTGTTGTATCATCCGCTCGGCAAAGATGACGTAATACTCTTCCTTTAGATCGTCAACATGCCCAATCAATTGCAAATTTCGATCATCTTCAATCTCAGACATGTACACCGTCGGTGCCAAGAAGATGACATCATCACGGTAACGAGCAAAAGCCTTCATAAGCGCAACATCATCAAACTCACCCAAAACGTCTGGCTGTAAACCTTGACGATCAAACCACTGCAATACTTTTCTTCCCATTGCCGTTCGACTCGCTGGGATGAGTAGTTTTTTCTTCTCTAGGATTTCAGGAAACTTCACATCAGCTATTTCAGACGAAGCGAAAAAGCTCATGCTACTTTCACCTAGTTTTTTGCTGTACAAACCTGGGCTTTGTGTCGAATCCACCGGACAGTCAGAAAGAATCATATCCAGCTTGTGTTGTGATAAACGCTCTAATAGAAGCTCGTGAGTCGACTCGTAGCAACGTAAATGGATGCTGTTGTCCTCAGGAACTGTGGTCATCAGCACTTTACTGACGAGGCGTTTAGAAAGGGCATCGGCAACGCCGACTTCGAACAGGATATTGGAGTGTTGGCTATAGTTAACAATATCGAGCATTTCGTAGCTCAATCCAAACATACGGTCGGCATACTTGAATACTAGCTGCCCTAACTCAGTTGGCTCAACAGTACGACCATTTCGCTTAGTCAACTTCCCCTTCATACGATCTTCAAGGGCTTTAATTTGGCCAGTCACTGTTTGTGGCGTCAAGAACAATGCATCTGCAGCCTTAGTAACTGAACCTTGCTTACATACCATCCAGAAGTAATAAAGGTGGTTATAGTTTAAATGTGACATCGACAGCCCCGCTAAAAAGATGACTTTTTTATATCAAATGTGACAACGACTAACAAGATATTCGGCAAAACTTACAATAATCAATAAAGAGTATGGTTTTTTCGAAGTTATCAGATTCATACTGTCATAAAACTTGAAGCAAAACGCACTTTTTCAATCCTGTACACAATCATCTACAGACAATTTATACAAAATTTAATCATTAAAAATCAACAACTTGAAACTATATGGCTTTTTCTTTTCGACTAATTATCAAAAAGAATAATAAAAATTCCCAATAGAAATCGAACTGTAATATTACTGAAATATTTCATCTCTAACATCGCCCTCAGTTTCAACAACAGACCAAATAAACGAACTGAAAGGTCCACGGAGAAAATTATGATGAACCAAGCTACTTCTACAGCAGCACCAATCTCGAGCACGACTCGCTGGTTACGCTGGGCTAACTTGGCATTCATGTTGTATCTGCTTCTTCTAGCAGTATCTATGGTTGGTAGCGGCTTCAAATGGGCGACTGGCGATCAAGCTAAAGTACTCTTTGAATTTGCGTCTCACCCAGTCGCAGGTCTAATGATCGGTTTGGTGGCTACGGCACTGATCCAGTCTTCAAGTACCGTAACTTCTATTATTGTAGGCTTGGTTGCAGGCGGTCTACCTGTAGAAACCGCTATCCCTATGGTAATGGGTGCAAACATCGGTACAACCGTAACAAACACTCTTGTTTCGCTTGGCCACGTACGTTGTAAAGAAGAATTCAAACGTGCATTCGCTAGTGCAACAATCCACGATTTCTTCAACCTACTTGCTGTACTGATCTTCCTACCATTGGAAATGATGTTCGGCATCCTAGAGAAAATTTCTCACTGGTTGGTATCACCGCTACTAAACACTGGTGATATGAGCATGAAAGGCTTTGACTTCATCAAGCCAATCACTAAACCAGTAGTAAGCGCAATCAAAGAGCCGCTAGCAACGTTTGGCGACACTATGGGTGGCGTAGCGCTAATCGCTCTAGGTATCGCTACTATCTTCGTAGCTATCACTGTTATGGGTAAGCTAATGAAGAGCCTAATGGTTGGTCGTGCACGTGACATCCTTAAGAACGCAATCGGTCGTGGTCCTATCCATGGTATCGTATCGGGCTCTGTAGTAACTGTTCTTGTTCAGTCTTCTTCTACGACAACAAGTCTAATGGTTCCACTAGTTGGCTCAGGTGTTCTAAAAGTACGTGACATCTACCCGTTCACTCTAGGTGCAAACATCGGTACATGTATCACGGCTCTACTAGCAGCAACAGCTGTATCTGGTGAGTTCGCAGTATTCGCACTACAAATTGCACTAGTACACCTAACGTTCAACATTCTGGCGACACTGTTCATCTTCGGTATCCCGTTCCTACGTGAGATTCCAGTGAAATGTGCAGAAGTGATTTCAGAAATGGCTATTAAGAACAAAGCGGTTGTAGCAGGTTACCTACTAGCAGTATTCATCGTGCTACCAGGCTCTATCCTTGCTCTGACAGCATAATAGTAAGATTACCATCGCTTATTTTAGGCTCCACTTCGGTGGGGCCTTTTTTCGTTTTGGGGAAGCGAACTTGTTTTGTCTTTCTAGGAACAACTCCGGTCAACGCCTTTAAAATCCAAACGGCTTTCATTCGATTCCTAAAGCAAGGCGCTCTCAATTTGTTAATCATCCAGAAAGCTGCGGTAAAAGAGATTCCCGACTACACTCCTTTGTCACTTTCGGGAATGTCACCGTTTGAGTTCAGAATGATTAAACGTCATCCTCAAGAGCGAGGTACGAGCTAATTGGGGATCTTTTATTCCCTCTCACGTCTCGGAGCGAAGCGTTCCTTACGACAAAGTCCGCTCCCTAGCCTCGTAGCGAAACTTTCTCAAGCTCTTAATCCCAGAGTAAACTGAGACTACGGTCATTCAATGCTTGAGGGAATGACACCGTTTGACTTCAGAGTGATTGCACGTCATCCCCAAGAGCGAGGCTCGAGCGAGTTGGGGATCTTTTATTTCCTCTCACATCCCTGCACTGACGCCCTCATACCTCAAAGCGTAAGCGTTCCACAGGACGAAGCGTTCCCTCCTATTCCCACCCTTCGGGCATAAAAAAACCGCCCATAAAGGCGGCTTAGAAAGCTCAATATACTCGTTAAACTGAGAACGGGTACTGAATTGGATCGTGATGCTCGTAACCTTCTACCCAGAAATCATCTAGGGTTACCCATGTTTCTAAATCTTCTAGAGATTTGATTTCTGGGTTGATGTGGAAGGTCGCTGCTTTTAGTGGCTCACGCTTCAACTGAATATCACACATTGGTGCAAGCTGATCTTCGTAGATGTGTGCGTTAACAATCTTATGGTAAGCCTGACCAGGTTTCTTACCTGTAATTTGCGCCATGATTGCCAAGAACACATACACTTGAACCATGTTGAAATTCAGACCTAGCGGAACGTCACAAGAGCGCTGCGTGCTGTTTAGGTACAGCGTGTCACCTAACAGTGAGAAGTGGTGGCTGTACATACATGGACGCAAACACCCCATATGGAACTCACCCGGGTTGTAGAAGTTTAGGATTTCACCACGGTCATCAACACCGCGCGTCAAATCATCCACAATCTTACGCAACTGGTCGATATGACCGCCATCTGGCTTCGCCCATGAACGACCTTGAACGCCGTATACGCGTCCCATGTCGTCTTCGCCCTTACGGAATGGGTTGTTCAACCATGCTTCATTTAGGTTTGCGTTCGCATCCCATGTTTTCGTACCTAGCTTACGGAAATCTTCAGCGTTGTCGTAGCCACGGATGTAACCAAGTAGTTCAGCAACCGCTGCTTTCCAAAAGCTCTTACGCGTTGTCACTAATGGGAATTGGTTGTTAGCAACATCGTAGGTCAAGTCTGCGTTGATCACCGTTAGGCAGCGTTTACCTGTACGTTCGTTTTCAACCCAAGTGCCTTGGTCAACGATACGCTGACACAAATCTAAATACTGTTTCACACCAATTCCTTACTTCGTTTCTGCTTGGACTTTGTCTTGGTAAAGACCACGTTTGTACGCCCAAACCATCATAAGAATACCCAGAATGATCATCGGTGAAGATAGGATTTGTCCCATCGAAACGTAACCACCAAATAGACCAAGCTGTGCATCCGGTTCGCGAACAAACTCGACTAGGAAACGGAATGTACCATACCCAGCTAAAAATAGCCCTGATACTGCACCTAAAGGACGAGGCTTTTTGATAAACCAGTTCAAGATGAAGAACAGTACAATGCCCTCTAAGAACATCTCATAAAGCTGAGATGGGTGGCGAGGCAGTGGACCGCCATTCGGGAAGATGATAGCCCATGGCACATCCGTTACACGCCCCCAAAGTTCGCTGTTCATGAAATTACCCATGCGTCCCATACCAAGACCAAATGGTACTAGCGGCGCAACAAAATCAGCGACACCAAAGAAAGTACGGCCGTTTTTACGCGCGTACCAGAACATTGCTGTGATAACACCTAACAGACCACCATGGAACGACATGCCGCCAGTCCAGACTTTAAATAGGTACAACGGATCGGCTAAGAATAAGTCGAAGTTGTAGAAAATTACGTAGCCAACACGACCACCAATGACGACCCCAAGGAACCCCGCAAACAACAAGTCAGAAACTTGCTCACGCGTCCAACCACTACCCGGCTTATCTGCACGACGATTTGCTAGCCATAGTGCGAACATGAAGCCGACTAAGTACATCAAACCATACCAACGAACAGAAACAGGACCAATAGAGATTAAAACCGGATCAATATTGGGAAATTCAAAGTATCCCTGAGACATAAATCATTCTCTTCTTATTACTAGTAAAACAAATATACCCGAGTAACCTAAAGATGCTCGGTTCAGCGGGAATAAATTGGCAATAAACTTACAGCAACATGGTCGCTGCAACAAACATCAAGAATACAGCAAAAATCTTCTTTAAGACTGCCGTAGGAAGGTTAGTCGCCATCTTAGCGCCGACTTTCGTCGTGAGCATCGACGTCATCGCAATCGCAGCTAAAGCTGGCAGATAAACATAGCCAACACTGTAGTCAGGTAACCCTTCTACTTTGTAACCATGTAAGATGAATCCAATCATGCCTGAAATCGCAATCATGCAGCCACACACCGAAGAAGATCCAACGGCTTTGCGCATCTCAATACCATGCTTGTTTAAGAACGGCACAGACAGTGAACCACCACCAATGCCAGCAAGGCTCGATACCACACCAATTCCCGTTCCGTACACCATAGTGACCGGACTGCTCGGCATTGACTTCTCACTTTTCGTCTTAATTGAGCGAAACATCTGAACTGCCAGACACAACACGATCACACCAAATACTTTTGGCAGATAGTGTGTCGGAATCCACTCGGCAATATTGGCTCCAACAAAGCCGCCGACAACCACACCAGGCATCAGCCATTTGACAACGAACATATCGACGTTGCCCAGCTTAAGATGGTTAAGTGCAGAGGAGCCCGATGTGACAATGATGCTTGCCAATGACGTTGCTAACGCCACATGCATGCTCATTTCAGGAGAAATTCCAGCAAGAGGAAGAAGATAAAGTAGCGCAGGTACGACAATTAGCCCACCTCCGATACCAAGAAGCCCCGCCATCACACCAACAAAAGCGCCCAACGCGAGCAATATTATAAATAAAGAGATGGTCACTGTTACCTACTTCTTACCTGCACGAATAAAGCCTGCAAAGCCTTGTTGAATAAAGAAATCATGCATCATTTGATGAATTTCTTGCCCGTAAGAGCATGACATGGCTTTCTCGACGAGTTTTTCTAATTCTTTTTGTTGGCTATGGCGAATCAAATATTTCACCTTCGCTACGTTCGAGGTGTTCATACTCAAACTGTTATAGCCCAAGCCCAACAGGAGCAGTGCACCAAATGGGTCACCAGCTAGCTCACCACAAATGCAAACCGGGACTTGATATTGGTGGCAAACATCATGAATTTGCTTTAACGCTAACAACACCGCTGGATGCATGGATTCATAGACATCTGCAACACGAGAATTGTTCCGGTCCACCGCCAACAAATATTGTGTTAAATCGTTAGTACCAACCGAAACGAAGTCGACGCGGTGCGCAATTGCCGGCAGCAAGTACACCATAGAAGGCACTTCTATCATCACCCCAACCTTCGGAGCTTGAATGCGATCATCAAGTAACACCACCTCACTGTAGGCTTGATTAATCAAGGTAATCGCATCATCGAACTCTTTGATACCAGATATCATTGGCAACAAAATGCTTAAATTACCACTATCAGCACTGGCTCTGAGCATCGCCCGTAGTTGGATCAGAAAAATATCAGGGTGATCTAAAGTAAAGCGAATGCCACGCCAACCTAAAAACGGATTATCTTCATCAATCGGCAGGTACGGTAATGGCTTATCACCACCGATATCCAATGTACGCATTACGACGCGTTGATTTGGGTAGCTATTGAGAATCGCTTGGTACTGATGATACTGCTCATCTTCTGAAGGAAAGTGATGCTGAAGTAAAAAAGCGATTTCGGTTCGATATAAACCAACGCCATCGACACCGGAGTTAATGGCAATATTGCTATCTGCACTTAAACCCGCATTGAGCATCACTTCAATATGATAATCATCTTGGGTAATTGCCGGGAGTGAGAGATCTTTGTTCACCATAGCGAACAATTCAGATTCTTCACTGACTAAACTACGATACTCGCGTAACAACTGTCGATTAGGTTCAAGGTAAATCTCCCCTGAATACCCATCAACAATCCCTTGCTTACCGTTTACCTCTTGGGGATTAACATTTGCTCCCATGATGGCTGGCACGCCCAGTGCGCGAGATAGAATCGCAGCATGAGAGTTTGCCGCGCCCTCAAGAGAAACCACAGCAAGTAAATGCTGCTTTGGTATTGATGCAAGTAACGTCGCCGTTAGCTCATTGGCAACCAAAATCACTGGGCGGTCGATTGAGGCATGTTCTTGTTCACTGTTATGCAGGAAGTACAGCAAGCGCTGCCCTAACTCACGAATGTCTTGTGCGCGCTCACGCAGGTAAACATCTGACATACGAGCAAAACGATTTGAGTAAGTTTCTACCACTTGGCGTAACGCCCAGTCAGCTCGGTCACCTTTCTCGATCTGCTTCTTCAGATCACCACGTAGCATTGGGTCGTTGAGTAAGTGTGTAAAAAGGTCGAAAATCGCCAAAGCATCTTTGTTGATTTCACTGTCGAACTTCTTCCGCATACGACGAAAATCGCTGAGCGCCCTTTCCACTGCAACCGCAAGCAACTCATGTTCACGTTCTTTATCTAACGCTGAGGCAGGAAAAACATCGCTTAAATTGGGCTGAGTATCATCAAACCAGAACTCACCTATCGCAACCCCCGTTGAGGCAGGTAAGCCTTTCATCACTGTGGGTGTTGAGGCTAATTGCCAATGACCAAGGCTTTGAGCATGTGCGATCAACACAGCAAGCTGCGCTGACAAAGTGACCAGAAAAGATTCTTCCATCTCACTAAACAAACGTGGCTCTTTTTGCTGAATCACCAACACGCCAAGTACTTGTTTGCGATGAATAATCGGAGTACCAAGGAAGGAGTGGTATACCTGCTCGCCTAATTGGGGGAAGAATTTGAAGTCAGGGTGAGTGGAGGCTTCGGCTAAATTTAGCGGTTCAGCGCTGCGCTTAACTAAGCCAACTAAACCTTCATTGAAGTTGATATGGATGCTATCACCTTCAAAAATAAGGCCTTGAGTTGCCATCAACTCAAGGCGCTGCATTTCTTGGTTAGCAAGATAGATAGTACAACACTCAGTGCATAGGGCTGCACAAGTCTCTTTTACCAGAATGTCGAGTGCAAGATGGAGATCATCGACTCTGGAGACTTTTTCAACTATTTCCCTTAGCTGACTGAGCATAATAATCCTCTATCTACGTTGCTTTTTTCTTTTCCCTTTCGTCTTTCGCTCTCGAAAAGGCATGGCTAAAGATGCAAACTCTTTCATTGCTCGGCGGTATACGTCTCGCTTGAAAGAAACAACTTGCCTAACTGGATACCAATAACTTACCCAGCGCCAACCATCAAATTCAGGGGATTTTCCACGCTGCATATTGATGTGCGACTCATCGCAATCCAATCGCAGCAGAAACCATTTCTGTTTTTGGCCGATACAAACAGGCTTGGAGTCCCATCGCACCAATCGCTTTGGTAGTTTATATCTTAACCAATGACGACTTGTTGCGATGATCTTAACGTCTTTTTTCGTCAGACCGACTTCTTCATATAACTCCCTGAACATCGCTTGTTCAGGTGTTTCACCTTCGTCAATCCCACCTTGTGGAAATTGCCATGAGTGTTGCCCGTATCGTTTAGCCCAGAATACCTGACCATGGTTATTACAGATCACAATACCAACGTTCAGTCGGTAACCATCGCCATCTATCACCGGCTAACCTCTATGAATAATTTTTTATTACCGTGATTTTTCCACATATCCCCATTACTAGCAAACTTACTGATGTGATATGAGCAAGATTTATTACCTTTGAACCATTTTTGGATATCTTTTGAGCAACCATTACTTTATCAACACAGGATTGAGACATAGCCCACATTTATTCACCTTTTCTGTGAATAACTTTGTGAAGAAAACAAGATCAATAAAGTTTTTTGCTCAAAACCATCACAAACAAGATTATTCACAAAAAAGAAAGGCAAGCATAAGGCATTAATTTTTAAGACAAATAAATAGGAATAGCTTAATTAACAATCTAACTTTTATTGATGATCTTTTCACCAAACTCAGATCGGTCAAAGATCGCTCAATTGGCAATTTATCCACATTAGACAGGTAGGACTTCATGATATCTCAATAAAATCAAGTCACACTCATCGCTTAAACCCCTGTTTATTCATCCAGCCCAAGCAAAGATCCTATTGGTCACTTCCTAATCTGTGGATAAGTTATGAATTGATCATTCTTAATCCAGCTCGATGAAATCTTCGACAGAGGATTTTATTCAAATTTGTTAGACTAGGCGTTTTCCAATACCACTTTGTCATTATGAAACCAGAACCACAATCCGAAGCTGAACTGATGGAACGTGCGCAAGAGATTGCGGGATTAAGCTTTGCTGAACTCGCAGAAGAAGCTGGTATGCCCGTTCCTGAAAACTTGAAACGCGATAAAGGTTGGGTCGGTCAATTACTAGAATGGCATTTGGGTGCACCCGCAGGTAGTAAGCCGCAACAAGATTTCGCCAAACTAGGGATCGAGTTAAAGAGCATACCGATCAGCTACTCTGGCAAACCATTAGAAACGACCTTTGTCTCTGTCGCACCATTGACTGGTGTGCAAGGTTTAACATGGGAAACGAGCCACGTGCGCAACAAGCTCTCCCGCGTGCTTTGGGTTCCGGTTGAGGGCGAGCGCGAGATTCCGTTGGCTGAGCGCCGCGTCGGGAGCCCGTTGATTTGGTCACCGGATGAAGAAGAAGAGTTGACCCTGAAAAACGATTGGGAAGAGTTAATGGAGTTGATCGTACTGGGCAAGTTTGATCAAATTTCCGCCAGACACGGCGAAGCGCTTCATCTACGTCCTAAAGCCGCAAATGCCAAAGCACTTACTGAAGCATACAGTTCAAACGGCAAGCCGATAAAAACCCTGCCTCGTGGCTTCTATCTCAGAACACAGTTTACTGAGCAGATCCTACTGAAGCATTATATTAACCTTCAATCAGAGTGACTAGGGTCTGTTGATCTTTTGCGGTTAAATTTTGTTCGAGATAGAATCGTTTTAGGCGCGGCAAGAAGTATGTAGCTTAGTCATTCTAAGTAAATGCTTCTTAACAAAGCATAAAACGATTCTAGCCGAACCCTTCGGGCAGCCTTTGTGGTTCATTTCTACAGCGTTATCGGCTCCTCATGTAGGCTAGCTACACTTCAAAGCCTCTGCCTTGTAGAAATTTCCCACAAAATGCTGCAAAAATCAGCTCAAAAGATCAACAGACCCTAATGCGTTACCAGTGACAATTCAATATCACAGTATGAGGCTGCGCCATCGCTACCACATTCATCGTACGCGTTGTGCAGTCTCAAGTAAGCTTTATCAATCCCTAACCTAAGCAGCTCCTCTTTCACCAAGTCTAACGATCCAAAATGAATCGGATCTTCGCCATCTTTTATAGGCTCGAGTTGGTGTTTGTACTCCACTGCTAATAGATAGTCAGAGACATCAGAACAACCTATCACAAAGACCTTCGGTGTTTTATAAGAGTCCTTGTGGTGGCCATGCAACCACATGTCGAGTTGATGCTTCTGCATAATGCACCTCCTTCACAAGATCCTTTAAGTCTAGTTAGCGTATTGATAAGTTTCGAGTTAACTATAAAGCGAAAACTAAATCATTTGCGACCACGACTAAAAATCCCCTATATTGGAATAACTTATTCAGTCGGTAACTCTTCAAGGATGTGAAATGCAATATACGAAACTACCGCACTCATCACTCGAGATCAGTAAGATCTGCCTTGGCACTATGACGTTTGGTGAGCAAAATACCGAACAAGAAGCGTTTCAGCAGCTCGACTTTGCCCTCGATCATGGGGTGAACTTTATCGATACAGCAGAGATGTATCCCGTTCCACCAAAGGCAGAGACACAAGGACTCACTGAGCAATACATTGGTAATTGGTTAGCGAAAAGTGGCAAGCGAGAGAAAGTGGTATTGGCAACGAAGGTCGCAGGCCCACGTAGCGTCCCGTACATTCGTGAGAACATGAGCCTTAACCGCCGCCATATTCATACCGCTATCGATGACAGCTTAAAGCGCCTGCAAACCGATTATGTCGACCTGTACCAATTGCACTGGCCACAGCGCCAAACCAACTGCTTTGGTCAACTCAACTACCCCTACCCAGATAAGCAAGAAGAAGTCACGCTGATCGAAACCCTTGAAGCGCTGACCGAACTAGTTAAAGCAGGTAAGGTACGTTACATCGGTGTATCGAATGAAACCCCATGGGGTGTGATGTCACTGCTGCGTTTAGCAGAAAAACACGATCTGCCGAGGATAGTTTCAATCCAAAACCCATATAACTTATTGAACCGTAGCTTTGAAGTTGGCTTGTCTGAAATCAGTCATTACGAAGGCGTTCAGCTACTTGCATACTCACCACTGGCGTTTGGCTGCTTGAGCGGTAAATACCTAAACGGAGCGAAACCTGAAGGCGCACGTTGCACGGTTTGGGAGCGCTTTGCTCGCTACTTCACCCCGCAAGGCATAAAAGCCACCGAAGCATACGTCAACCTAGCTCGTGACCACGGTTTAGATCCCTCACAAATGGCACTGGCGTTTGTGAACCAGCGTCCGTTTGTTGGCTCGAACATCATTGGCGCAACTAACCTAGAGCAGCTTAAATCAAACATTGACAGTATCGATGTTCATTTAAGTGAAGAGTTACTCAATGACATCCAAGCGATTGGCACTACTTACTCGAACCCGTGCCCATAGCGTTTCATTTCCCAATAGACCAAAAACAAAAGAGGCTGACCACATGGTCAGCCTCTTTTGTTTGTATTAAGCCCAAATTGAATCAAATGTACTAGAGAGTTCAATCTGGGCTTTGAATTACGTCGGTATTCGCGATGTTAAGACACGACGAAGGTGACGAACTTGGCGCTCAACTTTGACTGCATCAGGAATGCAAGTTTGAGTTGAACGACCTTCTTTATCTAAACCAATATCCCTGAGCAAGTGTTCGTTGGTCCAAGGGATATTGTGAGAGCTACGACGAACCATACTCTGCCATTGCTTTTCTTCACGTTTTAGATCCGCTTTTAGCAACACTGTAGCGAGTTTTAGATAGATAGAGTGACGCATAATTTTTCTCCAAATTACGAAAAATGATCGACTGGGAAAAATAGTGCATTCTTTAACAGAAAGATTCTGTTGATACTAAGCCGCTACTTTTCCGCAGCCTAGTGAAATAGATAGGTTACGGATTAATTATATCCAATGAGCCAGTGGTATCCTTTATGATCGCATCAAAGGTTGAGCGAACAGAAGGCATACGATCAGCGCAAGCAGTAGTGTTAACAACGTAATGTTTCATCTTGCGCCTCCTAGCTAAAAATTAATCCGTGATTGATGTGGTATAACTCTTTGAGTTACGGCTAAATTGTAAGCAACACAGGATATTATTCAAACAATTTTTGTCCTTTCTATTAAAAACAAATCAATAACCTAAAATTGGGTTTCATATGGTTTTTCGAATAACATATTCACCTGTGGAATATATAAAGCTTCGAGTTTTATAAATAACTGCATTCAAAGTACAAAAAAGGAGCGACAATACGCTCCTCTTTTCCTTTGACACCTAGTAACTTAAAGCACCTGCTCTGATATCAAATTATGTTTGTTTAGCAAACGATACATGGTTGCTCGAGATACACCTAGCTCTTTCGCCGCGTTCGATACTTGCCCTGAATGAGATTCGAGAACCACTAATAACGCATCACGCTCACTCTTTTCACGAATTGACTTTAAGCTTCTCTTTGCATCATTTCGTTGAGGCAAGTCGAGGTGATGTTCTTCGATAATGACACTGTCCGACATTAACACCGCACGCTTAATCTGGTTCATTAGTTCTCGAACATTACCTGGCCAAAAGTAACGCGTCAGAGATTTAAGTGCATCTTCAGAAAAGCCCTTCGCTTGAGAGTTATACTCTTTAGAAAACTCTTGCAGATAATAACGAGCCAGTAGGCCTATATCGCTAGCACGCTCTTTAAGGCTCGGTACATTGATACGTAGCACATTAATGTAATGGTATAGTTCTTCATTAAAATCACCATCAATCAACGCCTTTTCCACATCTGATGAGTTAGCGGCAAGAACTCGAACATTCACTGTTTTTAAGCCATCTCGGGTCTCAATTGTGCCTTCTTGCAAAAATCGCAACAGGTTCATTTGCTGCTCTTTTGAGATAGTTAAAATGTCGTTGAACAAAACAGTACCGCCATCAGCCTGTTCCATAATACTTGGCTCAGTCACATCTTCATCGCTAGCCCCAAAGACTTCCGCTTGAAAACGCTGTTCATTCAACGCACGGCAATTTACTGACAAAAATGGTTTGTGTGCTCGAGAAGAGACTTTATGGATAGCACGCGCTACCGCTTCTTTACCAGTACCGCTTTCACCATAGATAAGGATACTCACATCCGTTGGACCAATACGTTTCACTTGATCACGTAGACGCTTCATAGGGATTGATTCACCCACCAGCCCCATATCTAAGCTGTTACCAAAGCTTGGCCACACTTTCTTCTCTAGCTTGAGCATACCAAGCTGGTGACCAATGGTACTTAGTAACTGCGCATCTGGAATTGGCGCAGTAAAAAAGTCGATACAAAAGTTCACAATGAACTGGCAAATGGTATCGGTACCGAGTTGTGACTCACGAATGAAAGCTAACCAACGAACATGTTTGTGAGAACTCACTAAGTTTGCTAAGCCGTTGAGGCTAAACTCATCGTGACTTAAATCTACAATACCTATGCAGGGGCCAATGTCCTCAAGGAGCGTATTCGCCTTACGCAGGTCACCCACTTGGTGACACTTCCATCCGACTTGTTCTAATACTGATAACCAAGGTTCGTAAGTACCGCCAACTACTACCAGCGACCCCGGAATGGAATCCATCTTAAACTGCCCAGCCATTCTTTAACCCTTAAATTCTGTTAATAGAAAATTCGCTCCACAAACCAAACTTTGCGAACTGGTAACATTATCGAGACTATCACCCGATTAGTCTGTCTCAATATTAAGACTATGCAACAGATTGCGATTTGGCGAATAATTTCTCTATTAAATTACTCGTCATCAAATTCAAATGGTTGAATAACGTCAAATTTCGAACATAAAAAAACCACCCGAAGGTGGTTTTTTGATCATCCTGCCAAATTACGCTTGTGGGCGCATTGCTGGGAATAGGATTACGTCACGGATTGTGTGCGTGTTAGTCAGCAGCATAACTAGGCGGTCGATACCGATACCTTGACCTGCTGTTGGTGGCAAGCCGTGCTCTAGTGCAGTGATGTAGTCTGCATCGTAGAACATTGCTTCATCATCACCAGACTCTTTCGCTTCAACCTGTGCTTTGAAACGCGCATCTTGGTCTTCTGCATCGTTAAGCTCAGAGAAGCCGTTTGCTACTTCGCGACCACCAATGAAGAACTCAAAGCGGTCTGTGAAGAATGGGTTGTCATCGCTACGGCGAGCCAGAGGAGAGATATCTGCTGGGTAACCAGTGATGAACGTAGGCTGCATTAGCTTAGGTTCTGCAGTTTCACCGAAGATTTCTTCAAGAAGCTGACCACATGTCCAGAAAGATTCTACTTCAACGTGAACAGATTTCGCGATAGAAACCATTAGGTCACGGTTTTGAATGTCTTCTTCTGTTAGCGCTTGGATTTGCGCATGGTCTGGGTTGTAGTGCTTGATTGCTTCGAACATGCTCATACGAGTGTAAGTGCCACCAAACTCAACCGTGTCATCACCGTAAGGCATTGACGTTGAACCTAGAACTTCTAGAGCTACTGAGCTTAGTAGTTCTTCAGTTAGGTCCATCAGATCTTTGTAGTCCGCGTACGCCATGTAGAATTCCATCATTGTGAATTCTGGGTTGTGACGTGGAGAAAGACCTTCGTTACGGAAGTTACGGTTGATTTCGAATACGCGATCAAAACCGCCAACCACTAGACGTTTCAGGTATAGCTCAGGTGCGATACGCAGGTACATTGGCATGTCTAGTGCGTTGTGGTGTGTGATGAATGGACGCGCACTCGCACCACCAGGGATAACGTGCATCATTGGCGTTTCAACTTCCATGAACTGCTTAGAGATCATGAAGTTACGGATTGCAGACATCACTTTAGAACGTACTACGAACGCTTGACGAGACTCTTCGTTAACGATTAGGTCAACGTAACGTTGACGGTAACGCATCTCTTGGTCAGTTAGGCCGTGGAACTTCTCTGGTAGTGGACGCAGTGCTTTAGTTAGCAACTCGTACTCTTCCATGTTCACGTATAGATCGCCTTTACCAGATTTATGTAGTGCGCCTTTAACACCGATGATGTCACCGATATCTAGACCTTGGTACTGGTCTTTAAGTACTTTTTGTACCGCTTTATCAGCATAAGCTTGGATACGGCCAGAAGTTTCTTGAATTACTAAGAATGGACCACGCTTAGCCATGATACGGCCAGCGATTGCAACTACGTGGTTAAGCTCTTCTAGCTCTTCCTTCGACTTTTCACCGAACTCTTTTTGAAGGTCGCCCGCTAGTGCGTCACGACGGAAGTCGTTTGGGTGGCCATTTGCTTTGCAGCTCTTTCGGATTTCATCCAGTTTAGCGCGGCGTTCAGCAATTAGCTTGTTTTCTTCTTGTACAGTTTCGTTTTGAACAGCATCAGTCATTTTCGATGTATCCTGTTTTTGTCGGTGAAAAGCTTTATAGGCCTGATTTCAGGCTAGCTTCAATAAATTTGTCCAGATCGCCATCAAGAACCGCTTGAGTATTACGGTTTTCAACGCCCGTACGGAGGTCTTTAATGCGTGAGTCATCCAATACGTAAGAACGGATCTGGCTACCCCAGCCAATGTCAGACTTAGCGTCTTCATTAGCTTGTTTTTCCGCGTTTTGCTTCTGCAATTCAAGCTCAAATAGCTTTGCTCGAAGCTGTTTCATTGCCTGATCTTTGTTCTTGTGTTGAGAACGGTCATTCTGACACTGAACCACAGTGTTCGTTGGCACGTGCGTAATACGGACCGCAGATTCTGTGGTGTTTACGTGCTGACCACCTGCGCCTGATGCACGGTAAACGTCAATGCGTAGGTCAGATGGGTTAATGTCGATAGCAATATTTTCATCAATCTCTGGGTAGATAAACGCAGAAGCAAATGATGTATGACGACGGCCGCCTGAATCGAATGGCGATTTACGTACTAAGCGGTGAACACCAGTTTCCGTACGTAGCCAACCGTAAGCGTACTCACCAGAGATTCTTACAGTCGCGCCCTTAAGACCAGCAACCTCACCTTCAGATACTTCAATTACCTCAGCTTTAAAGCCTTTTGCTTCAGCCCAGCGTAGGTACATGCGTAGCATCATGTTGGTCCAGTCTTGTGCCTCAGTACCACCTGAGCCTGCTTGCAAGTCAATGTAGCAATCAGAGCTATCGTGGTCGCCAGAGAACATACGACGGAATTCCAGCTGTTCTAGCTTTTCTTCAAGTTCTGCAAGTTCTGGTTCGATTTCATCAAACGTTTCTTGATCTTCTTCTTCAACAGCAAGTTCTAGAAGCCCTTCAACGTCTTCTACACCTTGCTCTAGTTGATCAATAGTTTCAACAACCGCTTCAAGAGATGAACGTTCTTTGCCTAATGCTTGCGCACGTTCTGGCTCGTTCCATACATCCGGTTGTTCTAGTTCTGCGTTGACTTCTTCTAGACGCTCTTTCTTAGCGTCATAGTCAAAGATACCCCCTCAGGACATTCGTGCGCTCAGACACGTCCTGAAGACGGTTTTTAATTGGATTGATTTCAAACATGTTTGCTCAACATTTTAGAATAGAATTTAACCGAGAAATTCTACTCAAAAATGTGACGGAGATACAGGAAAATTTCGGTTGGGAAATCAGATTGCAATTAGAGAGAGCACGGTCATAAAATTTTGATGCCACTTAAAGGCGACCGTACTCTATAGTAGGCGAAAAACGAGGATTTACTTGGCTTCGATATAATCAACCATCAACTGAAGTGATTGATTACCTCTAAATTCATTCACATCCAACTTATACGCAAGGCGTACTGTTTTTACTGATGCATCCGGCCAACGACGTAAATCAATATTGAAGGCAATACCGTCGATCATTACGTTGGTTGGGTGGCCTTTATAAAGCGGTTCTAACATCAACTTAAGATGTTTCTCACCCACCAGTTTCTGGTGCAGAACTTTGAACTCACCATCAAAGATAGGTTCAGGAAACGCTTGACCAAACGGACCACCCGCACGAAGTTGCTCAGCGACATGCATCGAAAATTCTTCCGGTTTCAACTCACCATCAGATAGGATCACACCTTTCAACGCCGCTTCATCCAACTCTTTTTTAACCACTTCATCAAACAAACGGCTAAAACGCTCGAAGTCTTGCTCTTTGATGGTTAAGCCCGCCGCCATCGCGTGACCACCAAATTTGATGATCAAGCCAGGGTTTTGCGTATCGATAAAGTCCAACGCATCACGCATGTGCAGCCCAGGAATTGAACGGCAAGAGCCTTTGATCGTTCCTTCCCCTCCATCCGCGAACGCAATAACAGGACGGTGGTACTTCTCTTTTATTCGCGAAGCAAGAATACCTATCACACCTTGGTGCCAGTCTCTTTGAAACAAGGCTAAGCCATAAGGGAGTTCGGTGTTTTCGCCAAACTGAAGACGCTCACAAAAAGCCATCGCTTCCTGCTTCATGCCTTCTTCAATCTCTTTACGGGTTTGGTTGAGGCCATCCAACTCACTCGCCATGCGGCGTGCAGCATGGATGTTGTTACACATCAGCAGTTCAACACCGAAAGACATGTCATCAAGGCGACCTGCGGCGTTAATGCGTGGACCTAAAGCAAAACCAAAATCTGATGCGACTAAACGACGCGCATCGCGTTTCGCCACTTCTATCAAGGCTTGAATACCCGGACGCGCTTTACCTGCACGAATACGCTGTAAGCCTTGGTGAACAAGAATGCGGTTGTTTTCATCTAGTGGCACGACGTCTGCCACAGTACCAAGGGCAACCAAATCGATCAGCTCCATCAACTTAGGCTCTTGCATGCCTTGCTGCGCAAACCAATTTTGTTTGCGCATGTATACACACAGCGCCATCATCAGATAGAAAGCCACTCCCACCCCTGCCAACGCTTTCGATGGGAAAGCACAGCTGTCTAGGTTTGGGTTCACCATGGCATCGACGTCTGGGAGCACTTGCCCCGGTAAGTGGTGGTCAGTCACCAGCACGGTAATGCCATTTTCTTTTGCGTAACGAACACCTTCAATCGACGACACGCCATTATCAACTGTCATAATCATTTCAGCACCAAGCTCTAACGCTTGATCCACCACTTCCGGACTCAATCCATAACCATCTTCAAAGCGGTTTGGCACCAAGTAATCGACGTTATTGCTGCCAAGCATACGTAGTGCAAGTACCGACAACGCTGAGCTGGTCGCGCCATCGGCATCAAAATCACCCACAACGATAATCCGCTTTTGCTCATTGATCGCTTGGAAAAGCAGTTCAACCGCTTTATCTATACCGCCAAGCTGTTGGTAAGAATGCAAACCACGTGCAGAGGTTTCTAACTGTGCGATATCCGTGATACCACGGTTGAGATAGATACGCTTAAGAATAGAAGGAATGGAATCGGGAAGAAGAGAAAGGTCCGGTTCGGGACGTCGTTGAATTTCTATCATGTTTGAAAAGAGCCAGCGTTGCATGCTGGCTCTGCTCCTTAAAGGATTATTGTTGCTCTAGACGTTTTAGTAATTCTGCCGGTGGAAGGTAACCACCAACTAGCTCACCGTTTGGCAGGAAGATAGCAGGAGTACCGGAAATACCAAGTTCACGGCCTAGGTTGTAATGTGCCTGGATGGTTTCTTTACACTGTTTAAGATCTTTAACTGGATTGTCAAAAGTGCGTTCTACTTTTGCATTGTGCATAGCCGTTTGAGGATCTTCTGCACACCAGATAGTCGCCATCTGTTCAGCAACAGGACCTGTTGCGCCTTGGCGAGGATACGCCATGTAACGAACAGTAATGCCTAAGTCGTTGTAACCTTGCATCTGGCTGTGTAGACGCACACAGTAGCCACACGTGATGTCAGTAAATACCGTCACCACATACTTCTCATTGTCTGCTTTGTATTCGATCACGCTATCAGAGAACTTTGCAATTTTCTCGGCATTTAACGGCGCTTGACGCTCAGCAATCACGTCTTTGTAGCCACCATTGTTATCGATGGCATAAAGTGTACCAGCAATAAAATGGCTACCGTCGTTAGATGCGAACAGCACACCACCATTCGTTTGAATTTCTAATAATCCAGCAACATCCGATGGTTGGATATCAAGAATAGATACACCCAATTTAGAGAACTTGGCTTTAAGTGCAGCCTCATCAAAGTTCTGTTTTGCCGCCGGCGCGACTTGTTGTGCAGGAGTTTCCATTTTTTCCTGACTTTCTTCAGCACCACAAGCGGTAACAAAAAACGGTAAAGTCAGCAGAGTTAGTCGGCGTAATACGCTCATTAAATTCACCTTAAAATAAAATCGTTTCATCCAACGAGACAATACATCATTATGCTCTTGGGTGGTGTTGACTGTGGATTTGCTTCAATCGCTCAGTCGCCACGTGAGTATAAATTTGCGTCGTCGATAAGTCACTATGCCCCAACAGCATCTGTACGACCCTGAGATCTGCGCCATAGTTCAATAAATGCGTCGCAAAAGCATGGCGCAGTACGTGTGGCGACAATTGGTCGGTATCAATACCCGCTATTACAGCGTAGTACTTAATACGGTGCCAAAAGGTCTGACGGGTCATTTGTCTGGCTCGTTTACTAGGAAAAACCACATCAGAGGTAGTCTCCCCCAATAGAGCAGACCGGCCTTGTTGAATAAAAGTTTCAATCCAATCGACCGCATTTTCCCCCATAGGAACAAGGCGTTCCTTACCACCCTTACCAGTGACGCGCACTACGCCTTGGCGCAAGCTGACATTTTCCATGGTCAAACTAACCAACTCTGTCACACGTAAACCTGTCGCATAAAGAAGTTCGAGCATGGCTTTATCACGCAATTCAACCGGATCATTCGGATCCGGCGCCTCAAGCAGTGCGTCAACTTGCTCTTCGCTGATGTCTTTCGGCAGACGTTGCGGCAGCTTTGGGCTCACCAACAGCGCACTCGGATCATCACCGCGCACTTTCTCGCGATGAATGTATTGAAACAACCGACGAATCGCTGACAACATCCGCGCGCGCGATGTCTGCTTGTAATCTAAATCAACAAGGTAACTTTGGTACTCTTGTAAACCAGACAGGCTGATAAAATCAAGACGGTAGCTATGTTGCTCCATCCACGCGAGCAGTTTCATTAAATCATTTCGGTAGGAAGCCAGCGTGTTCTCCGACAGGCCACGCTCCATCCACATCGCATCTAAGAATTGCTCAACAAGACCAAAATCTTGTTGATTGACAGGCTGTTGTGCCGTCATGAATGCTTCCTTATCTGTTTTTATTTACAGTATTGAGAGTAAGGCAACTGTCCAACCAATACCATAAAAAAATCATCTAGCCCGGGATAATCGCTGCAATCTTCCCCGTTTTATGGTTAGAATCTGCCACAACAGCAATACAAAAAACGACGAATATAATGAAAATCGGACTCTTTTACGGCTCAACCACCTGCTACACCGAAATGGCAGCAGAAAAAATTCGCAACATCATTGGTGAAGACCTTGTCGACATTCACAACGTGAAAGAGACACCGCTATCACTGATGGCAGACTACGATTTACTGCTGATTGGTATCTCCACTTGGGACTTCGGTGAAATCCAAGAAGACTGGAGTGCGATCTGGGAAGATATTGCAACCACACCTCTTAAAGGCAAAGTCGTTGCGTTATTCGGTTTGGGTGACCAAGAAGGCTATGGCGAGTGGTACCTTGATGCGATGGGCCTACTGCATGATGAGCTCAAAGCTACAGGCGCGCAGTTCATCGGTTACTGGCCAAACGAAGGCTATGAGTTCGAAGCATCAAAAGCACTAACAGAAGATAGTAGCCAATTTGTGGGCTTAGCACTGGATGAAGATTCTCAATACGAACTCAGTGATGAACGCATCGAGAAATGGTGTGAGCAAGTATTGGTGGAGTTTCACGACACGCTATAGGCCAGCACTTGCTAAACAACAGAAAAACAAAAAGCCCGGCGAATCACTTCACCGGGCTTTTTTCTATTTTGCTAGTCAGCAATTATGCCGCTTCTTCAGTCAACTCAGGTTGTGAAGACTTAGCAATAAAGAACATGCAAACAATCGCTGCAAATGTTGGTAGAACCCAACCCATGCCCACTTCAAATAGTGGCAGCATGTTGAATGCAGATACGTCTAGACCCGCTACTTTCGCTGCATCAATCAATGCAAACAGCAGTGATACTAGCAGTACAGCGCGGTAAGCCACTCGTGGGTTTGGTAGCTTGTTACGCACAAATGTTAGCGCAACCAATGCAACCGCTACTGGGTATAGCGCGAACAGCACAGGGACTGACAATGAGATTAGCTGTGACAGACCAACGTTTGCAATCAGTGCACAAGCGGCGCCGTTAATGATAACCCACTGCTTGTAAGTCAGTTTCGTCTTAGAGCTGAAGAAGTCAGAACATGCAGAGATAAGGCCAATCGCCGTCGTCAAACATGCCAAAAGTACGATGATTGAAAGCACAACCTGACCGTAAGGACCAAATAGCGCCTGAACGTATTGGCTCAGTACTGCACCACCGTTGTCCGCACCTGCTGCGATAGTTGAACTCGTCGCACCTAGGTAGAACAATGAGATGTAAACGAACGCCAGACCTGCAGCGGCAATACAGCCAGCACAGATTAGGTATTTCGTTGTTGCCGCACGCTCAGTGATACCTTTGCTACGAAGCGCATCCACCATTAGCATACCGAACATCAACGATGCGAACGTATCCATGGTGTTGTAACCTTCAAGGAAGCCCTTAGTCAGTGGCTGAGTCAAGTACTCGCCGTGTGCGCCCATCATTTCACCTTGCGGATCAACGAACACCGCAATCGCAAGAACGATAAGACCAAGGAATAGAACTGGCGTTAGTACTTTACCAATCAAGTCAATCAAGCGACCTTGGAACCAAGCGAAGATCATTGCTACCGCGAAGAACAAGATTGAGAATGACGTTAGATGCGCTTGAGAGGCATCTAGGAAGAATGGTTTCACCGCCATCTCGTAGGCTACTAGACCTGTACGAGGTGCAGCAAATGCAGGACCGATGATGATGAAGATCAACGCCGCCATCAGAACTGCTGCTTTTTTAGGAAGATCTTGAGTCAAGTGATCCCAAGAGCCGCCTGCCACAGCAATAGCAACGATAGTAATAAGAGGTAGACCTACCGCTGTTAGCAAGAAACCGAACATTGCTGGCATCAAGTGATCACCCGCTAGCTGACCCGCTAGTGGTGGAAAAATGATGTTGCCGGCACCCAAAAAGAACGCAAATAGCATAAAGCCTACTGCGATAATATCTGTTAGTTTTAACGTCTGCTTCACAGATAACCCTTTTTCTCTAATTGATGAATGTTGTGTATGCATCGACCACTTTTTTGTATACCCAAAGTTAATGAGTACCTGTGGTTCAATCTATAAATTTCCGCCGCATAATGACGAAGTACCCATCATTTGGCAACCTTTAAGAAAAAAACACCATATTAATTTAGTTAAAGGATTAAAAAGCAGTGGATACCACTACCCTGAAATAAAGAGCTAGATATTTATCTCGATCAAATTGAAATACAATTTAATAACCAACGAGATAACAATCTATACAATTAAGAAACAACAGAGAGATTAACTCTAATATTGAGTAAAAATAAAACAATCATGAAGAGTGAAAAATTTCAGACTAAGGACTTCAAGTTCAAGCAATTTTCCATTCACGGTGGCGAAAGTGGCATGCCTGTCAGTACCGATGGTGTGATGCTTGGTGCTTGGGCAAATTGCACACCACAGAATAAAATTTTGGACGTCGGCACGGGCACAGGTTTGCTGGCCTTAATGTGCGCGCAGCGATTTCCTTCAGCGCAAATCACCGCCCTTGATATTGAAATCACAGCGATCGAAGCGGCAAAACAAAACTTCGCTCAATCACCATGGTCAGACAGACTCAGTCTTCACCACAGCGATGTATTGCAGTTTGAACCTGAGCATCGTTTTGAACGCATTATCTGTAACCCACCCTACTTCAACAATGGTGAGCAATCGAAACAAAGCCAGCGCGCAACCGCCAGGCACACAGATACCTTGCAGCACAGCGCATTACTCAACCGATGTCATGAACTGCTGACTGAGGAAGGGACAGCCAATTTCGTCCTGCCGATTACCGAAGGCGAGCAATTTATTACTATGGCGCTGCAACAGGGGTGGCACTTGTCACGTCTGTGCCGCGTGCAACCATCACAGAAAAAGCCCGTGCACCGTTTACTGTTTGAATTAGCCAAACAAGCTTGTGATACTCAAGAAACGCATTTGATCATCCACTCGAGCGAGGGCTACAGCGACGACTTTATCCAGCTAACTCGCGAGTTTTACCTTAAGATGTGAAATAACATGTGATCCTTGTCACCAATCACTTTATAATGTGCGACCTTTTTATATTCTATGCTGCTGTGGCGAACCATTAACCAAGCTTTGCTTGTGGAGAACTCATTGTGATCAGAACCTTTGCTGAACTTGATCTAGACCAAAACCTACTTGAAGCCATTGATGAGATGGGCTACGAACGCCCAACTAAAATTCAGGCCGAAGCGATTCCACAAGCGTTAGATGGTCGTGACATTCTAGCGTCAGCACCAACTGGTACGGGTAAAACGGCAGCGTTCGTCCTGCCAGCACTGCAATACCTGCAAGATTTCCCACGTCGTAAACCTGGACCTGCACGTATTCTGATCCTAACGCCAACTCGTGAACTTGCGATGCAGGTAGCGGATCAAGCGCGTGCACTGGCGAAAAACACCAAGCTAAACATCTTCACCATCACAGGTGGCGTTCAATACCAAGAACACGCAGACATCCTAGCAACCACACAAGACATCGTAGTAGCAACACCAGGTCGTCTACGTGAATACATCGACGCAGAACGTTTTGACTGTCGTGCAATTGAATGGCTAATCCTTGATGAAGCAGACCGCATGCTAGACATGGGCTTTGCGCCAACGGTTGACCGTCTGTCTAACGAATGTCGCTGGCGTAAACAAACCCTTCTGTTCTCAGCAACACTAGAAGGCAAAGGCGTAGAAGGTTTCACAGCAGACCTACTGAACGAACCAGCAGAGATCGACGCGAAGTCCCCACTGCGTGAGCGTAAGAAGATTGCACAGTGGTACCACCGTGCTGATGACGCAGAGCATAAGCTTGCCCTACTAAAACACATCATTACAGAGCAAGCAGAACGCACTATCGTGTTTTTGAAGACTCGTGAGCGTTTAGCAGAGCTTCGTGCACAACTAGAGAGCGCACAGATTCCATGTTCTTGGATTCAAGGTGAAATGCCTCAAGATCGTCGTAACAACGCAATCTCTCGCTTCCGTGAAGGCACAGTTAACGTACTACTAGCGACAGACGTAGCGGCGCGTGGTATCGACCTTCCAGACGTATCACACGTAATCAACTACGATATGCCGCGCACGGCTGACGTATATCTTCACCGTATCGGCCGTACGGCTCGTGCAGGTAAGAAAGGTAACGCTATCTCAATCGTAGAAGCACACGACCAACCAATGATGGATCGCGTTGCTCGTTACGTAAAAGAAGACATCAAAGAGCGTTTCGTGAAAGAGATGCGCCCTAAACACAAAAAACCTGTGTTCAAGAAGAAAAAGAAAAAAGACGACAAGAAGAAAGTAGCGAAAAAGAAAACCGCTAAGAAGAAGTAATCACGTCTGATTAATTCCAAATCTAAAAGAGCCGCAATCGCGGCTCTTTTTGTTTTTCATCTATAACTGATGAGCTGGAAGCGTTTTGTCTTCATAGGCATCCGCGAAGCCATGGTTACGGTCACGGTGCCCCGCTTCATCTTCTCGAATCCGCAAAATCACATCTCTTAGCATCGCATCAGCAGGCAGCTTATAGTAATCAACCGCCAGAGTCGGAGCTGGTACGTTCTCCACTTCCCCACTATCAATTTTCTCTAGGTACTCTGTGTAGCTATTACATGCTTCTTCTTCGAAGTAGCCCACAACACGGTGAGCGATTTTAGAAGACAGTAGATAGATGAAGCTATACACAAGAATAAACACGCCTTGCCCAAGCAGCACGAGCAAACGCTCAATCAAACTCGGCTTGGCAATGTCGAGGAAAATCATCAGGTGCATGCGCTCGTTCTCGGCCTCGTCGAGGAGTTCTCGGATCCAGCCTTCATCATCTTTCATTCGACGTAGCGCTTTGAGGTGGTTGAACATGCCCGCAACCATACCGGGCACAGCTGCGATCGTTTCGAGAATCACCGCTCGCTTTGCGTATTTCTTACCGTAGAAGATGTTCAGAGTGAATTTCAGCAACTTGGTAATACGCAGTGCAACGTACTCTGATAACTTAGAGGCTTTTTTGTGTGTGAGCTTGAAGTCTGACATAGGAGAACTCCTTTATTTTTAAAGTTGCATTTAAAATACAACTTTAATTCTTCTTACTCAACTATTTTTTAAGAACTAAAATTTTTATGTAATAAATGAAATTAAGATCAGTGTTCGCTGAAATAAAAAAAGCCGGATAACTATCCGGCTTTTCGTTTGAATTGTTTAGCTGAGCTGAAACTTAACTTCGCTCAATCAGTTTTGCTCTTCTCGTTTAAACACTAAGTCTGTTGGCGTCGACTCTTCTTCAACAAAGTAGTAACCCGCGACATCAAACTTAGTTAAGTCCGCAACGCTTTCAATGCGATTTTCAATAATGTAGCGAGCCATCATGCCGCGCGCTTTCTTCGCGTAAAAGCTGATCACCTTGTATTGACCATTCTTACAATCTTTGAAGATTGGTGTGATCACTTGTGCATCTAAGTTCTTTGGCTTCACCGCTTTGAAGTATTCGTTCGATGCTAGGTTGATCAGTACGTTGTCGCCTTGCGCAGCAATCGCTTCATTCAGCTTATCGGTAATGACATTGCCCCAGAACTGGTAAAGGTTAGTGCCCTTTTCGTTCGCTAGCTTAGTGCCCATCTCAAGACGGTATGGCTGCATCAAATCAAGCGGCTTAAGCAGACCGTAAAGGCCAGACAGCATTCGTAGATGATCTTGCGCGTAATCGAAATCGGCATCTGAAAGAGTTTCCGCTTCAAGACCAGTGTACACATCACCTTTAAACGCAAGAATCGCTTGGCGCGCGTTGTCGGTAGTGAAGGTTTCACTCCACTCTTGGAAGCGACCAACGTTCAAATCAGCGATTTTGTCGCTCACTTTCATCAGTGATGACACATCGGCAGGTGTTAATTTACGGCATACCTCGATCAGCTCTTTTGAATAGCTAACCAAGTCTGGCTGAGTAAACTTCTCGGTAGCGAGTGGTGATTCGTAATCAAGCGTTTTAGCTGGAGAAACTACGATGAGCATGACTTTAACTTCCCTAATTTTTGTTTCCCATTAGGGTACAAAAAAAGCCATGCATTGTCTGCATGGCTTTTTGAATCGTGTTGATAGCTTTCAACAATGATTAGCTATCGACTTAGTCTTCTTTCTTGGCGTTGTACCAAATGCCGTCTTCTAGTTGCGACTTCAGCTCAGGGAAGTCATTTGCATCAAACGTTGGTACTTTACCTTCGTCTAGCTGACGGTTGTAGTCTTTCGCCAGCTTAATCACAATGCCTGATAACAACAGAATCGCTACTAAGTTCACAATTGCCATCAAGCCCATGGATACGTCGGCAAGTGACCAAACCACAGGTAGAGATGCTAGCGCACCGAACATCACCATACCTAACACGATAATACGGAAGATACCTAGGCCCGCTTTGTGGTTGTGCTCTAGGAAAATTAGGTTGGTTTCAGCATATGAATAGTTAGCAATGATCGAAGTAAACGCAAAGAAGAAGATTGCTACCGCAACAAAAATGCTGCCCCAATCACCAACTTGTGAGCTCAATGCACGCTGAGTTAACTCGATACCCGTTACTTCAGTTGCTTGGCCTACGTACTCACCCGACATAAGGATGATAGCGACTGTCGCCGAACAGATAACGATCGTATCCATGAACACGCCGAGCATCTGTACATAACCTTGAGATGCTGGGTGTGGCGGGTAAGGCGTTGCAGATGCAGCCGCGTTTGGCGCAGAACCCATACCTGCTTCGTTCGAGAATAGACCACGTTTGATACCGTTGATCATCGCCTGAGCGATTGCATAACCAAGACCACCTGCAGCGGCTTCTTGTAGGCCAAATGCGCTCTTAAAGATCAGCATTAGCACGTCTGGTAGTTTCTCTAGGTTAGAGAACATGACAAACAGAGCTAGCAATAGGTACGCAAGAGCCATAACTGGAACAATCAGTTCAGCTACTTTCGCGATACGTTTGATACCACCGAAGATAACCACAGCAGACAGAGCAACAACTGCGATACCTACGTATAGATCATCCCAACCAAATGCTGTGCTCATTGCATTTGCAATTGAGTTTGCTTGAACGGCGTTGAATACCAAACCAAAAGCGATGATCAGGAAAACCGAGAACAATACGCCCATCCAGCGCATGCCCAAGCCTTTTTCCATGTAGTAAGCAGGACCACCGCGGTAGTTGCCATCATCATCTTTGGTTTTGTATAGCTGTGCTAGCGTGCTTTCTGCAAACGACGTCGCCATACCAAGCATTGCAATCAACCACATCCAGAAGATTGCACCAGGGCCACCCGCAGTCAATGCAACTGCAACACCCGCCATGTTACCTGTACCTACACGTGCAGCAAGACTAGTACAAAGCGCTTGGAAAGAAGAAATACCAGCTTTGTCTGCTTTACGGCTGTTCTTCAGAACAGAGAACATGTGGCCGAAGTGACGGAATTGGATGAAACCCAATCGAACAGTGAAGTAGATTCCTACACCTACAAGAAGATAAACCAGAATCGAGCCCCAAAGGAGATCGTTCATCAAATTGATTAAGTCTGTCATGTGTACCTCAAAGTGAGTTGCGCCAGTTTATGCTTCCAAGCCTTCCACTAGATTGCTTGCTAAGTGTCAAAGTCTGCTTAGCTTTTGGAGTAGTGTTTATGCGCAATCTAGAATCGTAAATATCGCTTCATGCTTCCATTTTACGTACTAGCGTAATTTTTGACGGGCGGATAATGCAGCCTCAAACCTCAAAAATCAATATGAAATTAGTTTTTTATATATGTTATTTTTCACTAGAAAATCACTAAAAGTTAACATAAAAGGGAAATTTAAAACCCACAAACAGCAACATGCAAGCAACCAACAATTAACAACAAAAGGCAATGCAAACATAATGGTATGGCAGACTGTTAATTTCAAATCAAGCTAGTGATATCAAGGCATTCAATAAAACTTTCTCTGCAATGCCAACCTGACTGGTTATATTTTAGCCGATACAATTTTATGCAACTAATCCGAGGTTTAATTTCTTCGATTAAGTAACGAGAATTAACATCCTCTTCCCTTTCATTTAATCGTTTTCTTGAGATCGATCGCTCACTTTATAAGCACTTACCCCTAGTCAAAGTGTGATTTTGTGGGGATTTTTAAACGAAACTGTCATGTTACCGACACAAATGCGAAATGAATCATAGTTATCTTCAAAGCTATTGTGGTACTTAAAAAACTCCACAAAGGACTGGCAATAACAGTTTATTTAAAAAGGTAAGGTGGCTTATGGAAGGCTTTCAACTAGACAACATCTTTGATCTGGAAACTACCTCAACAACTAAATCACGCTCAAAACCATTGAAACGTAAATGGCGTGAAATTGAAGCAATGAACGATAGACGCAACTTACTTAAGGAGTTGCGTGAACTCGATGTCTGCAACGACATCACTTTGGATGACATCAAATTATAATTTACACAAAAGGCACCTCGATGGTGCCTTTTGTCTATTATAGATACTGCAAAAAATGGGGGATTTTTATGCTGATTTCACTAGCATAACTCCCATTCTTACCTGTTGAGAATTTCTATCCATTTTCACTCATATTTATAGCGAATCAATTTCCAATAAATTCTCATAAGATAAGAAAATGACAAAACAAACCACGCAAACGCAATCGTTTACCTTGTCATCTTCACGCTTTAGACGAACTCAGCGTCATTATGACGCACTCTTTCGGCGAGCTGTTTGTAGCGATCAGCGATAGTATTGCCAAACACAGGATCATCTTCATTTTCCTGCCATTGGCTTTCGACATTTAGCCAATCTTCAGAAGTAAACAACTCTTCAATCAGTGGTAGAACTTGGCGCTCTTCCATTTCCAAATGGCGTTTCTGACTGGTAATGAAATCCTCGAGTTGCTGGGTAAACATCTCCTGGGGTACAACAGCATCCTGCAGAATCATCTCTACAATGCCAGCAAACTGTTTGGTCTTTTTAGATAACTCTTGATGTTCTAACTCTAGATTTTCAATCGTCTTAAAATGACCATAGTGCTCTAGAAAGTAATGGTAGAGGATATCTTCTTTGGGGTGATGAACCTTTTCAGAGTGATTAGAGAGGTAATCCACGATCTCACTCACCAACGCATAGTTAATAGCGCGTTCTTGCTTAATCTCATTCAATTTATGGCGCAATATTGCCAATAAACGGACCATATAGCCGTGTTCGCGTCGAATTCTCTCGATCATCATAGCGTCTCTCCTTAACACTTACTTTTAATAAGTGTATATGAGAAACCAGCGACCAGCCTCGACGGTGTTCAAAAAAACAGCGAACGTGGTGTCACGATCGCTGTACTGTTATGTCTCGGATAAGATGTCGATACTTACACCGTCATCGGCAAATGCCAATTAATCGCTTCTTTGCCTTGTTGGACAAGGATTTGGTTTGCTTGCGAGAATGGCTTGCTACCAAAGAAACCACGGTGTGCAGATAATGGTGACGGGTGCGGAGCGGTCAATACATGATGCTTATTGCGGTCGATAAAGCGACCTTTTTTCTGCGCATGGGCCCCCCATAACAGGAACACAACACCTTGTTGATGCTGGTTAATGGCTTCAATCACGCGGTCAGTAAAGGTTTCCCAGCCGGTTTTCGAATGTGAGTGTGCTTTGCCCTGCTCTACTGTCAACACTGTATTGAGTAGCAACACCCCCTGCACTGCCCAGCTTTGTAGAAAGCCATGTTGAGGAATTTGAAAACCTTCGATGTCTTGCGCCAACTCTTTGTACATATTCACCAAAGATGGTGGCGTTTTAATACCAGGCAACACAGAGAAGCACAAACCATGTGCTTGGTTTGGACCATGGTAAGGGTCTTGCCCTAGAATCACTACCTTAACGTCATTGAATTCAGTAAAACGGAACGCATTAAACACGTCTTTGGCTGGCGGATAGATGGCTTTGCCTGCTGCTCGCTCTGCGTCAACAAACTTCATGGTATCGACAAAGTAGCTCTGCTGTTTTTCTTCGCCGATCACATCGTGCCAAGTGGGTAACTGATTCATGGAAAGTTCCTGTCCTAAAGTTTCCCTCTATTCTAACGAGCGAAACCCAAACAAACAAAAACTTACCACCAGCACCAAGTTGAGACGACTCCTCAAACGCTGATTCGCAGGCAACTGGCATGAACCCGTGCTGGTTTGACTAAACCAAAATAACGAGTAGTAATGACGCTAATTACGCTAATTACGCTGCGGCGTTCGAAAATGCCCTTGTCCAGTGATATGGCGATTTGGCGTTGGTAAACGTAATACACGTCGAGAGTGTGTCACTGGGGTAAAGGAAACTGGTCGAGACATAATGTCATCCTCCTAACTCAATCGCCCACATACAACATTGAATTTAGGCGTTTAAAACAAATACGCAATAACGCGATTAGTTTTAATCAAGAAAGAAGGATGCCAACTTTACTATTCCGTTAGAAATTCGCCATTTCTTCAATGTGGAATCGGCGTAAGGTGTCGATTTCTTGCTGCCAGATATCAGGATCAATTGTTTCTAAAATCAGAGGGATACCATCAAGTCGAGGATCTTTTGCGATGTACTCAAAACAGCTCCAACCGATCTCGCCTTTACCTAATGAATGATGGCGGTCAACCTTGCTAGCGAATTCAACCTTTGAATCATTTAGATGCATTGCTCTTAAATAGTGCATGCCGACAATGCGGTCGAACTCAGCAAAGGTGCGCTCACAATCTTCTTTAGTACGTAAATCGTAACCCGCCGTAAACGTGTGGCAAGTATCGAGACACACGCCAACGCGTTCTTTGTCTTCCACTTGCTCGATGATTTCAGCTAGATGCTCAAACTTCCAGCCTAAGTTCGTTCCTTGACCAGCAGTATTCTCAATTACAGCAATCACATTCGGCACGGCTTTGTGCGCAAGATTGATCGACTCAGCGATCGTTGCCAAACATTCTTGCTCGGACACTTTCTTTAAGTGACTGCCTGGGTGGAAGTTGAGTAGCGTTAACCCCAATTGATTGCAACGCTCCATCTCATCAATAAATGCAGCGCGGGATTTATTCAGCTTTTCTTCTTCTGGGGCGCCCAAGTTAATCAGATAGGAGTCATGGGGCAGAATGTGCTCCGCGCCAAAGCCAAGCATTTTGCAGTTTGCTTTGAATGCGCTGATGGTTTTCTCTTCGAGTGGCTTAGCGACCCATTGACGTTGATTCTTAGTAAAAAGGGCAAACGCATTTGCACCAATCTCACGAGCACGAAGAGGTGCTTGATCTACTCCGCCCGCCGCCGACACGTGAGCACCAATAAACTTGTTTCCAAACTTGTTTTTCATGTTTGTCATTTAATCACTTTAGACTTTCAATATGGCTACCTAAATACAGGCAGTTGCGTTAAGCAGGTTAAGTTTTAAACTCATTTTGTAGTAAATTTACAACAAAAATAACTTTTAAATATTTTTTATATTATCAAATAAATTGTAACTAGTATGTTTTCAAACGTTTTATTGATTTAACTCAACAAAATCACCTTCAAAAATTTAAGGTTTTTAGTTGTTTTTTGACCTAAATCAATATTAAAATAATGGATATTGGCTATATAATACCTAGCTCAACAAAAATTCGAAAATTAACACCAATAATCACCACGTTAAGTGGTCTAGGAGATAGTGATGATCCAAGGTATCCAAATTACTAAAGCAGCTAACGACGAACTACTAAACTCTATCTGGCTACTAGATAGCGAGAAGAATGAAGCTCGTTGTGTTGCAGCAGCATCAACTTACGAAGCAGACCAAGTTATCGCAATCAGCGACCTAGGTGAATACGAAAGCCGTGAAGTAGCAATCGAAGCGGCACCTCGCATCGAAGGCGGCCAACACCTAAACGTGAACGTTCTTAAGCGTGAAACTCTAGAAGACGCAGTTGCACACCCAGAGAACTACCCACAGCTAACTATCCGTGTTTCTGGTTACGCAGTACGTTTCAACTCGCTAACTCCAGAACAGCAACGTGACGTAATCGCTCGTACTTTTACTGAGTCTCTATAATCAGTAAACTAGCTTGCTAGAATTTAAAAAGCTTGGTCAGCAATGACCAAGCTTTTTTTGTTTCTGGATCCTTCGAGCCCCCTCCGATAGTGGCGAACGCTCCTTTCTAAGGTGCGTTTCTTTGCGAAGGATCCTTTTGAAACGCTTGCGCCAACGAGGTTGGGTCAAGCCTATCTCTTTGTAGTGACGCCCCTTCTGCCCACCAAATCAATTGATGCAGGGTGCGATTCATATAGCTGTCCCACTGCGCCTGCTCCGATTCATCCGCAACCACACCCTGCTCATCAAACACTTCTTGCGCTTTCGGAATATGGATCATTGCCGACACGGGCAAACACCCCAACTCGGACAAGAAGGTCCGCATCGACACTGCAGCCCTTGCGCCACCCCATTGCCCTGCAGAATAGGTCACGATCGCACTTGGCTTATAAGAAAACAGCGAGCTGCCAAAGTGGTTAAGCATGTTTGCCAAGGCAGGACTCATCGAATGGTTGTATTCCGGGCTGACCATCACATACCCATCCGCATGTTTGATTTTGTGTGCCAGCTCGCTTAGATGCTGCGGCACTTTAGAGCGGTGATAAGCAAACTCGGGCTTAAACACATCACCAAAGTCATAGTTCAATGGGTCAATGATTTCGACCGTATGTTGTGAATGCTGACTCACGATGAGTTTTTCACACGCTCTGCTGACTCGCATTCCTAAACGGGCTGGTCGTGGTGGCGTGCTGTCTCTCACTGAGCCAAGAAAAATCAAAAAATGCATGCTGCTCTTTCCATCTCATTTAGTTAAGTTCGTTTCTCAATCTTAAAGAGAGTTAAAACTTATCGGCAATAAAAAAGGTGAATGATTGCTCATTCACCTCTCGTTATTTGTGTTTTTGATACTGACTATATTTTTGAAGCTTACTGTACGCGGCGCAGTACTTGCTTCAATGCAGCAAAATCTGCGTCGAGATCTTCCGATAACAGTTCCATCGCAGCGTGCTTCGCTAATGGAGCAGGAAGGTCGATGTCGGATTGCAGAATGTCATCCACCACTTCTTTGAACTTCGCAGGGTGTGCAGTACATAGGAAAAGACCGGTTTCACCGTCTTGCAATTGCTCGTCCAGAACTCGGTAAGCAATCGCTCCGTGCGGCTCGCATAGGTAACCCAGTGCGTATAGGTCTTTCACTGACTGTGCGCTTTGCTCATCTGAAACAGCGCCTTTACCTAGTGTCTCCAAGCCCCACTCTTTCACACGGCACAGCTCTTCGATACGAGGCCAGTTGTTTGGTTGGCTAACGTCCATCGCATTCGACGTGGTCGCTACTGTTGGTTTCGGCGCCCACTGACCCGTTTCTAGGTAACGTGGCACAGTGTCATTGGCATTCGTTGCAGCAATGAAGCGCTTGATAGGCAGACCCAGTGCTTTTGCCAGTAGACCAGCAGTTAGGTTACCGAAGTTACCGCTTGGTACTGATACCACTAGGTTTTCACGCTCTTGCTTGCTCATTTGCGCGGCTGCTTCAAAGTAGTAACAGATTTGCGCCATCAAACGGCTGATGTTGATTGAGTTTGCAGAGTTCAGGCCGATCTCTTCACGCAGTGCAGAATCATCAAAAGCTTGCTTAACCAGAGCCTGACACGCATCGAAGTCACCATCGATCGCGACAGTGTGAATGTTCTTACCAAGCGTACAGAATAGCTTCTCTTGCAGTGGGCTGATTTTGCCTTTCGGGTAAAGAATCACAACGTTGATGTCTTCCATACCGTAGAAAGCGTGCGCAACGGCTGCGCCAGTATCGCCAGAAGTTGCCGTCAGAATGGTGATCTTGCCGCCGTCTGAAACCGCAGCAAGAGATTGCGCCATAAAGCGACCACCAAAGTCTTTAAACGCAAGCGTTGGACCATGGAACAGCTCCAGTGCGTAAACACCGTCTTTTACTTGGTTGATTGGAGCTGGGAATTGGAATGCAGCGTCAACCAATGCGTTAACTTGCTCTTCCGCCAACTCATCGCCAATCAGTGCTGATAGGATTTTCGTGCTACGAGAGACAAAGTCTTCTGCCAGCAGCGCATCAACATCTTCAAATTTTGGTAATTCCGATGGGAAAAATAGACCTTGGTTACGGCCTAGTCCTTGGCGAACGGCTTGGCCAAAGGAAACTTGTTCATCATTTTCTTTTATATTGTAAAGCTTCATAGCTCACTTCCTGTTACTTTCGAACCCTGTTTATCTAGACGACAAACGTGGACGAATCCTTCTTCGTTTTGTACGTAGTTCTGTTCTAACCAGCGAGCAACTCGCTCAGCGACATCTTTCTCTTTGCAAATACTGAACAGTGTCGGCCCACTGCCAGAAATACCGGTTGCCAATGCACCCGCAGACGCTGCGTATTGACGTGCATTTGCAAAACCTGGAAGCAGTTTCTCACGATACGGTTCTGCGATCACGTCTTTGATCATTTTTGCAGCAAGTTCTGGCTGACCAGAATGACACGCATGAATAAAGCCTGCAAGGTGACGACCATGAGCAATGATATCTTGTCGACGGTATTGAGATGGTAGGATCTCACGTGCTTCTGCTGTTGATACTTTGATACCCGGATACGCCATCACCCAGTACCAATCGTCAAAGCAAGGCACTTCTTGGCTAATGATACCTAGCTCTTCCAGCATCAATTGCACACCGCCAAGGTAACATGGCGCCACGTTATCATAGTGAATACCACCAGAGATCTTGCCTTCCATTTCTCCCATCAGCGCTAGCAACTCTGTCTCGTTAAGCGGCTGTCCATGGAATCTGTTCAATGCATCTAATGCAGCAACGATAGAACAAGCACTTGAACCTAAACCAGAGCCGATTGGCATGTTCTTTTCTAGCGTCATTTCAAGTGGCTTTAGCTCAACGCCTTTTTTATCTAGCTCACGAGCAAACACTACCCAACAATCGTAAACGATGTTCTCTTTTGGCTCGGTTGGTAGCTTCTCAACAAAATCACCAGCTGTCTTTAGACTGAACGGCTCAGCCCCAGACTTAACCAATACTCGGTCGCCCAATAGTGTGCCATCAACTGGGGACACCGCCGCCCCCAGAACGTCGAAACCAACGCTTACGTTACCAATTGACGCAGGAGCATAAACCACCACATCCATATCACTTGAACTCATTGTTGTTATACCCCTAGCTTCCAACCTAAAGTACGCATCACATCCGAGAATACACCCGCAGCCGTTACCTCTGTACCTGCACCGTAACCACGTAATACCAGTGGAATTGGCTGGTAGTAACGACTGTAAAATGCCAGTGCGTTTTCACCGTCTTTGATCTTAAACATTGGATCATTTTCATCAACAGCAGCAATGCTAACTTTGCATTTGCCATCAATAATCTCACCGACGTAACGCAATACTTTGCCTTCTTCCGCAGCTTTGGCCGACAACTCTTTAAAGTAAGCATCCGCTTCCGGTAGACGCGCCATAAACTCATCTACACTACCTGAATCGTCAAAGCCTGGCGGCAGAGCTTGATCAACCACAACGTCTTCTAGCTCTAGTGACATACCAGCTTCACGCGCAAGAATAAGAAGCTTACGCGCTACGTCCATTCCCGATAGATCATCTCGAGGATCCGGTTCGGTAAAGCCGTTTTGCTTGGCGATGTTTGTCGCTTCACTTAGGCTCATACCTTCATCTAACTTACCAAAAATGTATGACAGAGAACCCGACAGGATACCGCTGAAACGCTCTAGTTCATCACCAGCGGCAATAAGGTTTTGCAGGTTTTCAATCACTGGCAGACCCGCACCTACCGTTGTTTCGTACAGCAATTTACGTCGAGAGCTACGTGCAACACCACGAAGTTGGTGGTAGTAAGCCATGCTTGCTGTGTTTGCTTTTTTGTTCGGAGTGACAACGTGGAAGCCCGCCGCCAAGAAATCCGCGTATTGGTTTGCGATAGCCTCACTTGAGGTACAATCCACCAACACAGGGTTGATAATGTGGTTACGTTGAACCAAAGAAATTAAGCGCGCTAAGCTAAACTCTTCTGTTGATGCCGACATACGGTCTCGCCAATGCTCTAGCGGTAAACCCTCACTATCAAGCAAGAGACCTTTACTGTTTGCTAAACCACACACGCGAATCACAATGCCTTTCTCTGCCAGCTTCGCTTGTTGGCGTTCAATTTGGTCCACCAACTCGCCACCAACACCACCAACACCAACAACAAATACATCCAGGAAGTGCTTAGAATTGAATAGGTTCTCATGACACGCTTTGATCGCTTCCGAGATTTTATCTTCAGGGATCACCGCAGAGATAGCACGCTCAGATGACCCCTGTGCGATAGCGACAATATTTACGTTCACTTCTGCAAGAGATGAGAAGAAGCGAGATGCAACACCGCGTGATGTACGCATACCGTCACCCACAAGTGTCACAATAGAAACATCATCAATAAAGTCTACAGGCTCAAGTAAGCCATCTTTTAACTCCAGCTCAAATGCATCCGCCAATACTTGTTGTGCTTTTGCTTTGTCTTGCGCTTCGATACAGAAGCTGATGCTGTACTCAGAAGAAGATTGAGTGATCAATACGATAGACACACCTGCTGATGACATTGCGCCGAATACACGACTTGCCATGCCGACCATGCCCTTCATACCCGGGCCAGACACGTTAACCATAGTTAGGTCGTTCAGCGTCGTGATACCTTTGATCGCCAGATTATCTTCGCCAGTATCTTGCCCAATCAGCGTACCCGCGCCTTGTGGGTTAAAGCTGTTTTTGATCAAACATGGAATATGGAACTGTGCGATTGGTGCGATGGTTTTAGGGTGCAGAACGGAAGCACCGAAGTAAGAAAGCTCCATCGCTTCTTGATAGCTAAGTGACTTGAGTAGGCGAGCATCTTCCACTAAGCGTGGGTCACAGTTGTACACGCCATCAACGTCTGTCCAGATTTCACAGCAGTCTGCACGCAGACACGCCGCAAGAACTGCCGCAGAGTAGTCAGAGCCATTACGACCAAGAGTGACTAGCTCACCTTTCTCATTACCTGCGGTAAAACCAGGCATGATGTTTACATGGCCTTGAGGAAGAGGATTCTGACGGAAGTTCTGAGTTGAAACGTCAACGTCGACCATGGCTTCTAGGTGATCGCCTTTTGCGTACAGGTATTCAACTGGGTCGATAAGATGCGCAGGTTGGCCTTTTGCTTCTAATACCGCTTTCATCAACTGAATCGAAATGCGTTCGCCTTTACTGATGATGCGTGCATTGACGTTGTTTGGGCACATACCAAGAAGATTAATGCCGTGAACAAATTGGCGAAGTTGAGAAAGTGATGTTTTAACTTGGTTATCGAACGCAGCACCATCGATGTTTGGTAACACACCTTGGATATCTGCAAACAGCGCTTTGAAAGAAGCTTCCAGCTCATTGATTTGCAGCTCTGCTTCGCCGTTGCGAAGTGCACCTTCAATTACCGCTACCAGCTTATTGGTTGTTTTGCCCGGTGCAGAAAGTACCACGGCGACTTCTTCTTGTTGTGCGTTGTTGGCGATGATATCCGCCGCTCTCAAAAAGCGATCTGCATCTGCTAATGATGAACCGCCAAACTTTAATACTCGCATCCCTTCCTCCGATGTATCTTTCTAGATCTGTCTAAATTCTGTATTAAAAAAGCATAAAAAAAGGCCTGTATCTTGTTGGATACAGGCCTTCTTTGTGAATTTCTTTCGCTCAGCAGCCTGCCCCAACATTGGTCGTGTTGGTAATAATAATGGTTGTGGTCATTACTACTTGGCTGTGAGATGTCATAAATAAATATTCAACGATAATTATGTGTTTGCTTAACTCTACGTTTACCGAGTTTCTTAACTAGAGTCAACAAAAAACTTGTATATTTTACGTTCGAGATTGAAAAGACGTGCTGATTTAAATTTCAAAAAATACTTTTATTACAAAGATTTGAACAGCTCCGCAAAACAGGTAAAAAACTACCTCTATACTACTAGATCCCAAGTTCTCGATCTTATGAGATCCAACAGTAAGATCCATTTCTGGGTAACGTTGATCAAAATTCTGCCAATGCCGTACTTTAATTCACGATAGTTTGGCTATGACTAAAGTTCAGAAGATCAAAATATAAGCAAAATTAATGAGCCAGCTTTCATAATATGTGCTTTAATAATTTGAAAGCCGATGGCAATACCAATAATGATTGAAATGACAAGGAGTGGTGATGATGAAAGTCCTATTGTGCCTGCTTGTCCTTGTACTGCCTGCAATATCTCTAGCAAACACACTGCCTCCTCTACCAGGTAAAACGGCACCTTCCCCTCATAAGCTTTTCATTTCTAGTGAAAATTATCAAAATGACAGTTTTGATGTTTGGAATATCGATGGTGGTTACGCATATGAACTGCTTGATTCCGTCGATCTTTACGTAGGTGCTCGCGTTAATAACTCACCGACTCAAAATCAAAGCGGTTTTTTAAGCGGCATAAGCTACCAATATAACGATCGTGTTACGCTGAAAAGTACCGTTCGCTCCTACAAAGCAGAAAGTGCTGACGGCATCAAAGAAGATGACAGTAGCCTTGCTGCCGAAGTTTCGAGTCGCGTTAAGATAACGGACAATCTCGATATTCATGCCACGCTGGACTATCAAGATTGGCAACAAGGCTTTGAAGTGGGATTAGGTTTCCGCTTTTAAAAGTCTAGCGCTTCTTTTGAAATCAATACGCCATTCCAATCTGCGTACACGTGATGCTTGGGCTGCACGATCTGATTCTGCATCGTCAGTGTCACATTAACGTCCCCCACCCCACGCTTCTCAGTTTTAAATGGGCAAGTACCTAAAGCTTGAATGCCGATATCCATTTGTGACATCTGAGCGACATCACGGATAGCACCGAAGACAATAATCCCTTCCCAGCCATTTTCGATACCAAGAATGGCCAACTGGTCTCCGAGCAACGCTTTTTGACATGAGCCATGGCCATCAACAATCAGGACTTTTCCGGTACCATCCTCACCTAATACTTCTCGCACTTTAGAATTATCATGATAGCAACGCACTGTGACGATTTCGCCATGAAAAGCGGTTCGTTGACCAAAGTTCTGCAGCGGTAAACTCAATAGCGTTACCTGATCTTCAAACTGGTCACAAATATCTGGTGTTATATCTCTCATATTTCCTCCGTGAATTTTTTACTCAAGAGCGAGAGCATCTTAAGTAAGTATTATCCTTTTATACGAGCTTATCACTGATCTCTCCGAGCACTTGGCGAGTTTCTTCACCTACACAGGAGATTAAATACAGTTCACCATCCACAACGTAATAAATTGCGTTTTGCTTAAAAATTTTAGCAAGAGCTATCGCCTTTTGTGGTTTTATTTCTACAGCATAGCTTTCTTCAAACCATTGAAAACCTTTATCACCGACGGTGACAGGAACATATTTCATCCCTTTCAAGCATTGCTCTAGCTCGTGATTACTTATGCAGTTCTCTTTGTTTGACCGCAATTTACTGTATGGGTTCCAAGCAGTTATGACAGCATACTGATGAGAGCTCCACTCTTGCTCAAACCGAAAGTATGACTCTGAATAAGCATGCCATAACGCTGCGTCTATGTTCGTATTACTTTTTTCTATCATATCTCTTAAACGATTAATAACGGTTACATTTCATCAATTGATGTAAATCAACAAACTGAATGGAATTAACATTTGAGCATTGTTAGCATGCTGTTAACAATATAAAATTCGCTCCATATCTTAGGGTGTTTACGTTTCAGGCCCGTAAAGCTTGGATTTGAAAGGTAAACAAACCCTATAGAATAAAGTCGCCATCGGACACTGGTGAGTTGGCAAGATTCCAAGGAAGGCGGATAACTGAAAGAAGTGTTTTTTTGATCAACTTGTTTTATTATCAAAATCACATTACCTGTATGTTATATTTTTGCCTAGAATTTATTCTATTAGCACAATTTTGTCACAAATTTAGGTACCGCCAATGCAAACCCCGCAGATTCTTATCGTAGAAGATGAGCAAGTAACTCGTAACACTCTTAAGAGTATTTTTGAAGCAGAGGGATACGCTGTTTTCGAAGCCAGCGACGGTGAAGAGATGCACCAAGTGTTGTCTGAAAATTCAATCAACTTGGTAATCATGGATATTAATCTTCCAGGTAAGAACGGCCTACTGCTAGCTCGTGAACTACGTGAGCAAGCAAATATCGCGCTAATGTTCTTAACTGGTCGTGACAATGAAGTAGACAAGATCCTAGGTCTTGAAATCGGCGCTGATGATTACATCACTAAGCCTTTCAACCCACGTGAACTGACTATCCGTGCACGTAACCTACTAAGCCGTTCAATGAGCACTAACGCTGTTCAAGAAGAGAAACGCTCAGTAGAGAAGTACGTGTTCAATGGTTGGGTACTAGACATCAACAGCCGCTCGCTAGTGAGCCCAGCTGGTGAAGGCTACAAGCTACCTCGCTCAGAGTTCCGTGCACTACTTCACTTCTGTGAAAACCCAGGCAAGATCCAAACTCGTGCAGATCTACTGAAGAAAATGACTGGTCGTGAGCTTAAGCCACACGACCGCACAGTAGACGTAACCATCCGTCGCATTCGTAAGCATTTTGAATCAGTATCAGGTACACCTGAAATCATCGCGACTATTCACGGTGAAGGTTACCGTTTCTGTGGCGACCTAGAAGACTAATCGCTGCAATACAAACATTAAGGGCTTGCTCCATGAGCAAGCCCTTTTTTTATCTAGTACTCGGTAAGATCAGTATACTTTGTCGATTTTAATGTTTTTCTCAACTAGCCAGCCTGTTTTACCCGCATCATCCAATAGTAACGCTAAATCTATCGGCTTTTCTGTATCCGCTTCAATTTGCCATACAAACGCGACTTCCCACTGATTTTCACTGTGCGTTCTTAGTTCTAGAAGGTCGCCATCAATCACCCACTCTGAATCCCCTTGCTTTAAAATCAGTGATTCCACAGTAAGGTTTGCAGGGAGATCTTTATCGGCTTGCAGATACAACGCACCATGTACGTTTTGTTCTTGAACTTCACCAATAGTCGGCATCATGTTGACCCATAGGTTACTTTTCAGTTCAACATTCACTTGGTTCATTGTAATTTGACTGTCTTCTTGCCAACCTACCTGTGGAGCAGAACTGCAACCAGCTAAGAGAGCGACGGCTAACGCTGCTGACGCGATTTTCTTCATGTTATTTCCTCTGTTCCAACCAACTCTTCAGTACTTGGATATCATTTTGATATTCGTTTTTAATCTCTTCAACCCAGTCAGAGATGTTCTCCCACCATGCAGGCATATCTGGTGACTGAGCTTTCTGGGCGACGCTTTGAATATGTTTGAGACCAATAGACCCTGCAGCACCTTTAATTTTATGCGCTTCAGAGACAATGCCATCTTGGTCTTTCGCCGTCATGTTCGAGTCCAGTACCTCAATATAATCAGGCATCATATCTTCAAACATTTTAATGCTATCGTACACAGGCTTCACGCCCACAATATCTACATAAGACTCTAACATATCCAAATCCAACAAGTGCGTCTCAATCACTGGAGATGGTGCAGATACCTCGTCCTCTATCACCTTCTGGTCGACAACTGTTTCTTCTTGCCCGTCAACACGATTAGCGAAGAATTTATCAATAACAGCTTGAAGAGCCTGTACTGCGAGAGGCTTGCTGATTGCATCGTCCATACCATTGTCTAAATACTCTCGACGATCTTTCATTACATTCGCAGTTAGCGCCACCAGCGGAGGTAGATTGTCATAGTGCTCACGGTAGTACTTAGCGACATCAAAACCTGTCATATCCGGCAATTGGATATCAAGCAATGCCAAGTCGTATTCATCCGGCACAAAGTTCACCAACGCTTCTTCACCTGTCATGGCAACAGTGACTGAGTGGCCTAGGCTTTCAAGTAAAGACTTCGCCACAGTAACGTTAAGTTCAATATCTTCAACCATAAAGATATTAAGGTGCATATTGTCACGTTTCGCGTCGATAATTGGCTCTTCAAGCTCAACCACCGGAACATGAATCGACACAGTGAAAGTACTGCCAAAGCCCTCTTCACTTGCCACTGTGATATCACCATCCATCATATTGATTAACTGCTTCGACACGGCTAATCCGATACCAGTACCGACAGCATGGAGGTTGTCTTTACCCGATTTAACTTGGTAATACATGGCAAAGATCTTTTCCACCTCATCCTCAGGTATACCAATACCGGTGTCTTCCACCTCAATGATGATGGTTGCATACTCTTCTTCAACGTCCGCACTTACCGTCATTACGACGCCACCTTCTTTGGTGAACTTCATCGCATTGCTAACCAGATTCCAAATAACCTGACGCAGACGGGTAGCATCCACTTCAATCGCCTTCGGCAACGAACTTAGACGCTCTAAGTCAAAGCGCAGCCCTTTTTGTTCTGCCATTAATGCCGAGATGCTCTCAATTTCCGCGACAAAGTCTTCAAAATTGAGCGGCACAGGTAGCAGCTCCAGTTTACGACGATCGAATTTATCCATATCGATAATGTCGTTGAAAATATTACCTAGGGTAATAGCGCTCACATTGATGGTTTGCATATGCTTCCGCTGCTCTTCAGTCAACTGGCTATCGAGTAGCATACGGCTCAGCCCCACAATTCCGTTTAGCGGAGTTCGAAGTTCATGGCTGATGGTAGAGATAAAGGTGGTTTTGTCTCGGCTAGCTTTTTCTAAAGACTCTTCATGACGCTTACGCTCAGTAATATCACGGCCAAAGCCAACCAATCCGAGGTGGCGACCATCTTTGCTGTAAAACGGCACTTTACGTAATTCAAAGTAGTGCTTGCGACCGTCAGGGTAATCCAGCCATTGCTCGTAAGTTAATGCTTGGTTATCAGCAAACACTTTTTGGTCGGTATCGACGATATGCTCTGCCACTTCTTTGCTGTAGACATCCCACGGGCTCAAGCCGACTAACTGGTGCTCTTTCTTACCAGTTAGCTCTTCCATCGCGCGGTTACAGCCAGAGAAAACTCCGTCAGCATTACGGTAATAAATAAGATCTGGTGAAGCATCGATAAAGGATCGCAAAAGTGCAGTACGCTCAGCTAATTCGAGTTGTGTTCGCTCACGTTGGAAGACTTCATTTTCTAAATCTTGCATTGCTTCTTCACGAGCTTCCTCAGCTTTAATACGCTCTTCGATCTCTTGATTAAGTTTTTCAATATTTTGCTGCAGTTGGAAGTTGAGCTCTTGGTCACGAGAACGCATATCTTTAAGCTTAGAGACTAACTTGGTCAGCCTTTGACGTGACTCTTCAAGTTGGTCCACAACAACGGACAAGAAATAAACCGCCCAAGGTGTAATCAGCAGCCCAAAAAAAACCGACCGTACAATATCGATATCATCAACACTGCCCTTCAATGCGAGCGTAATTCCGACTTGCACCACGACTGCTAAGGCAACCAGCGCCAGTGCTAGCAATATTGAGAAACGGACAATCCCCAGCTTGACCAACAGATCAACGTAATACTGGGCGAGATTTTTCATGGGCTTCATTCACTACTCCAAGGAACAAGCTAGGCAACCGACTTCAACTTGCGTATCAGACAGATTAAGGAAAACGGCATTGTTGTAACTAAAGCGAGTCACAAGAGATATCACAGACTTATGCTACGTTGTTCGCAGTTTAACGTGTTTAATACGGTGATTAAAACCACCCACGCTCAAGTTAGAGTATGCGGTCACAAAGCGCTACAACGAGCTGGGATGAATACGGGTGCGGTCACGACCATCGGCTTTTGCTTGGTACAGTGCACTATCTGCCATGGCGACGCCCATTTCTGGCTCATCCCCATGCTGCGGAACATAAGAAACGAAGCCAATACTAACTGTTAAGCTTTGGGCAACCTCTGAACTCATGTGGCCAATGGCCGCTTGGTGAACTTGTTGATGGATGCGCTGCGCAACTTGCTCCGCCCCTTGTGTCGTCGTATTGGGTAAAATAAAAGCGAATTCTTCCCCACCATAACGCGCGACACAGTCCGAAGAGCGGTTAACGACAGCTTTAAAAACATTAGCAACCTGAACCAATGCTTCATCTCCTTTTTGGTGCCCATAGCTGTCATTGAAATCTTTAAAGAAGTCAATGTCACAAAGCATAATGGTCAATGGGAGTTTTTCTCTAACGTGGTGATACCACAATGTATGCAGCTGCTCATCAAATCGACGACGGTTTGCCACCTGGGTCAAACTGTCTAGGAAGCTGAGCTTTTCTAATTCAAGGTTGGCTTCTTCTAACTTCTGCTCGGCCAAATATCGCTCAGAAATATCACGAGCCATAATTAGCACTCCGTTGGTACCAGAAGCTTTATCTTTAAAGGGAGATTTAACCACATCAAACCAAGTGTAATGGCCATCTGATGTGAGAATTTTATCGATATACCTGACGGGTTCCGCATCATTAAGAGCCTGAACATCGCTTGCCTTTAAGCGCAGGTATAGTTCTTCAGGAATGACATCTTGCAGACGCTTTCCAATTAGCTCAGACACATCAGAAATACCAAGAGCATTTACGAATGGTTTATTACAAGCTTGATAAACCAAGTTTTCATTGAAAATACCGATAGGATCGGGACTTGCGTCCAAAATGGTCTGCAAAATGGTATCGCGCTGAGCAAGTGCAACTTCGGTATCTTTACGACGCTCCATCTCGTCTCGCAGGTTTTGCTGCATTTTGTGCCATTCAGTCACATCATGACTGATAGATAATGTGCCAATCAGTTCACCCACTTGTGAAACAAGCGCACTCTGGTTTACTTCAAGGAGGCAACTACGCCCGTTCACATCAGTAGTCCAGCGCCGTTCCGTTTTTCTAGTCGCCAACGTGTCATGTGGCGTGATACCGGCTTCTTCCCTTCGCCCTTCCCAAAATAGATCAAAAGCGCGATTAGTCGCCAAGTAGTTACCTTGCTGATCCTGCAGACAGACCAGCTCCGAAAGTGAATCCAGAGCAGAACGTGCCATATTCAGCTCAGCTTGCTCTTGTTGGCATTCTACTGATGTAGCCTGATAAGGTTGAGCATACAGAATCCAAACTCGATGTCCGTTGTAAAAGCTCTTTCTCCCAGATAACTCGACTCTGGTGCTTTCACTTTCAGATAAGTGCCAGTCAAACAGTTGCTGACGAAAAGAGCGACTAGCAAAGCTAGACACTATGGTAAGTAAGTCGTTTGTATGAAAAGTAGCAGGATAGAGAAATCCCGCACCTAGCGCACGAATGCCGAGGAATTGCGTGGCGGAGTCATTGGCAAGCAAGATCTGTCCATGCCCAGCATCAATAACAAATACAGAATATGGAGAGTCAGTGATGAGTTGTTTGAGAGCTTGCTGATAGCGATAGTGGATAAGTGCTAAAACAGCCGCACTCACTATAGTGAGCAAAATGACGTGTCCATAGTCATTTTGCTCACTCCATAGCCAAGTAAATAACTGATCCATTCTTCTGTTCCATTTCAATAACAGTGAGAAATATATCAGTTATTAATCAATCAATCTGCCTTTAATTCTGGTTTGCTATAGATGAAAGCATCGCCAGTTAAGCTACCTTGTGAGCCTTCTCGATCCAATGCGCGACCAATTTCGGTCATCGCGAGCCAGCGGTTCTCACACCACAGTGGTGATAGCAAGGTTGGACGACGCGCCGCAGAAGAAACACGATGATAAATCACCTCTTTCGGCGTCATGCGGATCATTTCACTGGCGATAGCCACATACTCTTCAAGCTCAGGCGCTTCTAGCTTTCCAGCACGCCACGCTTTTGCCATAGTACTGCCTTCGACAATATGTAGACCGTGAAGCTTGATGCCGTCAGTACCGACTTCGAGCACTTTACGCAGTGTTTCAACGTTGTCGTCGCGTGTCTCTTTCGGCAAACCAACGATCAGGTGAGTGCACACTTTGATACCAAGTGCACGAGCACGCTTGGTGATTTCTGCGTAGCACTCAAAATCATGACCTCGGTTGATACGCTTGAGGGTGTCATTGTTGGCAGTTTGAAGACCTAGCTCCAGCCAAATCTCGTAACCTTGGTTCACGTAATCCGACAGCAGATCTAATACCGCATCAGGAACGCAATCAGGACGAGTGCCCACACAAAGGCCGACGATATCAGCAGCCTTAAGTGCTTCTTCATACATGTTTTTGAGAACTTGTACTTCTGCATAGGTACTGGTGTACGCCTGAAAATATGCTAGGTACTTCTTCGCTCGATGGATCTCTCCAGCGCGATCTTTCAATTGATCGTGGATACTTTTGATCTGAACATCTTCGTCAGCAAAAGAGGCAACATTACAAAAAGTACATCCGCCACGACCAATCGTGCCATCTCGGTTTGGGCAGCTAAAGCCACCATGTAAAGTCAGCTTATGGACTTTTTCGCCGTAACGACGTTGAAGGTCTTGACCTAGTGTGTTGACCAATTCATGTAATTGCATAGATTCTCATCAATTGTAAACCGTAATGAATCTCAATACGATTAATGTAAGTAAATTACATCCCTGCAAGAAAAAACAAACAATTCTAGTGAATTCAAACAAACACGCTACGAAGCCAAATCAATAAAACTGCATAAAACCAACCCAAAACCTGCAATGTTGCGTAAATGTTAAACAAAAAGTGCATATTTAAACGAAAAAATTGGGTCACAAAGGCGACTTTTCGTTGCATTCCGAAGTCACAAAATTGTAGGATACTTACACAACCCCGCCGTTTTTGTGACTTTTATTACAATATCAACGACGGGAATTGTCGGTGTTATCCCGCTCCCACCTATATAAGTCACTAAATTGTGGCAATAAATAAAGGGATATCACCAAGGATTGTTTTTCTCGCAAAATTTTTCCTGCGAGATACGGAAAGGAATCAAGACTGGTCAACCTCGGCCAGTGGCGAATCATAAATATAAAGGATAAGACGTGCAGAACGTCCCTAAGACAGCCGAGATCTGTCTGGGATTCTTACGTCGACATTGAACTGGAAGGATGTATCTATGGTAGATAGAGAGCAAAATTCACAGGGTCTGTACACTCCGGAGCTGGAGCATGACGCTTGTGGTATCGGTTTTGTTGCTCACCTTAAAAACCGTAAATCTCATGAAGTAGTGACTCAAGCATTGGATATGCTGGCTCGCATGGAACACCGTGGTGGCCAAGGCTGTGATCCATGCAGCGGTGATGGCGCGGGTATCTTGCTACAAAAACCTCATGAATTCCTATTAGAAGAAGCCGTTAAGCTAGGCATTAAACTGCCTTCGTTTGAAAAGTATGGTGTTGGTGTCGTTCTTTTCCCGAAAGACGAATACAAACGCGAACAATGCCGTGACATTCTAGAACGCAACGCACAGCGTCTAGACCTTGAAGTTATCGGCTACCGCGTTTTGCCAACCGACAACTCAATGATCGGTGCAGACCCACTAAGCACAGAGCCTCAGTTTGAGCATGTGTTTATCTCTGGTGGCCCTGGCATCACACCTGAAGAGCTCGAGCGCAAACTGTACGTACTTCGTAACTACACTGTACGTGTTTGCCTAGAAAGCGTTTCGAACATTGGTGACGACTTCTACATTAACTCAATGTCTTACAAGACATTAGTGTACAAAGGTCAGTTAACGACCGAGCAAGTACCTCAGTACTTCCTTGATCTGCAAAACCCGACCATGGTGACTGCACTAGCACTTGTACATTCTCGTTTCTCTACCAACACCTTCCCGAAATGGCGTCTTGCACAGCCTTTCCGTTACATTGCCCACAACGGTGAAATCAATACAGTTCGCGGTAACTTGAACTGGATGAAAGCCCGTGAAGCAATTCTAGAATCAGACCTGTTTACTCAGGCTGAAATCGACATGCTTCTTCCAATCTGTCAGGAAGGCAGCTCGGATTCATCTAACTTTGACATGGCACTTGAGCTCCTAGTTCTTTCTGGTCGCAGCCTGCCACACGCATTGATGATGATGATCCCAGAAGCATGGCAAGAAAATAAAAACATGGATCCTAAGCGTCGCGCGTTCTATCAGTACCACGCAAACATCATGGAACCATGGGATGGTCCAGCTTCAGTATGTTTTACTGATGGTGTTCAAGTTGGTGCGACACTCGACCGTAACGGTTTGCGCCCTTCTCGCTACACAGTGACCAAAGATAACTTCCTAGTGATGGCATCTGAATCTGGTGTTGTGGATATTGAACCAGAGAACGTAGAGTTCCGCGGTCGCCTACAACCAGGTCGTATCTTCGTTGCAGACCTAGAGCAAGGTCGCATCATCTCTGATGAAGAAGTGAAAGACACCATCGCAACGGCACAGCCTTACGAGAAGTGGGTAGAAGAAAACCTACTGAGCTTGAAGAAGCTACCAGATGCGAGCAACCAGTTCAGCCAACCTTCTCCAGAGCGTTTGCTACACCGTCAGCAAGCTTTCGGTGTGAGCATTGAAGAAGTGAACGAAATCATCGTTCCAATGGCGAATGATGCGAAAGAGCCATTGTCAGCTATGGGTGCCGACTGGCCTCTTGCAGTCCTATCTCATCAATCTCAGCATCTTTCAAACTACTTCAAGCAGCTGTTTGCACAGGTAACTAACCCGCCGATCGACCCGATCCGTGAGCGTATGGTTATGTCGCTGAACACTTACTTGGGTAAAGACCAAAACCTTCTGACTGAAACACCACTTCACTGTCAGAAAGTCGAATTGGAATCGCCGGTTCTGGCGAACTCTGAGCTTGAAAAACTGCGTGCGATCGATAACGAGCACCTACAAGCGAAGACGTTGGATATCGTATTCCAAGCCAATGAAGATCAAGGCAAGCTTGAGCGTGCACTAAAACGTATCTGCCAATACGCAGAAGACGCGGTTATCGATGGTTACTCAATCATCCTACTAACTGACCGTGCAGTGAACTCAAACCACGCAGCGATTCCAGCAATGCTGGCAGTTGGCGCAGTGCACCACCACTTGATCCGTAAAGGCCTACGTGCGAAGTGTGACATCGTGGTTGAAACCGGTGACGCGCGTGAAACGCACCACTTTGCAACGCTACTTGGTTACGGTGCGAATGCGGTTAACCCTTACCTAGTGATTGAAACCATCATTGAACTTCAACGTACGAAGAAGTTGGATCCAAAAGCGAACCCTCGCGACCTGTTCAACAACTACCGTAAAGCGATCAATGGCGGTCTTCTGAAGATCTTCTCGAAGATGGGTATTTCAACGCTACAGTCATACCACGGTGCGCAAATCTTCGAAGCCTTAGGTATCCACAAATCAGTGGTCGACAAGTACTTCACAGGTACGGTTTCTCGTATCCAAGGTCTAACCCTTGATGATATCGCCAAAGAAGTGCTGATCCGTCACCGCATCGGTTACCCACAACGCGAAATCCCAATTCAAATGTTGGATGTTGGCGGTGTTTACCAGTGGAAACAGCGTGGTGAGAAACACCTCTTCAACCCAGAAACCATTTCTCTACTGCAAGAGTCTACGCGCAACAAGAACTACGATCAGTTCAAGCAATACGCGACTGCTGTAGATAAGCAAGGTGACAATGCGGTAACCCTGCGTAGCCAACTTGAGTTCATTAAGAACCCAGCAGGTTCTATCTCTATCGACGAAGTCGAGCCAATTGAAAGCATCGTGAAACGCTTCGCGACCGGTGCAATGTCATTCGGTTCTATTTCTTACGAAGCACACTCCACACTGGCTGTTGCGATGAACCGCCTTGGCGCGAAATCGAACTCTGGTGAAGGTGGTGAAGACCCAATGCGTTTCGAACGCAAAGACAACGGCGATTGGGAACGCTCTGCGATCAAGCAGGTGGCTTCAGGTCGTTTCGGCGTAACCTCTTACTACCTAACCAACGCTGATGAGCTACAAATCAAGATGGCTCAAGGTGCGAAGCCAGGTGAAGGTGGTCAGCTACCAGGCGATAAAGTAGATGACTGGATCGGTGCTACACGTCACTCAACTCCGGGCGTCGGTCTTATCTCGCCACCGCCACACCACGATATCTATTCCATCGAGGATTTGGCTCAGCTTATCTACGACTTGAAGAACGCGAACCGCGCGGGTCGTGTAAACGTGAAGCTGGTATCGGAAGCTGGCGTAGGTACGATCGCTTCTGGTGTAGCGAAAGCGAAAGCGGACGTTGTACTTATCGCAGGTTTCGACGGTGGTACAGGTGCATCCCCAATGTCTTCAATCCGTCATACAGGTCTTCCTTGGGAACTTGGTTTGGCAGAAACACACCAAACGCTACTGAAGAACGGTCTACGTAACCGTATCGTGGTTCAAGCGGATGGTCAGATGAAGACACCTCGTGACCTTGCAGTGGCAACACTACTTGGAGCAGAAGAATGGGGCGTGGCAACCGCAGCATTGGTGGTTGAAGGTTGTATCATGATGCGTAAGTGTCATAAGAACACCTGTCCTGTTGGTATCGCGACTCAAAACAAGACACTTCGCGAGCGCTTTGATGGTCGCGTAGAAGACGTCGTAACCTTCTTCCAGTACATGGCACAAGGTCTGCGTGAAATCATGGCTGAACTTGGCTTCCGCACTATCGATGAGATGGTCGGTCAAGGTCAGAAACTGAAGATTCGCCAAGACGTTTCTCACTGGAAATACAAGAACCTAGACCTATCTCCTGTTCTACACGTTGAGCAACCACGCGAAGCTGATGGTGTATTCAACCAAGCTCAGCAGAACCACAACCTAGAAGAAGTGCTAGACCGCAAGCTGATTCAAGCAGCGATTCCTGCACTCGAGAAAGGCGAAGCGGTGAATGCCGAATTCCCTATCGTCAACACAGACCGCTCTGCAGGTACCATGTTGTCGAACGAAATCTCGAAAGTGTACAAAGATGCGGGTCTACCTCAACCAATGAACGTGAAGTTCAAAGGTTCTGCGGGTCAGTCATTCGGTGCATTCCTCGCTAAGGGCGTGAAGTTTGAAGTGGAAGGCGACGCGAACGACTACTGGGGTAAAGGCTTATCTGGCGGTACGTTAGTACTTTACCCAGATGCGAAATCAAGCATTGTCGCAGAAGACAACATCGTGGTTGGTAACGTGTGTTTCTACGGTGCAACTTCGGGTGAGTCTTTCATTCGCGGTATGGCAGGCGAACGTTTCTGTGTTCGTAACTCAGGCGCAAAAGTAGTAGTAGAAGGCGTCGGTGACCACGGTTGTGAGTACATGACGGGCGGTGCAGCAATTATCCTTGGTTCAACAGGTCGTAACTTTGCTGCAGGTATGAGTGGCGGCGTGGCTTACGTATGGGATAAATCAGGCGACTTTGAGTCAAAACTGAACCCAGAGCTAGTAGACCTAGATCCAATCGAGCAAGAAGACAGAGATCTATTACTCGACATGCTAACTAAGCATGTTCAATTCACAGGAAGTGAAGTCGCTCAGTCTTTCCTAGACAACTTTGAAGCAAGCCTAGCCTCTATGGTTAAGGTAATGCCGCGTGACTACAAAGCGGTTCTTCAAAAGCGTAAAGCTGAAGCGCAACAAACTGAAGCGGAGGCAGTGTAATGGGTAAGCCTACTGGATTTTTAGAGCATGGTCGTGAACTTCCACAGAAGATCGCCCCAGCTGAACGTATCAAGAACAACAAAGAGTTCGTTCTGAACGAGGAGTTTGGTGACAAGATCAATACTCAGGCTTCTCGTTGTATGGATTGTGGTGTGCCGTTTTGTCATAACGGCTGCCCTATCGGTAACATCATCCCAGAGTTTAACGATGCGGTTTATCGTGATAGCTGGGAAGAAGCTTGGAACATTCTAAGCTCAACCAATAACTTCCCAGAGTTTACTGGTCGTGTTTGCCCTGCCCCATGTGAAAGTGCTTGTGTACTTGGCATCAACCAAGATCCAATCACTATCTGTAATATCGAGAAAACCATCGTAGAAACAGCGTATCGTGAAGGGTACGCCAAACCAAAAACACCACGTTCTCGCACTGGCAAAACCGTTGCGATCATCGGTTCGGGCCCTGCTGGTCTTTCAGCAGCAGAGCAACTTAACAGCGCTGGTCATACTGTGACGGTATTCGAACGAGACGAGAAAGTAGGCGGTCTGCTACGTTTTGGTATCCCAGATTTCAAACTGGGTATGGACGTGATTGATCGTAAGATCAATTTGATGGCAGAAGCAGGTATTGAATTCAAAGTTAACCAACACGTTGGTGTTGATGTGAATGCCCAGCAACTTCGTCAAGAATTCGATGTGGTTCTACTAACGGGTGGTTCAACCGTTCCTCGTGATTTGCCAGTTCCGGGTCGTGAGCTAAGAGGCGTTCACTTCGCAATGGAATTCCTAGGTCAAAACAACCGCCGTGCCAACAACATGGATCTTAAGGGTGAAGAACTTCACGCCGCGGGTAAACATGTTGTCGTTATCGGTGGTGGTGATACCGGCTCTGACTGTGTGGGTACCTCTAACCGTCATGGCGCAACAAGCATCACTCAGGTTGAAATCATGCCGATTCCACCAGAGAAACGCCCTGCAAATATGCCATGGCCACAGTACCCAATGATTCTACGTACTTCGACCTCTCATGAAGAAGGTGTTGATCGTCACTGGAACATCCTGACCAAAGAGTTCATTGGCAATGACAAGGGTGAAGTTACAGGTCTTCGTTTAGCTGACATCGTTTGGCAAGATGCGAAACCTGGCGAGCGTCCAAGCTTCAAAGAAGTAGAAGGCAGCGAGCGTGTGATTCCATGTGATATGGCATTTCTAGCGATGGGCTTCCTACATCCTGAACCAACAGGCGTACTTGCTCAACTGGATATCGCGCTAGATGAGCGCGGTAACGTAGCAACTCAAGGTTTTGCTACTAACCAAGAAGGTGTATTTGCTGCTGGTGATATGCGAACAGGTCAATCTTTGGTGGTTCGTTGTATCAATGAAGGCCGCGAATGTGCCCGTGCTATCGATGATTACCTAATGGGTGGCACAAACCTAGAAGCAAAAGCAGATTCACTAATGCTTTCTGCTTAAAGGGAGTGCGCTTACTTCCTCTTTTCGAGGCATAAACCCAGCCATCAGTACTATCGATGGCTGGTCGTCAGGAAAGAAAACAGTTCCTTCCAATCTTTTTATTTTGACCAGCATTTTGTGCTGGTCTTTTTTATTCCCGCCAAAATCAAATGTTACTTTTTTGTAACAACCACTTTTCTATCTCACTGTTTTTCTTGAACTATTTCAGCCAATTAAATGGTAAATCGCATATTCACGCGATGATTCACTAATAACTTGACCTTTTTTACAATAAGCTATAGCTTGTGAAGTTGGTGAAAATAAAACACACAATTTTTGTTAATATATTTGACGAATTTTATTGAATAGATATACATAAAACTTAGAAAGTGACGCATAGTTAGTCATCATTATCAACTTGAGCAGTGTTGATATATCTGTCGGGATGACAGATAAGCAAAGGGAGAATTGCAATGGCTCTTTATGATCCAAGTCTTGAGAAAGACAACTGTGGATTTGGCTTGATCGCGCACATGGAAGGCGAGCAAAGTCACAAGCTGGTACGTACAGCAATTTCTGCACTTGACCGCATGACCCACCGTGGTGGTATCGCCGCCGATGGTAAAACTGGTGATGGTTGTGGTCTTCTTCTACAAAAGCCCGATTCCTATTTACGCCTTATCGCTGAAGAAAATGGCTTCAACCTTGGCAAGCAATACGCCGTAGGGATGATTTTCTTCAACCAAGACCCGGTGAAAGCTCAACTCGCCAAAGACATCATCAACAAAGAGCTCGCACAAGAGACTTTGACGGTAGCTGGGTGGCGTGAAGTACCAACCAATTCAGAAGTACTCGGCCCAATCGCCGCCGATTCACTTCCAGACATTCAACAAGTCTTTATATCTGCTCCGGCAGGTTGGCGCGAGCGTGACATTGAGCGTCGTCTCTACATTGCACGCCGTCGCATCGAGAAACAAATCACCGAAGATCCTGATTTCTACATCTGTAGCTTGTCGACACAAGTTTTGGTGTACAAAGGCTTGTGCATGCCTGCGGACTTACCGCGCTTCTATCTTGATCTTGCTGACCTACGCATGGAATCTGCTATCTGCCTGTTCCACCAGCGCTTTTCTACCAATACTCAACCGCGTTGGCCATTAGCTCAACCGTTCCGTTACCTTGCTCATAATGGTGAGATCAACACCATTGAAGGTAACCGCCAATGGGCACGAGCGCGAGCTTACAAGTTCTCGTCACCACTGCTGCCAGACCTACAAACCGCAGCACCGTTTGTGAACGAGACAGGTTCAGATTCTTCCAGCTTAGATAATATGTTGGATCTATTCCTTTCTGGCGGTATGGATATCTTCCGTGCCATGCGCATGCTTGTGCCACCAGCATGGCAAAACCACCCAGACATGGACCCGGATCTGCGAGCGTTTTACGACTTCAACTCCAAGCACATGGAGCCATGGGATGGTCCGGCAGGTATCGTACTGTCCGATGGCCGTTACGCTGCCTGTAACCTAGACCGAAATGGTCTGCGTCCTGCACGTTATGTGATTACCAAGGACAAATTTATCACCCTAGCATCAGAGGTAGGGATTTGGGACTACGCTCCCGATGAAGTTGCCGAGAAAGGCCGTGTTGGTCCGGGTGAGCTGCTGGTTGTCGATACTCGTAAAGGTAAGCTTTGGCAGTCTAGCGAGATCGATAACGATCTGAAATCTCGCCACCCTTACCGCGAATGGATGGAAAACAACGTTCGCAAACTCACACCTTTTGCTCAGCTACCTGAAGATCAAGTGGGTGAGCGCAGCTTTGATGAAGACTTGCTTAAGACTTATCAAAAGCAATTCGCCATGAGTAATGAAGAAGTCGATCAAGTGCTGCGTGTTCTTGGTGATATGGGCCAAGAAGCGGTCGGCTCTATGGGTGATGACACCCCAATGGCCGTTCTCTCGTCGAAAGAGCGCTTGGTGACTGATTACTTCCGTCAGAAGTTCGCTCAGGTAACCAACCCGCCAATCGATCCATTGCGTGAAAAACACGTTATGTCACTGGCGACCAGTATTGGTCAGGAGATGAACGTCTTCTGTGAAACCGATGGCCACGCCTACCGAGTGACCTTCGATTCACCAGTACTACTTTACTCAGACATGCAGCAGTTACTCGAGCTTGGTGACGATCACTACCGTAATACCATTCTCGACATCAACTACGATCCACAACAGAAAGATCTCAAACAGGCTATTGATGATCTGTGTGAACAAGCAGAACAGGTCGTACGTGAAGGCACGGTTCTAGTGGTGCTTTCAGATCGCGCTTTAGTCAAAGGCAAGCTGCCAATTCCTGCAGCAATGGCCGTCGGTGCGGTTCAAACTCGCTTGATCGATGCCAACTTACGTTGTGATGCCAACATTGTTGTTGAGACCGCAACAGCTCGTGACCCACACCAATTTGCTGTCTTGCTTGGCTTTGGTGCTACTGCGGTTTATCCATACCTTGCTTATGAAGCACTAGGTAAGCTGATTGATGATAAAGCGCTAGAAAAAGACTACCGCGATGTGATGCAAAACTACCAATACGGCATCAACAAAGGTCTGTACAAGATCATGTCGAAAATGGGTATTTCTACCATCGCCTCTTACCGCTGCTCGCAACTGTTTGAAGCGGTTGGCTTGAGCCAAGAAGTCGTCGACTTATGCTTTAAAGGCGTGACGACTCGTATTGAAGGCGCGAGCTTCGACGACTTCCAACAAGATTTGTACAACCTTTCTCGTAAAGCTTGGGCAAAACGTAAGGCCATCGAGCATGGTGGTTTATTGAAATATGTCCACGGTGGTGAATATCACGCCTACAACCCAGACGTAGTTGGCACACTGCAAACTGCGGTTAAATCAGGCGAAAGTAACGATTATCAGAGCTTTGCTAAGCAGGTGAACCAACGCCCTGTTGCCATGCTGCGTGACTTAATGGCGCTGAAAAAATCAGATTCCCCATTACCACTTGAGCAAATCGAGCCAAGCACAGAACTCTTCAAACGTTTTGACTCGGCGGCGATGTCCATTGGTGCACTTAGCCCAGAAGCGCACGAAGCACTTGCAACAGCGATGAACCGTCTCGGTGGTTACTCCAACTCGGGTGAAGGAGGTGAAGATCCACGTCGCTTCGGTACCGAGCGTAACTCGCGTATCAAACAGATTGCTTCGGGTCGATTTGGTGTTACGCCTCACTACCTAACCAATGCAGACGTGCTGCAGATCAAGGTCGCACAGGGTGCGAAGCCGGGCGAAGGTGGTCAGTTACCGGGACACAAAGTCACCGCAGAAATCGCAAAACTGCGTTATTCGGTACAGGGGGTGACTCTGATCTCCCCTCCTCCGCACCACGATATTTATTCGATTGAAGACTTAGCCCAGCTGATCTTCGACCTAAAACAAGTCAATCCAAAAGCGCTGGTTTCGGTGAAATTAGTATCTGAGCCTGGTGTCGGCACCATCGCAACAGGTGTCGCGAAAGCTTACGCTGATCTCATTACCATTTCGGGTTACGACGGTGGTACTGCAGCAAGCCCATTAACTTCAGTGAAATACGCTGGTAGCCCTTGGGAGTTGGGACTGGCAGAGACACAACAAGCACTGGTTTCTAATGGTCTACGTCATAAGATTCGTCTACAGGTAGATGGTGGTCTAAAAACCGGTCTGGACGTGGTGAAAGCGGCGATTCTCGGTGCAGAAAGCTTCGGTTTTGGTACTGCACCAATGGTGGCAATGGGTTGTAAGTTCCTACGTATTTGTCACCTCAACAACTGTGCTACTGGCGTTGCAACTCAAGACGAGACGCTGCGTAAAGAGTACTTCAAAGGTCTTCCGGAAATGGTGATGAACTACTTCATTGGTCTGGCAGACGAAGTACGCGGATTGCTCGCTGAACTTGGTGTTGAAAAACTGACTGACTTGATTGGTCGTACCGATTTGTTGGAAACCGTTGAAGGTCTGACAGCAAAACAAACCAAGCTGGATTTGTCGAATATCCTTGAGGCACCCGTCTCTCCAGAAGGACACCCTCTTTACTGGACACAACCAAATACACCATTTGATAAAGCAGAGCTAAACAACAAGATCATCGAAGACGCACTACAAGCGGTTGAAAAACGTCAATCTGCTAGCTTCTTCTACAACGTGATCAACACCGACCGTTCTGTGGGTGCTCGCCTATCAGGTGAAATCGCTCAGCGTTACGGCAACCAAGGCATGGCGGCAACGCCAATCAAACTGCACTTGGATGGCACTGCAGGTCAGTCATTTGGCGTTTGGAACGCGGGTGGCGTAGAGCTTTATCTCACTGGCGATGCAAACGACTACGTAGGTAAAGGCATGGCTGGCGGTAAGGTGGTTATCAAACCTCACCTTGGCACTGCATTTAAGTGTAATGAAGCGACCATCATTGGTAACACCTGTCTGTACGGGGCAACCGGCGGTAAGTTGTTTGCGGCAGGTAAAGCCGGTGAGCGTTTCGGCGTACGTAACTCAGGTACGATTGCTGTCATTGAAGGCGCTGGCGACAACGCTTGTGAGTACATGACCGGCGGTATTGTTGCCATTCTTGGCGCGACAGGCGTGAACTTTGGCGCAGGCATGACTGGCGGTTTTGCTTACGTATTGGATGAGAACCAAGACTTCCAAGGTCGCGTGAACAACGAGTCTGTTGAAGCGATTTCTCTATCGGATCTCTACATCCACCAAGAGCACTTACGTGGTCTGATTGCAGAACACCTTGAAGAAACCGGCTCTAGCCACGCAGAAGATATCTTGGCGAACTTTGATGAATGGATTCCAAAGTTCTACTTGGTGAAACCACAAGCGGCGGACTTACGCACGCTACTTGGTCACCAGAGTCGCAGTGCCGCAGAACTGCGCGTTCAAGCCCAGTAATCATGGAGGATGTTTGAATCATGAGTCAGAACGTTTATCAATTTATCGATGTTCAACGCGTAGATCCTGCGAAGAAGCCTATCAAAGTTCGTAAGATCGAGTTCGTTGAAATCTATGAACCGTTTACCAAGCAACAAGCGACTGCGCAGGCGGATCGCTGCTTAGATTGTGGTAACCCATATTGTGAATGGAAGTGCCCTGTCCACAACTACATCCCACAATGGTTAAAGCTAGCCAATGAAGGTCGTATCCTCGAAGCCGTTGAGCTATCGCACCAAACCAACAGCTTGCCTGAAGTTTGTGGCCGAGTATGTCCGCAAGATCGTCTATGTGAGGGCTCTTGTACTCTTAATGAGGACTTTGGTGCAGTCACTATAGGTAACGTTGAAAAATACATTACCGACAAAGCTTTCGAAATGGGCTGGAAACCTGATATGTCCAAGGTGGAGTGGACCGACAAAAAGGTTGCCATCATTGGTGGAGGCCCAGCAGGCTTGGCAGCCGCTGATATCCTAGTGCGCAATGGCGTGAAACCTGTCGTATTTGACCGCTATCCTGAAATTGGAGGCCTACTGACCTTCGGTATCCCTTCATTCAAGCTTGAAAAAGGCGTGATGGAAAACCGCCGCCGCGTCTTCACCGAGATGGGTGTTGAGTTCCGCATGAATGTCGAAGTAGGTAAAGATGTGCAGATGCAAGAGCTACTTGATGAGTACGATGCCGTCTTTTTGGGTGTTGGTACTTACAAGTACATGCGTGCAGGACTAGAAAATGAAGGTGCGCCGGGTGTTTACGATGCCCTACCATTCTTGATTTCAAATACCTACAAGGTGATGGATTTAGAGCACGACCAACCTTTTATCGACATGGCGAAACAACGCGTTGTGGTATTGGGTGGTGGTGATACCGCTATGGACTGTGTTCGAACCTCTATCCGCCAAGGCGCGTCAAACGTGGTATGTGCTTACCGTCGTGATGAAGCCAATATGCCCGGCTCTCGCCGTGAGGTGAAAAACGCCAAAGAAGAAGGCGTGAAGTTCATGTTCAATCTTCAGCCACTAGGGATTGAAGTGGATGCGTCTGGCAAAGTCTCGGGGGTCAAAGTGGTTAAAACCGCCCTTGGTGAGCCTGATGAAGCAGGTCGTCGCCGTCCAGAGCCAGTAGAAGGCAGCGAGCATGTTCTACCAGCAGACGTCGTGATCATGGCGTTTGGTTTCCAGCCACACAAAATGGACTGGTTAGCTCCGTTTGATGTCGATTTGGATCAATGGGGTCGTATCAAAGCCCCTGCTAAGCAAGAGTTCCAATTCCAGACCAGCAACGAAAAGATCTTCGCTGGTGGCGATGCGGTGCGAGGCTCAGATCTGGTCGTCACTGCCATTGATGAAGGACGAAAAGCGGCAGAAGGCATTCTCGATTACCTCGAAGTTTAATCACAGCTAACATCACAAAAAGGATCCTATTATTGGATCCTTTTTCTTTTGTATCCATATAATTAGAAGCAAAATTATAAGAGTAAATACAATGAAAAAAGCCGCTCTCCTTTCCATCACTTTGCTCGGCTTAACTGCTTGTAGCCAAGGAGTCACAACCATGACGGATCGTTCTCAATCACCTTGTGGTGACAAACCAAACTGCGTTTCCACCCAAGACACGCGTGAAGAATATAACCTAACGCCATTCACCCTAGCTGATTCAGCGAACATCGATGCTATTGAGCAAGTGGCACTTGAACTGCCGGGGGCGAAAACAGCGGTGAAAGAAGGTAATTACCTGCGAATCGAGTGCACATCTAAAATCATGCGCTTTGTGGATGATTTAGAACTCAAGCTTGAAGGCGATCAGTTAATTGTTCGCTCAGAATCTCGCGTTGGCTATTCAGACTTTGGTGTGAACCGTAAGCGTGCCGAACAATTACGGGCACTGTTGGCGAATGCTGGATTAATCAAATAACAACCACATATTGGTGCAGAGTGGTATACTCTCGCCAACTTTAATTTTTATCGAAAGAGAGTGTTATGAAAGTTGGTATCATCGGTGCGATGGAACAAGAAGTCACCATCCTGAAAGAAGCAATGACAAACTGCCAAACAGTAAGCAAAGCAGGTTGTACGTTTTTCTCTGGTCAGATTAACGACGTTGATGTGGTACTGCTTCAATCTGGCATCGGTAAAGTAGCGGCAGCAGTTGGTACAACCATTCTGCTAGACGAGTACCAACCAGATGTGGTTATCAACACTGGTTCTGCAGGCGGCTTTGACTCAAGCCTAAACCTAGGCGACGTTGTTATCTCAACAGAAGTTCGTCACCACGATGCAGACGTAACGGCGTTTGGTTACGAAATGGGTCAAATGGCAGGCCAACCAGCAGCATTCAAAGCGGATGAGAAGCTAATGGACCTTGCGGAAAAAGCGCTGGCTCAAATGGAAAACACTCACGCAGTTCGCGGTCTGATCTGTACTGGTGATGCGTTTGTTTGCACTGCAGAGCGCCAAGAGTTCATTCGTAAACACTTCCCTTCAGTTATCGCTGTAGAAATGGAAGCATCTGCTATCGCTCAAACTTGTCAACAATTCAACACGCCGTTTGTTGTTGTGCGCGCTATCTCTGATGTAGCAGATAAAGAATCGCCAATGAGCTTCGAAGAGTTCCTACCGCTTGCAGCGAAAAGCTCTTCAGAAATGGTATTCAAAATGTTGGAACTGACTAAGTAAGTCTATCGAATTTCATGGAAGAAACCTTTCAGCAATTTTATGCCAATGGTGCGCTCCTCGTCATGTGGGGCGCATTAGTATTCCATCTCCTGCTCCCCATTCCACACGCTGCACATCCAGTGACGCTTTGGCATAAGTTCGCCGAGCAACTAGCAAGCAAAGTCAATAACAACCACAACTACTCGCAAAGCATCATCTCTGGCGGACTCGCGCTTCTTCTTATGCTTGTGCCTTGCTTGATATTGCTGCTCGCGATGAAGCCTTTAGTTTGGCAAGCGCCGTTATTTGAGTTGGCATTGCTGCTGATTGCTCTCGACTGGCGAAACAACGAATCACTTGCTAAACAACTGGTCACCGCAATGTCGAATGAGAACAAAGCACAGTGCCGAGCGCTACTCAAACCTTACCTGAACCGCGATACAGAGAGCTTATCGCTACTAGGCATTGGTAAAGCTGGAGCAGAGACCATCATCATGGGTTACGGACGTAACGTAGTGTGTGTTCTGTTTTGGTATGGATTAACTGGTGGAATTGGTGCGCTGATGTATCGCCTAACCGCTGAACTTGCTCGAGCATGGTCCCCAAGTCGCCGTCAATATTCCCCATTTGGTAAGCCTGTAATTCAATTAACAGCGGCGCTAGAAATCATTCCATTGCGCTTATTCGCTATGTTTATTGGTGTGGGTAAAAACGTATCAAGCGTTTCAACCGCTATGCTTCAACAAGCGAAATCTTGGCCGCTTCCAGGGCCAGCTTGGTTGTTGTGCTCAATTGGTAACAAGCTTCAATTGTCGCTAGGTGGTCCTGCTTTATATCAAGGACAGCGAGCTGAACGAGCAAAAATAGGTGGTCGCATTGCGCCATCCGCCATTCATCTAGCGCAAATCCAAACCTTAATCGTTTGGCGTATCTTTGCTTGGATTGTTATCCAAAGCCTAATTCTCGGATTCATTTATCAAGGACTATGATGAAAAAACTTTGCTTTGCCCTCCCTCTAATCTTCTCTACCGTTTCTTTTGCCAATGAGCCTGTTCAACGTGTCATCAGTCTGGCGCCACACGCAACGGAAATTGCCTATGCAGCAGGCCTTGGAGACAAGTTGATTGCGGTCAGTGAGATGAGTGACTACCCGGAGCAAGCCAAAGATTTAGAAAAAGTATCAAACTACCAAGGCATCAAACTCGAACGCATCATCGCCCTGCAGCCCGACTTAGTTATCGCTTGGCCGGCAGGAAATCCAGCCAAAGAACTTGAGAAGCTCAAACAATTTGATATCCCTCTCTACTATTCAACGACTGGGACACTAGAAGATATTGCCCAAAATATTGAGCAGCTCAGCCAATACAGTGAAAAGCCCGAACTAGGACAAAAGGCCGCAGCAAATTTTCGTGCACAGCTAAAAACACTAAAAGAAAAGTACAATACCGAAGATAAAGTTAGCTACTTCTATCAGTTGAGTGAAAAACCGATCATCACCGTTGCGGGCAAGAACTGGCCAGGTGAAGTCTTCACCTTTTGCGGTGGTGAAAATATCTTTGCTAAAGGCAGAGCCCCTTACCCACAAGTCAGCATCGAGCAAGTGATTACTCGCCAGCCTGAAGTACTGTTCACCTCCCGCCATGCCATGGATAATGATGGTATGTGGGCAGAGTGGAAAAACGACATTCCCGCATTAAAAAATGACCATGTTTGGTCACTTAATTCTGATTGGATCAACCGCCCAACCCCTAGAACCTTAAACGCGATCACAGAGGTGTGCGAACACTTTGAAACCGTTCGGCAAAAACGCTAACGTTTCCGTTGGAAATCCCGTACAATTTCCGTCCCATTTCTGTTCCCCACAATTTGTTTATAAGGTACCAAGTAACATGGACTCCATGCTGCTTTATATGATCGATTTATTCGGTACTGCTGTCTTTGCGGTTTCTGGTGTTTTGCTCGCAGGCCGATTAAAGATGGATCCTTTCGGTGTGATCGTGCTCGGTAGTGTGACAGCTATTGGTGGTGGCACTATTCGTGACATGGCGCTTGGCGCAACCCCGGTATTTTGGATCACTGACACTACCTATCTTTGGGTAATTTTCATTACCTGTTTGCTCACCATGATTCTGGTTCGTCGTCCTAAACGTCTACCTTGGTGGGTGCTTCCCGTATGTGACGCGATTGGTTTGGCTGTATTTGTTGGTATCGGTGTTGAAAAAGCCCTGGCCTACAATGCATCCGGCATGGTGGCTGTTATCATGGGCGTCATTACTGGCTGTGGTGGCGGTATTATTCGTGATGTGCTGGCTCGCGAGGTACCAATGGTTTTAAGAAGCGAAGTCTACGCGACCGCATGTATCATAGGCGGAATTTTCCATACAACGGCATTGAGTATGGGACACGACCATTCAGTCGCCCTACTCGCAGGTGTCATCTCAACCTTGATTATTCGTCTTGGTGCGATTCGCTGGCACTTATCACTGCCAACCTTTGCCATCAATCGATAATCTTCAGCTAATTAACTAAAAAGAGCCGTCCTAATCGACGGCTCTTTTTGTTTGCCCCACGCCTATCGCTTCTCGCACAAAGCTTGGTTATATTAAGGCTATTATTCCCAACATTCATGGATAGGCATGTTACTGGAAGGCATCGAAACACTCTTGGTATTAAGTAAAGAAAAGACCATGAGTCGTACTGGAAGTCAGCTTTACATCAGTCAATCAGCAGTCAGCAAACGGATTGCGAACCTAGAAAAAAAACTAGGGAAGAAGTTGATAGAGCCAAGTGGTCGCCATATAAAGCTCACTTCAGATGCTATAGCACTAATAAGCACTATCGAGCCTACATTTAATGAGTTGCGTGGTCAGATACATGACCAACAAGAGCTCGAAGATTCGTCATTGATAAAAATAGACTGTTCGGAAACGTTGGTAGCAGGTTACCTCAGTTTGATCATGGAAGAGCGCTTAGCCCAAGATCCATACCTAAGAATTTCAACCAACCATACGCCACGAATCGTAGAAAACGTAAAATCAGGCAAAGCCACTCTTGGATTCTGCGCGGGTTACTTACCTCCTCATCATGGTTTGATGAGTTATCATCTAGCAGATGAGCCTTTCTCTATCATAAGCAGACATGAGCTCACAAAGATGCCAAAAGCAATTCTGACCAATGACTTAAATAATCCAGCCAACACTTATCAGCAGGCCGTGCTCTCTAAACACAATATCCAGCCTTTAATGGAAATGGATTCGTACACGGCAGCAGCACAATTAGCGTTAGGTGGTATGGCACCAGCTCTAATTCCAAGGTCGATCATTAAAACACTGAATATAGCGGAGGAGTACTGTTACAACTTTGAGGAACTCGCCCCCTTAATTCGTCCAATACACATCTGCCTACGCCACAACGCCTATCGCAATGAACGAGTTAAAACAGTGATAGAAGCCATTGTTGATGTTGTTGCCAAAGAAGTTTCACCGCCATCAGCATTGACATAGTTATAACTAAAGGTCGAATCCACTTTTGTCCTTTGGTTACCACCACTTTGGCACCAAGTTGAGCACCAATAAAACCACCGACAGCCATAGTCAAACCGATTTCCCACACAGGTAAGCCCGCTAGAATAAAGAACAGGAGCGCCGCAATATTCGAAGTGAAGTTAAGAATCTTAGTTCGAGCCGTTGCATCAACTAACGAGAAGTGACCAAGCGCGACAAAGCAGAGCGCAAATATAGAGCCAGTCCCCGGCCCAAAAAAACCATCGTAAAAACCAACACCACCACCAACACACAGAGCGAACATAGCTTCAGAGAGCTTTGGTTCCCCCTCAGCCGCTTTCGAGGTTGAAGAAAGCAAAAAGTAGAGTGAAATCGCGATAAGTAATACTGGAATAAGGCTGGTTAGTATCCCGGCATCAATAAACTGCACAGCTTCTGCACCAATAGCAGACCCAATAAAGGTGCATAGAATCGCTAAGCGCATCTCTTTAAGGCTAACAATACCATTACGCACAAAATACCAACTGGCAGAAAAACTTCCGAATGAGCTTTGTAACTTGTTGGTCGCTAGCGCCTGAGTGGGGCTGAGCCCCGCCGCCAATAAAGCAGGCAGAGTCAATAGGCCACCACCACCAGCCATGGCATCGATAAATCCCGCTACCGATGCAACAAAAAACAATGCAACTAAAATCTCAAAAGTGATTTCCACTTATGCGTCCTTGTAAAAATGTGTAACGAAGAGAAGGCAACGATAGCACCACCACACCAACGCGCAAAAGGAAACTCAAGACACCAACCTATTCCCAATTTTCATCAATAAGAAAAGTCCAAGAAATGATACGTTAAATGTATCAATTACATTTCCAATCGAATTCACTCTCAAGAGCATTTCATTTTTTTGATGGCCAAGAAAAACACTGGCTTAATCTGATAAATTCAACCTTATCAAGAGTGAAAATAATGGATGTTTTAAGGACTCGCCCCTCAATAAAAGAGCAACAGCTACGCTCTCGCATAGAACAAACCGTAAATCTAAAACAGCTCTTCAAAGTCATAGATTCTAGGCCTGAAACTTCGGGGGCTGGGGTTATTTATATCGCAGGTGATTCAACAATAATCTCTCTTCGAAAGTTCAATTCCAGTTGTCGCGTCAACCCTATCAGTATTATTTTAAAAGAGCCGACATCTCCTATGTCCGCCGATAACTACGCCAAAGAACTTAAGTCTTCGAATAGAGAGTCTAAGTTAGCTTCTGAACTTATTGGAGCAGGCTTAAGCTGTGCTTCAGCAGCTTTAGGTTGGATGGTGGTTGTAGGTAGTGTTGGTGCGATTCCAATTTCGGGAGGCACGAGTGCTGCCGTTACTTATTTGGGATACAGTGCGGCGGCGGCCTCTACAGTCCAATGTATGGTGGGCATAGGCAGGAGTGGAGCTGAAGGTTTTGCTCCTGATAAGCTAGATGAACTGGACTCGCAAGCTTGGTATCAAAATACATCTAAAGCCCTCGATTACATATCTCTGGTAGGTGTTGGGGCATCAGGCACAGCCACAATAAAAGCCATAAGTAATCTACAGAAGAGCTCAGGAAAAAGCTTAAGTGAAGTTTTAAAGGGCTTAAATCGACACGAACGAGCAAGGCTCACTAAAGAAATTTCGAAACAAAACATCCCAAACTTATCTTCAAAAGCCTATAAACAACTAGTACGTTCAGGAAGCGTAAAACGAAGGTTCTCTTCACAAGAGATCAGCAATGCCATCCAACTTCAACTAAAAGATGCCATTGGTGCAACTATCAGTTTCGTGGGTAGTGCAACCTCCGGCAACGTCGGTGCTATTGCAGTGGGTGTGTACGAGGAGTTTTCCATTGAATAGTAGAGAAAAAGAAGTCTTCATTCTGTCCGCTAAAAGCATCGCCACAGCTTTAAGTGCAATAATGCTTTTAACAATGGGGGGAGGATTAAATATTTTCTTTCTGGATCAACTAATCGATATTTCAACCACTTACGGTCCATTCTACTTTTGGGTGGTAATGATGGGTATTGGTGCACTTTTGGTAACGATTCCATTTGGGATGATCATTATTCATGGTTTAAAGTTTCTAAATCCCATCAATATTTTCAATGCCACGATACAGATTTTCATTGCGATATGTTTTGGGGTTTCAGAAGCAAAAATGGGAGACCTATTCTGGGTGATAGCCCTTGCTCTCCCTATTCTTGCTCTTTATTTGATGAATACTCCTTCTTACAAATGCTTCATGACCTTTTACTATGAACTAGCTCAGAGTCGTAGAGAGCACCGAAGACTAATGAAAAATATCAACAAGTAGAACAAGTTGCTTAATTAAACAAAAAAGCCCGCTCAAATGAGCGGGCAATGAGGTTGTCATATAAGCCCTATTTTTCGGGCTTACTGATTTTTATCTATTACGCTTCTAGGCTAGCTTTCACTTTTGCGTGTAGCTCTTGAACCGAAGTTACCGTGCTCTTCGCGTCTGCAGTGTGTGCCATACAAGTTGCGAATGCAGCGTTTAGTGTTGTCGTGTAGTTCACTTTCTCTGCTAGTGCTCCGCGACGAAGAACTTTAGAATCTTCAATCGCTTGACGGCCAGCGGCAGTATTCACGATGTAGGTGTACTCGTTGTTCTTGATACGGTCAAGAATGTGAGGACGACCTTCGTGTACTTTGTTTACTAGACGTGGGTTAATACCCGCTTCGCCAAGAATGACAGCTGTACCGTGCGTTGCATCTAGCTGGTAACCAAGTTTTGTCAACTTAGACGCTAGGTCCACAACGCGCTCTTTGTCACCTGCACGAACAGACAGTAGTGCACGACCACCTTCTGGATAAATGTTGCCACAACCCAATTCTGCTTTCGCGTAAGCTTCTGCAAACGTAGCACCAACCCCCATAACCTCACCAGTCGAGCGCATTTCTGGGCCTAACAGTGGGTCAACACCAGGGAATTTGTTGAATGGCAGCACAACTTCTTTCACTGAGTAGTAAGGTGGAATGATTTCTTTCGTAAAGCCTTGAGACTCTAGCGATTGGCCCGCCATTACACGCGCTGCAATCTTAGCGATTGGCGCACCAGTTGCTTTAGATACGAACGGTACTGTACGCGCTGCACGAGGGTTCACCTCAATTAGGTATACTTGGTTGTTCTTAACCGCGAACTGCGTGTTCATCAGACCACGAACACCCAACTCGAACGCTAGCTTTTCAACTTGCTCACGCATTACGTCTTGGATTTCTTGGCTTAGCGTGTATGCAGGAAGAGAACATGCTGAGTCACCTGAGTGAACACCCGCCTGTTCGATGTGCTCCATGATACCGCCGATAACCACACGCTCACCGTCACAGATAGCATCGATATCCACTTCAACTGCGTCGTCTAGGAAGCTATCTAGTAGAACTGGAGATTCGTTTGATACGCTAACTGCTTCGTTGAAGTAGCGACGTAGATCTTGCTCGTCGTATACGATTTCCATCGCACGACCACCAAGTACGTAAGAAGGACGTACAACCAGTGGGTAACCGATTTCACGAGATTTCTCTACCGCTTGCTCCATCGTCGTTACCGTCGCGTTTTCTGGCTGTAGAAGACCTAGACGGTCAACAGCAACTTGGAAACGCTCACGGTCTTCTGCACGGTCGATTGCATCAGGGCTAGTACCGATGATTGGCACGCCAGCCGCTTCAAGTGCACGAGCCAGTTTAAGTGGTGTTTGACCACCGTACTGAACGATAACGCCTTTTGGCTTCTCAACACGAGCGATTGCTAGTACGTCTTCCAGTGTTACTGGTTCGAAGTACAGACGGTCAGATGTGTCGTAGTCCGTAGAAACAGTCTCAGGGTTACAGTTAACCATGATAGTTTCGTAGCCATCTTCACGCAGTGCTAGCGATGCGTGTACACAACAGTAGTCAAATTCGATACCTTGGCCGATACGGTTTGGACCGCCGCCTAGAATCATGATCTTGTCTTTATCTGTTGGGTTCGCTTCACACTCGTCATCGTAAGATGAGTACATGTAAGCCGTATCAGAAGAGAACTCAGCCGCACACGTATCAACGCGCTTGTACACTGGGTGGATGTCGTACTGGTCACGTAGACGACGGATTTCGCTTTCCGCTACACCTAGAATCTTAGATAGACGAGCATCAGCAAAACCTTTACGCTTCAGCTTGTTAAGTTCTTCTTTGTTTAGACCAGCGAAGCCTTTTGCTTTTAGCTCTTGCTCAAGCTTCACGATGTCTTCGATTTGAACTAGGAACCAACGGTCGATTTGCGTTAGGTTGAATACGCCATCTACTGACATACCTGCACGGAATGCATCCGCGATGTACCAAATACGCTCTGCACCTGCTTCTTTCAGCTCATGACGGATTTTCGTCAGTGCGTCTGGCGCATCTAGGTCAACCATCTCGTCAAAACCAGTAGCGCCTACTTCTAAGCCGCGAAGTGCTTTTTGTAGTGACTCTTGTTGGTTACGACCAATTGCCATTACCTCACCAACTGACTTCATTTGCGTCGTTAGACGGTCGTTAGCACCAGCAAATTTCTCGAAGTTAAAGCGAGGAATCTTTGTTACTACGTAGTCGATGGTTGGTTCGAATGATGCTGGCGTAGCGCCACCAGTAATGTCGTTCATTAGCTCGTCTAGCGTAAAGCCAACAGCAAGTTTCGCTGCAATCTTAGCGATTGGGAAACCTGTTGCTTTTGAAGCTAGAGCTGAAGAGCGAGATACACGTGGGTTCATCTCGATGATAACCATACGGCCATCTTTCGGGTTGATACCAAACTGTACGTTTGAACCACCAGTTTCAACGCCAATCTCACGCAGTACTGCTAGAGATGCGTTACGCATTAGCTGGTATTCTTTGTCTGTTAGTGTTTGCGCTGGTGCAACCGTGATTGAGTCACCCGTGTGGATGCCCATTGGGTCGAAGTTTTCAATCGCACATACGATGATACAGTTGTCCGCTTTGTCGCGAACCACTTCCATTTCGTACTCTTTCCAACCAATAAGAGACTCATCGATAAGAAGCTCGTTAGTTGGCGACAGGTCTAGACCGCGACGACAAATTTCCTCGAACTCTTCTTTGTTGTATGCGATACCGCCACCAGTACCACCCATAGTAAATGATGGACGGATGATACATGGGAAGCCAACCATATCGAGTACAGCGTAAGCTTCTTCCATCGTTTTTGCAGTATCTGCACGTGGACACTCAAGGCCGATAGACTTCATCGCTTTATCGAAACGAGAACGGTCTTCCGCTTTGTCGATTGCGTCAGCAGTCGCACCAATCATCTCAACGCCGAACTCTTCAAGAACACCGTGCTTCTCTAGGTCTAGTGCACAGTTCAATGCAGTCTGACCACCCATTGTTGGCAGTACTGCATCCGGCTTTTCTTTCGCGATGATGTTGCGAACCACTTCCCATTGGATTGGCTCGATGTAAGTTGCATCCGCCATGTCTGGGTCAGTCATGATGGTTGCAGGGTTAGAGTTTACTAGGATAACTCGGTAACCCTCTTCACGCAGTGCTTTACACGCTTGTGCGCCAGAGTAGTCAAACTCACATGCCTGACCGATAACAATCGGACCAGCACCAAGAATAAGAATACTTTGTATGTCAGTACGTTTTGGCATTATCTACTACTCCGAATTAAGCGCTGTGTTTTTTGATTAGTTCGATAAAGTGGTCAAATAGCGGTGCCGCGTCGTGTGGACCTGGGCTCGCTTCAGGGTGACCTTGGAAGCTAAATGCTGGCTTGTCTGTGCGGTGAATACCTTGTAGAGAGCCATCAAATAGCGATACGTGAGTAGCACGTAGATTTTCAGGTAGTGTTGCTTCGTCTGCTGCAAAACCGTGGTTCTGCGACGTAATCATCACAACATTACGCTCCAAATCTTTTACTGGGTGGTTTGCGCCGTGGTGACCAAACTTCATTTTCACTGTTTGTGCACCCGATGCTAGCGCAAGGATTTGGTGGCCTAGACAGATACCAAAGATTGGTAGGCCTTTTTCTAGGAATACTTTTGTCGCTTCAATCGCGTAAGTACATGGTTCTGGGTCACCAGGGCCGTTTGATAGGAAAACGCCATCTGGGTTTAGAGCCAGAACTTCTTCTGCTGAAGTTTCAGCAGGAACAACCGTTAGGCGGCAGCCTCGGTCAACCAACATGCGCAGGATGTTGCGTTTTGCGCCGAAGTCGTAGGCAACAACGTGATATGGCAATTCGCTGTCGTCTTTCGCTTCTGGAAGTCCACCCTCAAGCGTCCACGAACCTTGTTTCCATTGATACGCTTCTTTTGTTGTAACCTCTTTCGCAAGATCCATTCCTTTCAAACCAGGGAATTCTTTTGCTTTCGCTAGTGCCAAAGCTTCGTCTAGATTGTTACCAGCTACGATACAACCGTTTTGAGCACCTTTTTCACGCAGGATACGAGTTAGCTTACGCGTGTCGATGTCTGCAATGCCGACGATGTTTTGCGACTTGAGGTAATCAGAAAGGGATTGTTCATTACGGAAGTTAGAAGCGATAAGAGGGAGATCGCGAATCACAAGGCCTTGTGCGTGGATTGAAGAGGATTCTTCGTCTTCGGAATTGGTTCCGGTATTGCCAATGTGAGGATAAGTAAGAGTAACGATTTGTTGAGAATAGGAAGGATCAGTGAGAATTTCTTGGTACCCCGTCATCGAGGTATTAAAAACAACTTCACCAACGGAAATACCATCTGCTCCAATGGAAACACCGCGGAACACTGTCCCATCTTCTAGGACTAACAGTGCTAATTTACCCAAGACAACCTCCAGAATAAAAATGCATAAAAAATAAATTAAGCTGCAAATTTGCCTTCCTTTACCTTGATTATTTACATAAACAGGTATTTTTGACAAATTGGCGGTATTCTAAAGACGGACTTGGAAACTGTCAACACACATTAAAAAATAAATTATCACTTTCTAGCGAGTAAGGGCATTTCAACAGAAAAAGCCCTAAAAAAGTAAGTTTTACTTACCTACACATCAGCTGCCGTGACTTTTTTGTGAATTTTACAAATTTGAACTTATTACAGATCACAAAATTTTCTGAGATTTTTGCGCAAACGTTCATCCAGCAAAATCAACACTTACTTTTGGACGTCACACCAAGATAAGTAGTTAAACCACCTAAAATGCCAACTAAACTATCGATAACACGCGCATCTCACATACTCATTTCATTTACATAATTTTCTTCAAATACAAAAAAGCCGGCTTGCGCCGGCGAATAATTATGTACTTAAAGCTCATTCAGCCCGAGGACATCGGTCATGGTATAAAAGCCTGCTGGTTTAGAATGTAACCAAACAGCTGCCTTAACGGCACCATTAGCAAAGGTCATACGGTCGGTCGCTTTGTGTGTGATCTCAACACGCTCACCGATATCAGCAAACATCGCAGTATGCTCACCGACGATATCACCAGCACGAATAGTGGCAAAACCGATCTCATCTTTAGTGCGCTCACCAGTAATGCCTTCACGCGCGTACACCGCCACATCACTCAGTTTGTTGCCCATTGCACCAGCAATGGCTTCACCCATACCAATCGCTGTACCTGAAGGCGCATCCACTTTATGGCGGTGATGCGCTTCAACAATCTCAACATCACAGTAGTCACCCATGACTTTGGCTGCTTTCTCAAGAAGCTTGAAGACTAGGTTCACGCCAACAGAATAGTTTGGAGCCATGACAACAGGCACTTTCTTAGCGGCTTCATCAATCAGTTCACGCTCTTCTTCACTGAAGCCCGTTGTACCAATAATAATGCTCTTACCATGTTGCTTACATAGCTCTAGATTCGCTAGCGTGCTCACTGGAGCAGTAAAGTCGATAACAACATCAAAGTTCTCGACTTCTTTTGCTAAATCATCTGTCAGAAAGACATCAAACTTACCCTCACCACACAATTCACCCACATCAACGCCAACTAATGAAGACTCCGGACGTTCAGAGCCTGCTGCAACAGAGGCTTCCGGATTTAAGTGTGAGGCCTTTACTAGGTTGCGACCCATACGGCCAGCTGCTCCTGCGATTGCAATACGAACCATTGCGCTTTCTCTCCTTCTCTGGATAACGAGGCTTGTTCTCGTTCTCTTTCGTTTCGCGGTATCTTTTTAAACTAACAATATCCCGAGTTAACCACAAGATAGTTCGCGGTGAGTTAAGAAAACTCTTTTACTACTCGCTCAAGGATAGGTACATTCGCTTCAGGGAAGGTGTAATCAGGCAATGCTGTAATATCGACCCAACGGCCTTCTTGACCTTCACGACCATAAGGTTGGTTATTGAATTGAGTGACCGTCATGAAATCAAACTTCAGAGACTTATCTGGATAATCGTATTCCAAGTGTTCAAACAAGGCTTGCTCTGTCGCCGTAATACCAATCTCTTCCTCGAGTTCACGAATCATCGCTTGTTCAACACTTTCACCTTGCTCAACTTTGCCGCCAGGAAACTCCCAAAAGCCGCCTTTGTGTTTGTCATCTGGACGTTTGGTGATGAAGATTTGCGATTTGTCTTGGTTGAAGATGATCGCCGCAACAATGTGAATTCTTTTCATTAGATTCGTTCCTAGATCTATCAATACAAAAAGAGCCGCCTAAGCGACTCTTTATTTATGTTTTCAGACTATATTAGTCGATTTTACCGTGGCACTGTTTGTACTTTTTGCCGCTGCCACATGGACAAGGCTCATTACGTCCCACTTTACGCTCTTCGCGAACCATTGGTTGATGAGAACCTTCTTCAGACTCTTCACCTTCAGACAATGGGTTCTGTGCTGCCGCGTGTTGAGCTTGTGCACGACGAGCCGCTTCTTCAGCTTGCGCGCGACGCTGCTCTTCCATACGTTCAACTTCTTCTTGCTGTTGAACACGAACGCGAGATAGAACAGTAATCACGTCTGTTTTCAGCGCTTCTAGTAGACCTTCAAACAGTTCAAACGACTCACGCTTGTACTCTTGTTTCGGGTTCTTCTGCGCGTAACCACGCAGGTGAATACCTTGACGTAGATGATCCATCGCTGCTAGGTGTTCTTTCCATAGCGTATCTAGCGTTTGAAGCATAACTGACTTCTCGAAGTTACGTAGCACTTGTGCGCCAACCACTTCTTCTTTCGCTTTGTAAACTTCAACCGCTAGGTTAGTGATCTTCTCACGTAGCGCTTCTTCGTATAGCTTGTCGTCTTCTTCAAGCCATTGCTTGATTGGCGCATCTAGATCGAAGTCTGCTTTCAAGCGCTCTTGTAGACCTTCCACATCCCACATATCTTCTAGAGATTGTGGTGGAATGTATTCGTCGATGATCGCCGTAATAACATCTTCACGGTTTTGCTCGATCATGTCGCTAATGTCGTCAACGCTCATTAGCTCATCACGCAATTCGTAAACCACTTTACGTTGATCGTTCGCCACGTCATCGTATTCAAGAAGTTGTTTACGGATATCGAAGTTACGACCTTCCACTTTACGCTGTGCTTTTTCGATTGAACGAGACAGCATCTTAGATTCGATCGCTTCACCTTCTTCCATACCACTTTGGATAAGGCTAGCCATACGATCTGAAGTGAAGATACGCAGCAGTGAATCTTCCATCGATAGGTAGAAACGAGATGAACCCGCATCGCCTTGACGACCAGAACGACCACGTAGCTGGTTATCGATACGACGAGATTCGTGACGCTCAGTACCGATGATGTGTAGACCACCTGACTCTAGTACTTGATCGTGAACCTGTTTCCACTCAGCTTTGATAGCGTCGATCTGTTCTTTGGTTGGATCTTGTAGTGCTTCTACTTTCGCTTGCCAGCTACCACCCAACACGATATCGGTACCACGACCAGCCATGTTGGTCGCGATAGTTACCGCGCCAGGTTTACCAGCTTCTGCAACGATTTCAGCTTCTTTCTCGTGGAATTTCGCATTCAGTACGTTGTGCTTGATCTTAGCTTTCTTAAGCGCGTTAGATAGCAGCTCTGATTTCTCGATTGAAACCGTACCCACTAGAGATGGTTGACCTTTCTCTACACGCTCTTTGATGTCTTCGATGATGGCAGCAAATTTTTCTGCTTCAGTACGGTAAACAACATCTGGCATATCGTCACGAATCATAGGTTTGTTAGTTGGGATAACAACCGTTTCTAGACCGTAAATCGATTGGAATTCGAATGCTTCTGTATCCGCTGTACCTGTCATGCCTGACAGTTTTTCGTATAGACGGAAGTAGTTCTGGAAAGTAATCGAAGCCAGCGTTTGGTTTTCGTTTTGAATCTTAACGCCTTCTTTCGCTTCAACCGCTTGGTGAAGACCTTCAGACCAACGACGACCCGGCATTGTACGACCAGTGTGTTCATCAACGATAACCACTTCGCCGTCTTCGTTAACGATATAATCTACGTTACGTTCGAACAATACGTGTGCACGAAGTGCTGCATTTACGTGGTGCAGCAGGCTGATGTTAGTTGGAGAGTAAAGCGTGTCCCCCTCTTCCATCAGGCCATTTTTCACCATCAGCTCTTCAACGAACTCTTGGCCCGTTTCAGTTAAGTGAACCTGTTTGGATTTCTCATCTACTGTGTAGTGACCATCACCGCGGTATTCTTCAGAATCTTCTTTATCTTGTTTTTGCAGATTTGGAATCAATAGATTAATACGAGTGTATAGCTCAGAGCTATCTTCTGCTGGACCAGAGATAATCAGAGGAGTACGAGCTTCATCGATAAGGATTGAGTCCACCTCATCGACTACAGCAAAGAAACGTGCGCGTTGAACACGGTCTTCGTTGCGGAAAGCCATATTGTCACGTAGGTAGTCAAAACCAAACTCGTTGTTTGTGCCGTAAAGGATGTCGGCTTGATAAGCTTCTTTCTTCGCTTGAGGTGGCATGTTTGGCACGTTCACGCCAACAGTCATACCTAGGAATTCAAATAATGGACGGTTAGTCTCAGCATCACGTGTTGCTAGGTAGTCGTTCACTGTGACTACGTGTACACCTTTACCTGGAAGTGCGTTTAGGTAAGCAGGAAGGGTTGCAGTTAAAGTTTTACCTTCACCAGTGCGCATTTCCGCAATTTGACCACCGTTCAGTACCATACCACCGATAAGCTGAACATCGAAGTGACGCATACCGTACACACGCTTAGATGCTTCACGAACCGTAGCAAATGCTTCTGGAAGCAGCTTATCAAGCGTTTCACCTTGTTCTAGGCGTTCACGAAACTCAACTGTTTTCGCTTTTAGTTCTTCATCTGATAGTGCTTCGAACGTCGGTTCGTAGTTATTTATTTCTTTTACAATTTTTCTAAGGCGGCGCAGTGTTCGGTCGTTGCGACTGCCAATTACTTTTGTCAGTAGCTTAGTTATCATTTTATGTAAATCTCTCGTTTATCAGACCGTTCCCGATCTACTTGAATGCCTTCAGTCTCTACCAGTTTGGAACTAAGAATACTGAGATAAATCATTTATCAAAGATATTGAGTTCAAACGTCCAATTTTCAAGGCTTAAATTTGAAACAATGTGGCATAGTGTAAGGATTTTTCTTCAATCCAACCATAAATAGCCCAATTTGTTTGAAGCACTCGGAAGTTTTTATCCAAACTGATGATGGATTAGCCAATATTCTCATGCAAAATCCTCAAAGCTTTGTGTCTCAAGCAATCAGAAATATCCATCAGAGATATGCAACTATAGATTAAAGGCCATAATGTAAACTATACCTGAGCAGAAAGCTGCTCTAGAATAGCTTTATCTCAACAAAATTAGTTTTTACCTATGCGCGACCACCGTCCTACCTCTACTGAAGATCTCATCGCTGAATCCCGGCTTAGTCAGCTTCAAGAACACGCAGGCGAGATCTTACTACTGAACAGAGCGTTACAAGAGATCTTACCGAAAGGAACGGCTGATCATTGCCGTGTGGCAAACGTGCGAGGCGGCCATTTATTGATCGATGTATCTAGTGCCGCGATCAAAATGAAGATCGATTATGATCGTTTGATGATCTTAAACAAACTAAGAAGCCAAGGACATGCAAAACTGATGAGCGTAGAAGTAAGGATTAATCCATCTCTCTACCGTAATCACTACGAGCAAGAACAAAAACCAAAGCGGCCACCGTTGACAGAAGCGGCAGCAAACTCGCTATTAATCATTGCTGACATGGCTCCGCCAAAAATCCAAGAACGCTTAAAACGTCTTGCTGATATGGCAGAAAAGAAAAGCAAAGAATCCTAATATGCAAATAGTAAAAAGCCAGGCATTGCCTGGCTTTTTTAATTTATTGCGTCTGAGTGTTGGGTATTACGCTAGAACCATATTTGGTTCTGCAAAAGCAACCGGAGAACCCGCTTCTTCTTCGAATGTTGTCCATTCCCATGCTTCTTGATCAGCAAGGACCGCACGCAGAAGTTGGTTGTTCAGGCCATGACCTGACTTGTACGCTCGGAATTCACCGATAATTGCGTGACCACACATGTAAAGATCACCAATTGCGTCCAATACTTTGTGAGTAACAAACTCATTTTCAAAGCGAAGGCCTTCTTCATTAAGAATGCGGTAATCATCCAGTACGATTGCGTTGTCAAAGCTACCACCAAGAACTAGGTTCTGGGATTGTAGGTATTCGATATCTCGCATGAAACCGAACGTGCGTGCGCGAGAAATCTCACGAACAAAACCTTGAGATGAGAAATCAAACAAAAGACGTTGCTCGTCTGATTCGATCGCTGGGTGATTAAAGTCGATTTCGAAATCCATACGGAAGCCGTTAAATGGAACAAACTCGGCCCATTTATCACCATCTTCAAAACGAACTGGCTTCTTAATACGGATAAAACGCTTAGGTGCATTTTGTGGTTCAACACCCGCTTGTTGAAGCAGGTAAACAAAAGGACTTGCGCTACCATCCATAATTGGGATTTCAGGAGCATCAACTTCAACAATAATGTTATCGATACCCATACCAGCAAGTGCCGCATTCAAATGCTCAACAGTTGAAATACGTACGCCTTCATCATTCACCAATGCTGTACAAAGCATTGTATCACGAACCGATTCTGGATCTGCTGGGAAATCTACAGGAGGATTTACGTCTGTACGACGGTAAATAATGCCTGTATTTGCAGCTGCCGGGCGCAGAGTAAGCGTAACTTTACGACCAGAGTGGAGACCCACACCAGTTGTTTTCACTATTTCTTTCAGAGTACGTTGTCTGATCATCTGCTTGCCTCTTAAAAAGTGCTACAAAACACGGCCGATTGTAACGTCGACCGTGAATGCTACCATAATTTTGAGCTGTGTCAAATTTACGGGTTAATAATTAATCAGCCTGACGACGCAAAAATGCCGGAATATCTAAATAACCGCTTTCCTTCTCTTGCTTAGGAGCAGCGCTTTGGCCACCAGCTGCAGGAGAAGAAGAAACTGTGTTTGTCGGCTGAGGAGTTACTTGTGGCTTCTCTTGTACAGGATTTGTCTGCAAAGTTTGTGCCGGTTTCTCTTCAGCTTGTGGCGCTGCGCTTTGAGCTTGTGGTTGAGCAGCTTGTGGCGCTGGAGCCACTTTCGCTTTACCACCAGCAACTAGCGTGATATCTGGCTTTTTCTCATTGCCAATACCAGTAGCAACAACAGTTACTCGGATTTCATCTGTCATATCTGGATCTAGTGAAGTACCAATAACCACAGTTGCGTTATCAGAAGCAAAAGCTTTCACTGTGTTACCCACTGTCTCAAACTCGTCAAGACGCATATCCAGACCTGCAGTGATGTTCACAAGAACGCCACGTGCACCTGCTAGATCGATATCTTCTAGAAGTGGGCTAGAAATTGCCATTTCAGCAGCTTCTTCTGCACGATCTTCACCTTTCGCGATACCGCTACCCATCATTGCATGTCCCATCTCAGACATCACTGTGCGTACATCCGCAAAGTCGACGTTGATCATACCAGGGCGAGTGATTAGCTCAGCGATACCTTGAACCGCGTTCTTAAGAACATCGTTAGCACTTGCGAAAGCTTCTAGTAGCGTTACACCACGACCAAGTACTTTAAGTAGCTTTTCGTTTGGAATCGTGATCAAAGAGTCAACGTGCTTAGATAGCTCATCGATACCTTGCTCCGCAAATGCCAAACGCTTTTTGCCTTCAAAACTGAACGGTTTTGTTACTACCGCAACAGTAAGAATGCCAAGCTCTTTAGCTACTTCAGCAATAACAGGTGCTGCACCAGTACCTGTACCGCCACCCATACCAGCTGCGATAAATACCATATCGGCACCAGTGATGGACTCTTTAATTCTTTCTCTATCTTCGAGAGCTGCGTCACGGCCAACTTGTGGATTCGCACCAGCACCCAGACCTTTAGTGATGTCACCACCAATCTGGATCACATTGCCAACGCTTGTCTTACGAAGTGCTTGCGCATCAGTATTAACGCTGATGAATTCCACACCTTCGATGGATTCACGCACCATGTGTTCAACAGCGTTACCACCGCCGCCACCAACCCCAACGACCTTGATTACTGCATCGTCAGACATTTCCATCATCGGTTCAAACATGTGTTGTCTCCGTTTATCCTGCAACTCAGGTTAAAACTCTTTTTGTATCCAATTACGCAATTTACCGAAGAAGCCAGTAACAGATGAACGTTTCGGTTCATTATACTCGCCATCATCACTGGACTGCATGTCTCTTGCGTAATGAAGTAATCCAACTGCCGTAGAATGATACGGCTCTTTTACATAGTCAGTTAAACCACTAACTTCAAGTGGCTTGCCAACCCTAACTTGATTGCGGAATACGCGTTCCGCACACTCTACCACTCCGTCAATTTGCGCAGCACCACCAGTTAAAACCACACCTGCGGCTAAATGATGTTTGATGCCCTCTTCGCGCAGTTTTGCTTGTACAGAGTCGATAGTTTGGTTAACCAGTCCCATAAGCTCAGAGTAACGAGGTTCAATCACTTCTGACAACGTCTGACGTTGCAGACTACGAGAAGGTCGACCTCCTACACTTGGGACATTAACCGTGTCATCCTTACTGACCAGTTCACTTAGGGCACAGCCATATTTAACTTTTATCTCTTCAGCATCGCTTACAGGCGTACCAAAAGCAAAAGCAATATCGCTTGTTACAGCATTTCCTGCGTAAGAAAACACTTCAGTGTGACGTAGCGCACCACCAGTCCAGATAGATACATCCATCGTGCCAGCACCAATATCAACCACACAAACCCCGAGCTCTCTTTCATCCTCGGTGATTACTGCGTTACTTGCAGCAAGCCCAGAAAATACAAGTTGCTCTACTTTAAGGCCGCAGCGCTCTACTGCCTTAATAATATTGCGTGCCATATCATTATGACATGAGATCAAATGGACACTTACTTCCATTCTTACTCCAGATAAACCAAGCGGGTTTTTAATGCCTTCTTGGTAGTCGATGGTGAACTCCTGTGGAATCACATGAAGGATTCGTTGTTCATCACCGATTTTAATCGATTTTGCAGTATGGATAGCGCGATCCATATCTTCTTGGGATACTTCCTCATCGGAAATAGTTCCCATGCCTTTCTCAATACGGCTCGCAATATGCTTACCCGATAATGAGATAAACACTCGGCTAATTTGGCATTCAGCCATTAGTTCGGCTTGATCAATGGCTCTTTGGACGGATTTAACTACCGACTCCAAATCGTTCACGCCACCTTTATCCATGCCACGTGACGGGCTGCTACCTGCACCAATAATATTTATTTGGCCATCAGGTAAAATTTCACCCACTAGAGCTGACACGGTTGCAGTGCCTATATCAAGACCAACAATAATGTTGTCATCAGCGGCCTTAGTCATCTGTACTCTCTTGTTCTAACTCTTGTTCAGGAAACCAACCGACTGCGGCTCCTGTATCGTACCTTAAGTCGATATAACTGATTCTTTGGGTGTCACTGCCAAGCTGATGATACAACTCAAAAAAACGCTGTATACGCTCGTCAAGAGACTCTTTACCTAATTCTAAACGTATGCCGTTATCGAGGATAATTTGCCAAGCACGACGTTCATTCAATACGAGTGAAGAAATCGCAAGACCAAGTTTTGCAAATTGAGGCTGTAATGTTCGGTAGGTCTCTAAGACTTCCGGCCCACTTGCTGCTGGTCCATATAATTTTACTTTTTCTTCCTTCAGCAGACCTACATCACCATCAAAAACGATCCCACTATTATCTAGTAGTTCGTTGCCATTCCAAATGGCTTCGGGATGATACTCCGTTAAGAATACTTTTACTTTATCTGGCCATTGCTTACGAATTGCGGCATGAGCAACCCAAGGCAAAGCTTCGACACTCTGCTGTAATACATCAATGTCCTGAGACATAAATGTACCGATATGATCGATTCGCCCGAACGCACTTTGCACGTCCTCAGCCGTGACATACTCCAAGTTACCTTGCAGTATTATTTTGGAAAGAGGTAACCTTTGGTCATCCCACATCCAACTGATCGCCGAATACAACACAGAACTAATCAAAGTCACGACGAAAACGAAAAACAGAGCACCTATTAGTTTTTCTTGACGACCACGGAGTAATTCCTTTTGTGGTGGTTCTTCATTCAGTGCCATATTTAACAATGGTATTGTTTCCTGACTGTTGTCCCGTGTTTTACCTTATCTATTACAAGGTGGTAAAAACTCTGACTTTAACCTTGGGATTATACTTAGCTCTTGTAAACTATCAAACATTGATAGTGACAAATCACAACTATCCTGACGCAAAATCGAGATCTGCGTCTTTTTCCACACTATGTGTAAACGAAAGCACTTATCCCTGCTGCATCTTTTCAATGTTTAACTCTAATGTTGCAAGTTGTTTAGCTACTTTACCTACATCTCCCGCACCTTGAGTTAAAACTAAGTCACCTTCTTGAATGACATTAGCAAGCACTGATGGTAGTTGGCTAGTTTCTGGGACAAAAATGGGATCAACCTTGCCACGGCTGCGAATCGTACGGCATAAAGCACGGCCATCCGCCCCTGCAATTGGCTTTTCGCCCGCAGCGTACACATCCAACATGATTAACACATCAACTTGTTCAAGTACGTTTGCAAAGTCATCGTACAAATCACGCGTACGGCTATAGCGGTGCGGCTGGAAAATCATCACCAGACGCTTGTCTTGCCAACCGCTGCGTGCCGCGTTAATTGTTACATCCACTTCTGTTGGATGATGGCCGTAATCATCAACAAGCATTGCATGACCGTTACCAGTATCAAATTCACCTAAGTGATCAAAACGACGGCCTGTACCTTGAGTGCCAGCCATTGCTTTTAGAATCGCTTCATCACTGATGTCATCTTCTGTCGCAACCGCAATCGCCGCTGATGCGTTGAGTGCGTTATGACGTCCTGGAATGTTCAGCGTGATATCAAGGTTTGCACGGCCTTCACGTACTACGGTGAATTTGCCTTGCTGGCCTTCTTGGTGGTAATTCTCGATACGCACATCAGCATCTTCAGAGAAACCGTAAGTGATCACTTGGCGGCTGATACGAGGAATCAATTCACGAATCACAGGATCATCGATACACACAATCGCTTGACCGTAAAACGGTAGGTTGTGAAGGAAATCAATGAAGGTCTGCTTCAAGGTTTCAAAGTCACCACCGTACGTATCCATATGGTCAGCTTCGATGTTCGTCACGATGCTCACCATAGGTTGTAGATGCAGGAATGAAGCGTCACTTTCGTCCGCTTCTGCAATCAAAATTCGGCTAGAGCCTAGGCGCGCATTCGTACCCGCGCTCTTAACCAGACCACCGTTCACAAACGTTGGATCCAGGCCTGCTTCAGAATAGATTTGAGTGACCAAAGCTGTGGTCGTCGTTTTGCCATGTGTACCTGCGACAGCAATACCATGACGGAATCGCATTAACTCCGCCAGCATTTCTGCGCGACGTACGATAGGGATACGCAACTCACGCGCTGCGATCACTTCTGGGTTTTCTTCATTGATCGCGGTGGATACAACAACAACACTGGCTTTTTCTACATTGCTAGCTTGATGGCCGATAAATACCGTCGCACCTTTTGATACTAGACGCTCGGTCACTGGGTTTTCTGATAGATCAGAACCTGTGATTTGGTAGCCTTCGTTCAACAGCACTTCAGCAATGCCGCTCATGCCCGCACCACCAATACCGATGAAGTGGATGGATTTCACGCGGCGCATCTCTGGCACCATTGCGCGAATCTGAGCTAAGTCTTGTGTATGTTGGATTGTCATCAATTCTATTCTCAATAATTCGTTAACGCTTTTCGGTCAAAGCGACAATGGCCTGTGCGACAACTTTGTCTGCGTTCAGTTTTGCAGCGCTACGCGCTTGTTCAGCCATTGTAAGTAAAGCTTGTCGATCCAATTGTTGGATCTGCTGAGTCAATGCCTCAACAGTTAAATCTGGTTGTTCTATCATTTTTGCAGCGCCGCAATCTACCAGATGGTCCGCATTCAAAGCTTGCTGACGGTCTTTATGCATAAATGGGACAAAGATGGCACCGACACCTGCCGCCGATACTTCAGAAACGGTTAGCGCTCCTGAGCGACAAACCAAAAGGTCAGCCCATGCATACGCTTGTGCTACGTCATCAATGAACTCTGTTACTTCTGCATTAGCCACACCATTGGCTTGGTATGCCGCATTCACTTCTTCAGCAGAACCTTTACCTGCTTGATGACGAATACAGTAATCTTCGCCTAATTTCGCCATTACTTCTGGCAGAGTTTGGTTAAGAATGCGTGCGCCTTGGCTGCCACCCATCACCAAAATACGAATTGGACCTTGTCGCTCTTGCATGCGTGTAACAGGAGCATCGAGCTGGGTCACATCTTCACGAACGGGGTTACCGACTACTTCCGCATTTGGGAAAGCACCGGGGAAAGCTTGGAATACCTTCTTCGCTATTTTTGACAACCATTGGTTAGTGAGGCCTGCCACGGCATTTTGCTCATGCAAAACCACTGGAATACCACTCATCCAAGCAGCAATACCACCAGGACCACTAACGTAACCGCCCATACCAAGCACTGCATCGGGCTGCCAGCGCTTCATATGAGCACGAGCCTGCATGACGGCATTGATGATCTGAAATGGTGCCGCAAGAAGACGCTTAACACCTTGACCTCGTAGACCTTTTACTTTGATAAAGTCAATTTCAATACCATGTTTCGGCACTAAATCGGCTTCCATTCTATCCGCGGTACCCAACCAGCGAATTTCCCAGCCTTGCTCTTGTAGCTGCTTCGCTACTGCAAGACCTGGGAAGACGTGACCGCCAGTACCACCGGCCATCACCATCAAACGTTTATTTTTCTTCATCGACTTGTTGTTCTGATTCTTTCTGGCCGCGCTTCAAGCGGCATTCGTGATCGATTCGCAGCAAGATTGATACTGCTACGGACATGATAATAAGACTCGAGCCACCATAACTTATCAGCGGCAGAGTAAGACCTTTGGTTGGAACAATACCGGCAGCGGCGCCAACGTTAACCAAAGTCTGAAAAGCAAACCAAATACCGATACCAAACGCGAGGTAACCACCAAACATTTCACCTTCTTCGAAAGCACGTTTGCCAATGTAAACTGCTTTAAGTACCAAGCTAAAAATCAGCATAAGGACCAAGACAACACCAACAAAGCCTAGCTCTTCCGCCAATACTGCAAATACGAAGTCGGTATGCGCTTCAGGTAGGTATTCGAGTTTTTGAATTGAGTTCCCCAGACCTTGACCAAACCACTCGCCGCGGCCAAACGCCATCAGCGACTGAGTGAGCTGGTAGCCACTACCAAATGGATCTTCCCAGGGGTCTAAGAAAGAGGTTACACGTCTCATCCGGTAAGGTTCTATAAGAATCAACCCGACAACCGCCCCAATACCAGCAATCATCAATGCTAAGAATTGAGTCAGTTTAGCCCCTGCGATAAATAGCATGCCAAAGAGGGTCACCAACATTACGACGACTGTGCCTAAGTCTGGCTGGCCGAGCAGTAATACCGCTAAGAATGCAAACACCATAATTGGCTTCATAAAGCCACCAAAGAAGGTTTGCCTTACTTCTTCTTGCTTACGTACTAGATAGCCAGACATAAAAATAAACAGCGATAACTTAGCGACTTCCGCTGGCTGTAAGTTAAATAGCCCTAAAGGAATCCATCGCGATGCGCCATTGACCGATTTACCCGCCAGTAACACAATGATGAGTAACGCAAATGAAATACCTAGTAAGTAGTGACTGCGCTTAAACCATTGTTCTAAAGGTATCTGAAGGATCACACATGATGCACCCAACGCAAGCACCAAGAACGTGGCATGTCTAAACATGAAATGGAAAGGCTGATCAGTCAGGCGCGAGCTGATTGGAAATGATGCCGAAGTCACCATCACCAAACCCGTTAACATCAAACCCAGCGCAATCCAAACAAGCTGGCGATCAAATAGCGCCTCTGGAGCAGGATGCTTAAGCCAAGTGCCAATGCTGCGTTTAACGTTACCTAAACCCACGAAGTGTGTAACCTTTAATTATGCGTATTTATTAGCAAGAGCTGCAAATGCATCACCTCTTGCCATAAAGTTATCGAATTGATCAAAGCTAGCACAGGCCGGAGACAGCATCACCATATCACCCGTTTTTAACTGCGAAGATATTTGTTGAATCACATCTTCCATAGTGTCAAAGCGAGTTGCTGATTCATGCAATGGCATAAACTCATCACCATCTGCGCCAAAACAACACAGTTGCAAGTTAAGTGTTGCGAAGATCGGTTTTAGTGGAGTGAAATCCGCACCTTTACCAACACCGCCAACAAGCAAGTACAGTTTACCTGTCGACTCTAGGCCAGAAAGTGCAGCCATAGTGCTCGCGATATTAGTTGCTTTAGAGTCATTCACCCATTTTACGCCCCGATTATCCGCAACCACTTGGCATCTATGTGTCAAACCAGTGTAAGTTTTCAGTGCATTCAAAGCGTTATAATAATCAACGCCCGCAGCTTTCAGCAGCGCAAGTACAACCAATGCGTTAGCAAGGTTATGCTTTCCGACAAGCATCAACTCATCGCTGGCGATAACACGCTGACCATGATCAAGCAGCCAAGTCCGTTGACCATCAGACTCTAGACCGTAGGCTTGATCATCGCAGCCAAACGTGACAATTGGCATATCAACATCAGGAAAAGTTTCTTGATCATCACGGTTCACGATGGCCAGTTCAGCGTTGTCAAAAATGCGCAGCTTAGCTTGTCGGTAGTCCGCCATGCCGTCATACCGATCCATGTGGTCTTCCGAAAGGTTTAGAAACGCCGCCGCTTTAAGCTTCAAGCTCGAGGTAGTTTCTAGTTGGAAGCTCGACAGCTCAAGCACATACAAATCTGCGTCTTGTTCTAGCAAATCAAGAGCAGGAACACCGATATTGCCACCGACACCGACCGTTAAACCTGCAGCTTTCGCCATTACGCCAGTGAGATCGGTAACTGTGCTTTTACCGTTCGAACCAGTAATCGCAATGACAGGCTTATCGACTGTCCAAGCGAAGAGTTCGATATCACCGACAACCAACGTGCCTTTGGCAAGAACCGCTTGGATTTCTGGTGTTGCTAAGGCGATCCCTGGGTTGGTCACAACTAAATCGGCTTCTGCAAGCCACTCGGTATTCCAACCACCACTGTGCAACTGAACTTGCTCAGGTAAACGCTCTGCACCAGGAGGCGTAGCACGCGTATCGATGACTTTAACCGTCAGTTGCGGCTGTGTTTTTGTTAGGTGTTTAACGACAGAGAGCCCGGTAATACCGAGCCCTACAACGACGACCTTATGTATGTTTTGCCAACGTTCCATATTCGATCACAAAATTATAGTCTTTCCAAACAGTAAGCCTGTCCAAAAATTAACGAACTTTAAGTGTTGCTAGCCCAATTAAGACAAGAACAATAGAAATAATCCAGAAGCGTACAATAACACGAGGCTCTGGCCAGCCTTTCAACTCGTAGTGATGATGAATTGGTGCCATTCGGAAGATACGCTGCCCACGCAGTTTGTAAGAACCGACCTGCAAGATTACCGATAATGTTTCCATTACAAACACACCACCCATGATAACCAGAACGAGCTCTTGGCGAACCAGTACTGCAATCGTCCCGAGTGCTCCACCAAGTGCTAGTGAACCGACATCACCCATGAAAACCTGGGCAGGATAAGTGTTAAACCACAAGAAACCTAGGCCAGCTCCAACAATCGCCGTACAGACGACAACCAATTCAGAGGCGTGAGGAAGGTACGGAATATGTAGATACTCTGAGAAATTGATATTACCTGTTGCCCACGCAATCACAGCAAAGCCGGCAGAAACCAAAACCGTAGGTAAGATCGCCAAACCATCTAGACCATCAGTCAAGTTCACGGCATTACTCGTACCAACAATCACGAAATAGGTCAGGATTATGTACATCAATCCTAGCTGAGGCATGATGTCTTTAAAGAATGGCACCACCAGCTGAGTAGCAGCAGTGTCTTTACCGTATGCGTACAGTGCGAACGCGACAACAAACGCGATCAATGACTGCCAAAAATACTTCCAACGAGCGACTAGACCATCGGTGTTCTTACGAACAACTTTTCGATAATCATCAACGAAACCCACAGCCCCATAGCCTAATAACACGGTTAATACCGCCCATACGTAAGGGTTAGATAAGTCAGTCCAAAGAAGAATGGTAATAGAAATTGCAGCCAAAATCATGATACCACCCATTGTTGGAGTACCACGTTTGCTAAAGTGAGATTCTGGACCTTCGTTACGTACGACCTGACCGATTTGCAACAACTGTAGTCGCTTGATCATGATTGGCCCCATCCAAAGAGATAAGCCAAGTGCAGTTAGTACGCTTAAAATCGCTCGGAAAGAAAGGTATTCGAACAATCGAAAGAAAGAAAAGTATGGCTGTAGCAGCTCGGCAAGCCAAATAATCATTAAAAATACTCCTTCAAAGCAGCCGCTATTTTAAACATTCCCGCACTGTTTGCACCTTTAACCAGAACGGTATGGTTGTCAGAACTAGCGAGGGTAAGGTGCTGCTTGATGTAGTCAATTATCGCTTCATGTGTTTCAAAATGAACGCCGGAACAAAGGTCACTAATAACCTTTGCATCACAGCCATACGTCAACACATGTTCAAAATTTTGTGGGGCAGCATGTTCTCCGACTTGACGATGAAGTGCAAGACTTTCGTCTCCCAATTCCGCCATATTGCCCAAAATCAACCAACGTTGGCCTTGAAACGTACCAAGAAGATCAACGGCGGCTTTCATTGCCGGAACACTTGCGTTATAGCTATCATCGATCAATTTAACGTGAGCATTAAGTTGCTCAACTTCAACTCGGCCTTTTACTTTACTTAAGTTCTTCAGACCAGTTTGAATATCCTCGACCTTCGCGCCCATATTAAAAGCAATGATGGAAGCTGCGATGGCATTCGCAACGTTATGCTGACCGATAATACCCAATTCAATTGAGAAGCTCTGCTGTCGAGGTTGATCATGGAGAACAAAGCTCGCTTCTCCTGAGGTATTTAAAACGATATTAGACGCATAATAGTCAGCATTTGAATGATTTTGTGAAAATGTAATGACATGTTTATCAGACAATACCTCTTTCCACATTACCTCACCCTGACTGTCTAAATTTACGATCGCGACACCGTTTGATGGCAAGCCCTGATAAATCTCACCTTTAGCTTGCTTAACACCATCGATTGACCCGAACCCTTCTAGGTGGGCAGCAGCCACATTATTAACCAACGCAATGTCAGGATTGACGAGTTGAGTAGTATAAGCAATTTCACCAATATGGTTTGCTCCTAACTCAATCACAGCGTAGTCATCTGACGGCTGAGAACGAAGCAGTGTTAGTGGCACACCGATATCATTATTAAAATTGCCAGCAGTAAACAACACTTGGCCTTTTGACTGAAGAATACTCGCCACCATCTCTTTCACTGTCGTTTTGCCACAACTGCCAGTGATCGCGACGGTTGGGGTTCCACACTGCTTATGAACCCAGGCAGCCACATCACCCAACGCGATCTTACTATCGTCAACAACGACTTGAGGTACATTCACATTAACACGCTTTTGTACCAATAATGCGCCCGCACCGGACTCCACCGCTTGGTGGCAAAAATCGTGAGCATCAAAACGTTCTCCAACCAAAGCAACAAATAAAGCGCCTTGTTCGATAGCTCGAGTGTCGGTCGAAACAGACTCAATAGATAGATCATTGCCAACTAGCTCACCGCCGGTGATGTCCGCAATTTGAGAAAGCATTACTGTGATCATGATGAAAGCCCCAATAGTGTCATGGCTGACTCGCGGTCAGAGTAATGGACGGTTCCAGAATTTAGAATTTGGTAATCCTCATGGCCTTTACCCGCCAGAAGGATAATGTCTTGCGAAGAAGCATGCTCAAGGGCGTAAGACAACGCTTTAAAACGGTCATGCTGCACAATCGCCTCAGCCGGTTTCGTTAGACCAGCCAGCATGTCTTTCATGATCAGCGCTGGATCTTCACTGCGTGGGTTGTCATCAGTAAGCACAACTTTGTCACCCAAACGTTCGGCAATTTCCGCCATCATCGGGCGTTTACCCGCATCGCGATCGCCACCGCAGCCAAAAATTGCCCACAGTTCACCTTGACAATGAACACGCAGAGCTTGTAATGCTTTCTCTAGTGCATCTGGAGTATGCGCGTAATCCACCACCACTTTTGCATTACCACTTGATTGGAATAATTCCATGCGCCCTAAGACTGGCTGCAATTGGCTTGCTGTCGTTAGTAAATCTTGCTTATTAAAACCGAGGCTAAGCAGCGTTGAGAAGGCCAACATCAAGTTCGCCGCATTGAACTCGCCAATAAGCGGCGCATGCAAGGTTCCTTCACCAAACTTGCCATCAAATTCAATCGTAATGCCAGATTCCGCATACTTGATGTGGTTTGCATATACGCTCTGAGAAAATTCTGTGGTTGGTTTAAGTGATACGGCAAGCGCGTTGTTCAATTGCTTCGCCCATGCAGCTCCTACTTTGTCATCGACGTTGATGATCGCGTGAGTGCATTGATGCTGAGTAAACAAGGTGAGCTTCGCGTTTGCATACTCTTCCATCGTGCCATGGTAATCCAAGTGATCACGACTTAGGTTGGTAAATACGCCCGCCGCAAAAGATAACGCTTTAACGCGACCTTGAATCAAACCATGAGAAGAAACTTCAAGCGCTGTGTATTGCGCATTTTGCTCCGCTAGAGAAGATAATGTCTTTTGGATTTCTACCGCATTACCGGTGGTGTTTGCAGCTTCTTGTAGGCTATTGAGGAAGCCATTGCCAGTCGTGCCCATGACTGCCGCTTTTGAACCAATTAAATCAATCCATTGTGCAATGAGCTGAGTGATGGTGGTTTTACCGTTTGTGCCAGTGACACCGATCAAATCCATATTTGGGTAAGGATACAAATGACCAGCAATTTCAGATAAGTACTTGTCCAACGCGTCGAGGTATATCACGGGTACGTCATCAACAATCTCAATCATGCCATGCGTTTTTAGGTCACATGCTTGAGCAATAACCGCGTTTGCACCTTGTTCAATTGCTGCTGGGATAAACTTACGTCCATCCACAACGTGGCCAATAATGGCAACAAAGGTAGTGCCTGATCGGACTCTTCGACTGTCGAGTTCCAATTCAGAGACAATAATCGACGACAGGCTAGAGCAATCAACCCAATTTGAAAGCAGCGTGTCCATACTGATGGCTTTAGTCATATCTGTTCTCCGAGCTACAGCCCAACTCTTAATGCTATCGCAGCAGGTTCACACCTACTGCTGGAATTTATTTTCGTCTGGGGCAACATTAAGGATTTGTAATGCGCCCTTCATGATTTCTGAAAAGACAGGCGATGCAACTGAACCACCATAGTAATCATCACCTTGCGGTTCGTTAACAATCACCACTAATGCAACTCGCGGATCACTCACGGGGGCGAGGCCTGCGGTATACGTAATGTATTCATCACTGTAACCACCAGCGGCGGCCTTACGTGACGTACCTGTCTTTGCTCCAACTCGGTACCCAGGCACCGCAGCTCGACGAGCTGAACCACCTTTCTGAGTTACGGTTTCGAGCATATCGAGAACTTGACGAGCATGTTCTTTACTGACCACCTGGCGAGACATATCTCGATCGTTGCTCTCGATAATATGAATAGGTTCGTACTTACCTAAATTCCCCAATGTTGCATAGGCATGTGCAAGTTGAATTGGAGTTATCGACAAGCCGTAACCAAAGGCAATGGTGGCACGTTCAATTGGAGACCAACGCGTTCTGGTCGGAAATATACCAGTTACCTCACCAACTAGGTTGAGTCCTGATACTTCACCGAGACCAACCGAACTATACAGTCCAAGTAAGGCTTCTACTGGCATCTGCATCGCCAACTTAGTCACGCCAATGTTACTCGACTTCTTAAGAATTTCAGTCAGGCTCGCTTTGCCAACTTTCGATACATCTCGGACTCGACTACCACCTAGCTGAAGGATGCCGTTCCCGGTATCGACAATGGTATCCTTGTCAGCAACACCGTTTTCAAGCGCAGCAAGAATAACAAATGGTTTGATCGTTGAACCAGGCTCCATGGAATCGGTAATAATGCGGTTACGCATCTTATAGCTCTGCCAATCGCTGCGGTTATTTGGGTTGTAAGACGGTGCATTTACCATGGCTAATACTGCGCCCGTTTTAACATCTAACATAACTGCAGAACCCGATGTCGCCCGATGGTCAGCGACCGCTTGCTTAATTGCGCGGTATGCGATGGCTTGTAGTCTTTGATCGATCGTTAACTGTAGAGGCTTACCTTCTTCCTTTTCCTCTAGAGAAATATTTTCAACAACTCGTCCGTATCGGTCTTTTCGAATTGTTTTTTTGCCAGCTTCGCCTGTAAGCCATTTATCATAACTACGCTCAACCCCTTCTAGGCCGTGTCCGTCGATACCCGTAACGCCCACAAGGTGTGCACTCACTTCCCCTGCTGGATAATAACGACGTGATTCTGACTTAAGCCCAACGCCTGGCAACTTCAACTCACGAATGTAGTTTGCCATCGCTGGGCTCACTTGGCGTTGCAAGTAGATAAAACGGCGCTTTTCGTTCTTTTTGATTTTTTCAATCAAACCTTGACGATCTAAACCCAGTACGTCCGCTAAGGCGTACCAGCTCTGAACTTGGTCTAGCGCTTTATCTTTGAAAATTGTAGCAGGATCGGCCCAAACGGCTTCAACAGGTACACTGACAGCAAGAGGCTCTCCATTTTGGTCAGAGATGATTCCTCGAGCAGATGGAAGAGACTTAACGCGCACAGAGCGTAAGTCACCTTGTTTGATCAGGTTATCTGGCTCAACAACCTGTATGTATGCAACTCGGCCAACCAGCAGTGCAAAAGCACAAAAAACGAAGAATAGTAAGAGGTGAAATCGCCATCGAATTAAGAACGGGTTATCGACTGCTTGAGGAGAACTCGATTTAGTCAATGTGTCTTTTTTGTCGACCTTTGGCTTTGAGGAGGAAGTCTTCCCTTGCTTAGTCTTGGTTTTCTTTCCTATCATTTTAGTGTGATCACCACTTCTTTATCGCCATCAGGACGCTTCATTTCTAACTCTTTTTTAGCTAGGTCTTGAACACGACTGTGCTCTGCGAGCGCGGTCTCCTCTAGCATCAAGTTGCGCCACTCATTATCTAAACGTTCTCGCTCAACTAAAGTGAGGTCTTTTTCAGTAATCGCTTGGCGAGCGTGATGAGTAGCAAAAACCACCCCCATTGCAGACGCAAATATCAACAACATCAGCAATAAGGACCATCGACCAACGGTTATCAAATCCATTGCGATCAATTTAGCGAGGTTAGGAGTGGTTTTCGTCATGATTATTACAGTTTTTCTGCAATACGAAGAACTGAACTACGAGATCGCGGGTTCATCTCAATCTCTTGCTTGGTAGGCTTAATCGCTTTACCAATAGGCTTCATGTTCGCGCTACCAAGTGCACGAATTTGCTCTTCTGTCATCGGGATCCCATGTGGCACTTCAGGGCCTTTACTTTCTTTGCGGATGAAGCGTTTTACCATGCGGTCTTCCAACGAGTGGAAGCTGATCACTGACAAACGACCTTCTGGTGCCAGAATGCTCGCAGCGCCTTTCAGTGCTGTATCAATTTCTTCTAGTTCACTGTTGATGTAAATACGGAATGCTTGGAAAGCACGAGTCGCTGGGTGCTTTTTCTCTTTGAAACTTTTTGGCGCCGCATCTGAAATCAGCTTGGCTAACTGACCAGTACGAACCATTGGCTCGTTCTCTTCATCTTCACGGTATGCCACGATTGCTTTTGCAATACGACGAGCATGCTTATCTTCACCAAACTCACGAATCACCCAAGTAATATCATCTAAGTCGGCTTCCATTAGCCATTGAGATACGGGAATACCTGATGTCGGGTCCATGCGCATGTCTAGCGGACCATCTTTCATAAAGCTAAAACCACGTTCAGCATCATCGAGTTGCGGGGAAGAAACACCAAGGTCTAGCAATACACCGTCCACTTTACCAACAAGGCCATACTCTTCTGCGTATTTCGCCATACCTGAGAATGGGCCATGAATGATGGTGAAGCGCGGGTCGTCAATTTTTCCCGCTTCAGCGATTGCCTGCGGGTCACGATCGATGCTGTATAGTCGGCCGTTTTCACCTAGTTTCGACAAGATTGTTCTGCTGTGACCACCACGGCCAAATGTTCCATCGATATAGGTACCGTCGGGTTTGATAGCCAAGCCATCAATGGACTCATTTAATAACACAGAGATATGTTGGAATGTTTCGGTCATAGCTTTCTCGTTGAATGATCTTGAAGCGATTTCTAGGGCATGTAGACCTAGTGTACTGATTTCCCACATCATCGCCACTACAAGTCTAAAGTTAGACGTGATTCAGCGCCAAGTTTATTGGTAATGACATAGTTTGCGTCAATAAAATGCAAAAAACCCATCACTACCGAAGTAATGATGGGTCTCGAATAGGTGGAGCCGACACATAAGCCGGGTTCTGTTCCGCTTGCGCGGCGGTAGCCATTCGTCTAGGCCAGCAATCACTCACTGGCTCGAGCAACCTACCCGCCTCCTTACGCGAGCAACGCAATGTGGAGGCCTATTTGGTCTTGCTTCAGGTGGAGTTTACCCTGCTACGAACTATTACTAGTCGTCCGGTGCGCTCTTACCGCACCCTTTCACCCTTACCTGTGCCCTAGGGCCATCGGCGGTCTTCTCTCTGCTGCACTTGTCGTAGGCTTGCGCCCCCCAGGCGTTACCTGGCACCTTGCTCTATGAAGCCCGGACTTTCCTCCCCTTTGTCAGTCTCCCGAAGGACGTCAACGTCAGTCTCCCAAAGGGACTTCGACGTCAGTCTCCCGAAGGACATCAACAAAGCAGCGACTACCCAGTCAGCTCCGAGGGCGGATTGTATAGAGTTATCCCCTCAGAGTCTAGTGAGATCACAGAAATGCTGAAAACGATCGGTTAAGTGGTCAAAAAGGCAGCGTTCTAAAAGCAGAGCGCTCCCGAAGCGCCAGCTTCCATAAGCAAAAGGGGAGCCGCGTTAACGACTCCCCTTATCAATCTTATCTAAACAACTCTGAAAGCTAACGACTCTTGAAAGAAACTACTAAAGTCCACTTCTCGGCCCTCGCCTCTCGAAGCGAAGTATTCCTGAAGTGTCAGCGTTCTGAGAGCTTCTAGCCCAGATTCTCTAAACCCCACTTATACAGTGCGTTTTTCTTTAGGCTGTAGATCTCTGCGGCAAGTGCTGCGGCTTTCTTCAATGGCAGCTCTTTCGTCAAAATACCCAGCGTACGGGTTGCTTCATCTGGCAACGTATCTTCGGTTGAATCACGGTGACCGTGGATAAGCAGCACCATCTCACCGCGCTGTTGGTTATCATCACTCTTGACCCACTCAATCAGTTCACCTAGAGGCATTCCTTGAATGGTTTCAAAGGTTTTCGTTAGCTCACGCGCCAAGACAACTTCTCGTTCAGGACCAAGAACGTCTAACATATCTTGTAGAGAGTCTAAAATACGGTGTGGTGACTCATAGAAGATACAAGTGCGCTCCACTGATGCAATTTCCAAGAACTTGTCTTTACGACCTTTGCTTTTCGGTGGTAGAAAGCCTTCAAAGCTGAAACGATCTGATGGTAAACCAGAAGCACTTAACGCAGTGATGACTGCACACGCACCAGGAAGAGGCACAACTCTTACGCCCGCTTGACGACATTTTGTTACCAAATGGTACCCTGGATCGCTAATTAGTGGCGTTCCAGCGTCAGAGACTAAAGCAATAGACTGACCTGAAAGTAGTTTTTCGACCAAGGCTTGCGCTTTTTGCTGCTCATTGTGATCATGCAAAGCAAAAGTTTTAGTTTGGATATTGAAGTGAGACAGTAATTTGCCCGTATGTCGAGTATCCTCTGCGGCAATGATGTCCACATTCGACAGAACTTCGATAGCGCGTTGTGTGATATCCGCTAAATTTCCGATTGGAGTCGGTACGATGTAGAGAGTTGGCCCCTCATTTGGCAACTTATTTTTATCTGTCATTTGTTTAGCATCACTTCAACGATTAATATAGAGACAATTTTGTACAAAATTATAGAGAACTCACGGCAATGATGAACCATAAGAGACTCAGTGTACCACGCTTACTCACTCCTGTTGCACTGGCAATTACGTTGGCAGCTTGTTCCTCTGGTCCAAAGCAACCAGACAGCGTAGACATTACGCTAGAGCCAACCCAGTCAGTTCAAAACTACATGATTCAAGCAGATAGCACTGAAGGTAGCCTACAGAATGACTGGCTTATTATGGCTTCTAAGGCTGCTATCCAGGCAAATGAATTCGATCAAGCTGAGTTACTACTAAAACGTCTTTCACGCCAACAACTTACTGACGTACAACAAGCTGAGTGGCAATTAACACGTGCGACGTTGAAACAGAAACAGGGCAATTACCAGCAGCTATTGCAAGAGTTGAACTTTCAGCCGTGGTGGAAACTACCAACGGAGCAATGGAAAGATTATTATTCTCTCCGAGCGGATGCCTTCCAAAGCTTGCACAAATCCTTTGATGCAAACCGACAACTGGTTGCTCTTAGTCAGTACTCATCGCCATCTGAGCAAGCCGCTATTTCAAGTCGAATCTGGATGAACTTTGCAAGTTATTCAGAATATGAGCTGACCTCACTGCGCACAGAAGCGAGTGAAGATGTTCTAGATGGCTGGCTTCAGCTAGCAATTTACGCGAAAACACTTGCAGGCAATATACCTCAATTAAAAAACACGCTTGAACGCTGGTTGAGCGAAAACCCATCGCACCCAGCAGCCGTTTATACACCTACGGAAATCAAAAATATATTGGCGTTAGAGATTGTTAAGCCAAACAATACAGCCTTATTACTTCCGCTCACCGGTAAGTTCGCCCCTCAAGCTCAATTGATTCGAGATGGCTTTATTTTTGCCATGATGAATGATGAGTATCGTGATCCTAACGCTACGCTAACAGTCATTGATACCCATGCGTACAGCGCTGATGAAATCAAGCAAAGACTTATCGATGATCGTATCGACTTCGTTGTAGGACCATTGCAAAAAGAAAACGTGACTTTGCTACAAACAAGCTTGGATGGCACCTCAAATGGCCCACACATTCCAGCCTTGGCACTCAACATCCCAGAAGATGTACAACCTGGTAATGAAATTTGCTACCTAGCACTCTCACCGGAACAAGAAGTTGCACAAGCAGCGAAACACCTATTCAGCCAAGGTTATCAGTTCCCAATGATTCTCGCGCCAAGTGGTTCATTTGGTCAACGTGTTGTTGAAGCCTTTAATGACGAATGGGCTAAGTACAGTTCAAACAAAGTGGCAACTAGCTACTTCGGTGATAAACGCCAATTGCAAAAAAATATCAACGGAGTTTTTGGTCTACAAGAAAGCCAGCAACGTATCGCTCAAATGCAATCACTGCTACGCACCCCGCTAGAAACTCAACCTCGCAGCCGAAGAGATGTTGATGCGGTATACATTGTTGCACGCAGTTCCGAGTTGACGCTCATCAAGCCATTTATCGAAGTTGCAATCAACCCTGACGCAAAGCCGCCGCAGCTATTCTCTAACTCGCGTAGCAATAGTGGTGATACTGTATACGAGGATCTCACGGGGATTATTTACAGTGATATTCCATTGCTGATTGATGCAGACCCAACAGTGAAAGCCGAAATGACAGAGCTTTGGCCAAACCAGTCAAATATGGAAAAACGTCTAGAGGCTCTAGGTATGGATGCTTACAAACTGATGGGCGAATTACCACAAATGAAGGTGGTTCCAGGCTACTCCGTACCGGGCCAAACAGGCACCCTAAGTATTGATAACAACTGTGTCGTACAACGCGAGTTGAGCTGGGCTGAGCGTGGGGCTCTTTAGTAAACGACAAATTGGTAATCAATACGAAACCCTGGCGAAGCAGTATTTGCAGCGCCAGGGTTTGCGCTTTTTAGATCAAAATTATCTGACTAAAGTCGGCGAAATTGATTTAATCTTCCAACAAGGTGAAACTATCGTCTTTGTTGAGGTCAAATATCGTAAGAATGATAGCTTTGGCTCAGCAGCAGAAATGGTCACCCGCGCAAAAATGCGTAAACTAGTCAAAACAGCCCAAATTTGGCTAAGCCAGCAACAGCGCTCGGCGTACAATATCGATTATCGGTTTGATGTGGTCGCCATTCACGACAGTGGTCGAGACATCAACTGGATACAAAATGCAATCTCTGAAGGATAAACGATGCTAGACAGCATTAAAGACAGTTTTACAGAAAGTATTCAAATTCAAATTGCGGCAGCAGAAGCACTGCCAGACGCCATTACTCATGCAGCTCAAGCCATGGTCTCGAGCTTGCTCAATGGCAATAAAATTCTATGTTGTGGCAACGGTGGCAGCGCGTCGAACTCTCAGCAGTTTGTTTCATGCCTTTTAAACCGATTCGAGACTGAACGCCCTAGCCTACCAGCAATGGCCCTAACAGCAGACAACACGACGTTGACTGCCGTCGCCAACGACTACCACTACCAAGAGATCTTCTCTAAACAGGTGCGTGCTTTTGGTCAGCCTGGCGATATCCTACTAGCGATTTCAACCAGTGGTAATAGCAAGAACATCATCAAAGCAATGGAAGCTGCCGTAACGCGTGATATGACGATCATCGCTCTTACGGGTAAAGATGGCGGTGAGATGGCAGGTCTGCTTGGCGAAAACGACGTAGAAATTCGCATTCCTTCTCACCGAACTGCACGTATTCATGAAGTTCATATGTTAACGTTGCATTGCCTGTGTGATTTAACCGATCAGGTGCTTTTCCCTGCACACGACGAATAACTAGCCGGAGAGTATTACGCTATGATGCGATGTCTTGTCATCTTACTTACGATGTTCAGCCTAAGTGGTTGTGCAGGGTTGTTTATTGCTGGGGCTGCAACAACAGCCAATATAGTAACTGATACCCGTACAACTAAAGAGATATGGCAAGACAACAACATCGAGTTCGAGATTGCAGCTCTAGGAAATAAAGCCCCGTTTAAAGGTCAAGTTCGTGTAGTGGCTAGTTCTTACAACGGAACAGTTGTATTAATGGGCCAAGCACCAACACAAGCGCTAGTGAATGATCTAGAGTCTAAAGCTCGAGACGTAGAAGGCGTCAAGAATGTTCACAACCAAATTAAGTTGAAAAAACCGCTGAGCGTTACAGAAATAAGTAACGACAGTTGGATCACCACAAAGGTTAAATCAGCACTGCTTACAGATAGTGAGCTCAATGGTGTGAAAGTTAAAGTAATCACTGAAGACAGTGAAGTTTTCTTGTTCGGATACGTGACCGCTGAACAAGCAAATAGAGCCACTGATATCGCTAGAAATATCTCTGGTGTAAAGCAGGTAATTAAAGGTTTTCAGTATGGTGAAACGACCTCAGAAACCGAATAATTGGCAATTAACAACCAATAAAAAAGCAGCGATAACGCTGCTTTTTTTATTTAATCACTCTTAAGCTTGGTCGGCCTTTCGGACGAGGAGCTTCATCTTCAGTTTGTTCTGAATCAGTAGGAGGCACTTCCGAAGAGTCACTTACCGTGCTAAATGCCGGTGCCTGCTCTTCTTCTACCATCTCCTCACCTTCAATATGAGTGTACGCCTCTTCTGGTTCAAACATTGTACCTGCACCGTTTTCACGCGCATAAATTGCGTGTACAGCGTAAACAGGCACAATAACTGAATGAGGACGACCACTGAATCTTGCGTGAAAGGTAATGGCATCATTACCTAGCTCAAGTTGACCGACAGCACGCGGAGCAATATTCAAGATAATTTGACCATCTTGAATAAACTCAACCGGTACACGTACACCTGGTAGAGTTGCATCAACAACAAGGTGTGGCGTTAGGTCATTGTCTACCAGCCAGTCGTAAAATGCGCGAAGCATATACGGACGGCGAGCAGTCATTTTTGCAATATCCATAACGTGTTATCTAAATCGCTTAGCGAACTAGGCGCATTTCACGTTCAGCTTCAGTCAGAGAAGCAAGGAATGAATCACGTTCAAATACGCGGTTCATGTAAACTTTAATCTCTTTTGAGCCAGGGCCAATTAGATCAATACCTAGTTGTGGTAAACGCCACAATAACGGAGCTAGGTAGCAGTCAATTAGGCTGAATTCTTCACTCATGAAGTATTCATACTCAGCAAAGATTGGCGCTAGAGTCAGAAGATCGTTACGCAGTTTAATGCGTGCTTTTTCTGATTCCTCTGCGTTGCCCTTCATAACTTTCTCAGCGAGTGAGTACCAGTTACGTTCAATACGGTACATCATCAGACGGCTGTTACCACGAGCAACTGGGTAAACAGGCATTAGAGGTGGATGAGGGAAACGCTCGTCCAAGTACTCCATGATGATTTTCGAATCGTAAAGAGCTAGCTCACGGTCAACAAGAGTTGGCACTGATTTGTATGGGTTTAGCTCAACAAGCTCAGCAGGAAGGTTAGCTTCATCAACAAGCTCTACTTCAACACTTACGCCTTTTTCAGCTAGTACGATGCGAACCTGATGGCTATACAAATCTGATGCACTTGAGAAAAGAGTCATCACAGAACGTTTATTGGCAGCTACAGCCATGGAGCCCTCCAGTACACTTACAAATAAAAATAATGGAGGCTAAGCCTCCATTATCCATCAATTAAAATTGGGAATTAGCACGGTATGATAGCACAATTAATGCACATCACGCCAATACTCTTTCTTGAGCATCACGACAACTATTGTTAGTAGAACTAGGAAGCCCATAACCCACCAACCCATCGCATGACGCTCAAGTTTAACTGGGTCACCTGAGTAAACTAGGAAGTTAACTAGATCACCAACAGCTTTATCGTACTCACCAGAGCTTAATTCACCTGTACCGTCCGTTTCAGTGCCAACGACCACTTGTACTTCCTCACCGTCAACGACTTTCGTGCCGTAAACTGGTGTAGGAATACCTTGAAGCTCTTCAAGAACATGCGGCATACCAACACTTGGGAATACCATGTTGTTCACGCCGAATGGGCGGGATGGATCAACATAGAATGCACGTAGGTAAGTGTATAACCAATCCGCACCACGCACTCGAGCTACGAGAGTTAGATCCGGTGGCGGAGCACCAAACCAGTCCCCTGCTTGCTTCGCAGGCATCGCATTAACCATTAGATCACCAACTTTCGCCTCAGGGTCGAAAATCAGGTTTTCTTTCATTAGGTCAATTGGAATATCCAAGTCCGTTGCTACTCGCTCATAACGCTGGTATTGCGTTGAGTGACAAGCAAAACAGTAGTTCATGAATAGCTTCGCGCCGTTTTGCAGCGAAGCTTTATCCGATAGGTCCACGTTCGCTTTATCTAGCGGAACATTGGCACCCGCTGCCATCGCTAGAGATGGCAACATAGCAAATAGAATTACAATCCACTTCTTCATTTGAATGTCACCCTCTCTGGTAATGGTTTGGTCGCTTCATTTTTGCTGTAGAAGAACAGCAGTACAAAGAACATGAAGTAACACAAGCTAAAGATCTGAGACAGAATCGTGTAAAGCGGCGTTGCCGGTAGTGCACCCAAAATACCAAGAGCAATAAAGGCGATAGTGAACTGAACAATATTCAATAGGTGGATTTTGCTACGGTAACGGTACGAACGTACTTTACAGCGATCCAACCAAGGTAGAACAAACAATACTGCAATTGACGCACCCATTAGGATTACACCCAATAGCTTGTCAGGAACCGCACGCAAGATTGCGTAAAACGGAGTGAAGTACCATACAGGAGCGATATGCTCAGGTGTCTTCAGTGGGTTTGCAGCTTCAAAGTTAGGCGGCTCAAGGAAGTACCCACCCATCTCAGGGTTAAAGAACAGCACGTAACAGAAGAAGAACAAGAAACCAGCCACACCAACCAAGTCCTTAACCGTACCGTACGGATGGAAAGGAATCGAATCGATGATGTCGTATTTCTTCGAGTAGTAATCGTGGAACTTAAATTGCGATTGGTAATCGTCGCCCATCGAGCCTTTTGGTAGCTTAGTTTCGATACCGTCAGGGTTGTTTGAGCCAACTTCATGTAGCGCCAATACGTGCAGTACCACCAAAAGAAGCAGAACGATAGGTAATGCAATTACGTGAAGTGCGAAGAAACGGTTCAGCGTTGCACCAGAGATGATGTAGTCACCACGGATCCAAAGCGTCAAATCATCACCGATAACTGGAATCGCACCGAACAGAGAAATGATAACCTGAGCACCCCAGTATGACATCTGACCCCATGGTAATAGGTAACCCATGAAAGCTTCCGCCATTAGAACTAAGAAGATCAACATACCGAAGATCCAAAGTAGCTCACGAGGCTTCTGGTATGAACCGTAAATCAAACCACGGAACATGTGCAGGTAAACCACAACGAAAAACGCTGACGCGCCAGTTGAGTGCATGTAACGTAGCAGCCAACCGTACTCCACGTCACGCATGATGTATTCGATAGAAGCAAACGCGCCTTCACCAGAAGGAACGTAGTTCATAGTCAGCCAAATACCCGTCAGGATTTGGTTAACCAATACCAACATTGCCAGAGAACCGAAAAGGTACCAAAAGTTAAAGTTCTTCGGCATTGGGTATTCCGACAAATGCTTTTTATAAGCATTCATCGCTGGAAGTCGTTTTTCAACCCAGTCTAATAGTGCTTGCATTATGCGTCTCCCTCATCAACACCGATAATGAGCTTCGTATCACTCAAATACATGTGCTTAGGAACCACAAGGTTCAGCGGTGCAGGTACACCCTGGAACACTCGACCAGCCATATCAAATTTAGAACCGTGGCACGGACAGAAGAAGCCAGACTTAACGCCTTGAACTTGCTCTGCGAACGTATCCGGTAGATAGGTAGGTGAACAACCTAAGTGAGTACAGAAGCCAACCGCCACGAAATACTCAGGCTTGATCGAACGATGTGCGTTCTGAGCATAAACTGGTTGTTGTTCCATTTCTGATTGTGGGTCACGAAGCTGTCCATCGATGTTCTTAAGGTTATCGACCACTTCTTGAGTACGGCGTACAACCCATACAGGCTTACCTTGCCACTCAACACGGACCATCTGGCCAGCTTCAATTTTGCTGATATCCACTTCCACCGGTGCACCCGCAGCTTTCGCTTTGGCACTCGGATTCCATGATTTGATAAAAGGCACGGCGACGGCAGCTGCCCCTAATCCACCAACAACTGCCGTTGTAGCGGTTAGAAAACGCCTGCGACCGTTATTTAAAGGCGCGTTGCTCATCCAAACATTCTCCCATTTGCTCCCTTTGGATCGTTGTTATTCCGCTTATAAGAGCATGGCTAACTAATAATGAATTTAGTTCTATTTATTGGAGGGAAATGATAAAGAAAACCCTACTTTTTGACAAGATAAAGCTACCTTTTTGTAACAATTGTGAGGCAAATCGCTCACGCCGTCACAAAAGCGGCAGAATTATAAAAAATAGATGTGATTTGTAACAAGAAAGCGAAACGAAGAACGCCTGAATATTCGAGAAAAAGCCTTGTATTCCGGTTATTTTCCGTCGCTTAGACAGGAAGATATTTCAAGAATGTGAAGGTTATCGCCACTTTTGTTACTCAAACTTTGTAGCACGAGTAAGGCGTAAAAACTCATCATTAGAGAGAGTAAATGTTGCGAGGATATTAAGTGAAGGAGTAAAAATGAGTGCGAAAGGAGGAAAATGAATAAATGCCGACTTCTGAAAAACAAAAAGCTCGGCATATAGCCGAGCTTTGGTACACAGTATCCAGAGTAAATCTGGACCAGCATAATTTCCGATAAGAGGAAATTAACGCTTAGAGAACTGTGGACGACGACGTGCTTTACGTAGACCAACTTTCTTACGTTCAACGCAACGAGCGTCACGAGTAACGTAACCAGCTGCACGTAGAGTAGGACGTAGAGACTCATCGTATTCCATAAGAGCGCGAGTGATACCGTGACGGATAGCACCAGCTTGACCAGAAATACCGCCACCTTTAACAGTAACGTATAGGTCTAGCTTCTCAGTTAGTTCAACTAGCTCAAGAGGTTGTTTAACAACCATGCGAGAAGTTGGACGACCGAAGTACTCATCAAGGCTACGCTTGTTGATTACGATGTTGCCGCTGCCTGGTTTGATGAAAACACGCGCAGCTGAGCTTTTGCGACGGCCAGTGCCGTAGTATTGATTCTCTGCCATTTTCGAAATCCCCAATTAGATGTCTAGTACTTGTGGTTGTTGAGCAACATGGTTGTGCTCAGCGCCCGCGTAAACTTTAAGCTTACGGTACATAGCACGGCCTAGAGGACCACGTGGAAGCATGCCTTTAACTGCAAGCTCAAGAGCCATCTCAGGTTTACGATCGATCAACTTTTCAAAAGTGATAGATTTTAGACCACCTGGGAATTCAGAGTGACGGTAGTACACTTTGTTCTTAGCTTTGTTACCAGTTACAGCAACTTTCTCAGCGTTGATAACGATGATGTAATCACCAGTGTCAACGTGAGGAGTGTATTCAGCTTTGTGTTTGCCACGTAGGCGAGATGCAATTTCACTTGCTAGACGACCAAGAGTTTTACCCTCTGCGTCTACAACGTACCAGTCGCGTTTTACAGTTTCTGGTTTAGCAACGAAAGTTTTCATGCTAATAATAACCCGTTAATTAAAATTTAAACTTTAAGGAACACCCAATAGTGCTCCCACACTGTCTAAGAGCCCAGTCATCACCCCTTCGAGTCGTTGGTTCTCTCGACCTTCTATGTCGAAATAACTTCGATAATCAGGTCTGCAGTAACGGTGGGTCGCAGGATTATAGAGAAGAGCGAAGAAAAAATCACCTTTTTTTGCGTTAAATCACGAATTTTTTCTTCGCTTTTTTAAGATGAGTTGCTGATTTTTACGCCAGATGCTCTCTAGCGAGGTATTCGTGGCTCTGCATTTCGGTCAGTCGAGACAGACAACGTTTAAACTCAAATTCCAACTGCCCTTGCGTATAAAGGGATTCCATCGCCACTTCTGCAGAAATAATCAGTTTGACGTTACGCTCGTAGAACTCGTCCACCAACGCAATAAAGCGTCGCGCGGCATCATCTATCTTACGATCCATCTGCTTTACGTCTGCCAGTAATACCGTGTGGTAGATACGAGATAATTCAATATAGTCATTCTGACTACGGGGCGTTTGGCATAGTTGCTCAAAAGAAGCATGTAGCACGCCATCACTAGCTTCAATCACCGCCACTTCGCGATGGTTAATTTCAATGCTGCTTACTGCAACTTTTCTTTCGCCAATCAATTGCTGGTAGTAGTGCTTGAGGTTAACGGACGCTTGTTCATCCAGTGGGTAGTGATAAATCTCCGCCTGCTCTAATGTACGCAGGCGATAATCAACACCACTATCTACATTCAACACTTCGCATCTTTCTATAATCATTGCGATTGCTGGCATAAAACGCGCTCGTTGTAAGCCATTTCGATAGAGGTTCTGAGGCTCGATATTCGATGTTGCCACTAATACCATTTGGCGTTTAAACATTTCTTGTAGCAAAGTTGCCAGAATCATTGCATCGGTAATGTCAGACACGAAAAACTCATCAAAGCAAACTATATCCGCTTCTTTCTTAAACAAATCAGCGACTTTAGATAACGGATTCTCCACTTCGCCTAGACGCTTAAGTTCATCATGGACTCGATACATAAATCGATGGAAGTGAACTCTCATCTTCTTCTCTGTTGGAAGGGAGTCATAAAAGGTATCCATTAGATATGTTTTCCCACGCCCAACACCACCCCAAAAATACAATCCTTTGGGAGGTTCTGGAAGTTCAGGCTTCTTACCTAATAGTTTTTGCCATTTAGAAACTTGAGGAACTGGCGCAGCTTGGAAGGCTATAATGTCGTGGTAGAGCTTATCTAAAGCAACAACGGCGTTATGTTGGGCTTCATCACGCTGAAAGCCATTATCTACAATATCTTTTTCGTATCGTTTTAATGGTGTCATAGCTATATGTCGTATCAGAGGAACAGAGAAATAATGTCACGCGACAGTCAGTTTGTATCATTCTGTAGAAGTGCTTGCACTCCATAAACAGGGCTTCTATTTTTCTTTATCGACTGTGCAAGGCATAGTAACATGGACATGCACCGCGTGTAACTAAGTAGTAAAAAACTTGTTAAAACAACTATAAGGAGCAGTTATGCCTTGGATTTATGCCATTGTGGGTTTGCTGGTCGGTACAATTGTAGGCGTAGTCATAAGCAGACTAACCACCCCAGAATATAAGAAGCAAAAATCAGTTCATAAAGAGCTAGAAGCCGCGAAATTCCAATTAGAGCAACAACGCCAAGAGCTTGTCGATCACTTTGCACAGACTGCAGAAATGTTGGATACCTTAGGTAAAGACTACACCAAGCTATACCAACATATGGCGAAGACATCTGCTGAACTTCTTCCTAACCTGCCGGAGCAAGACAACCCGTTTGATAAGAAAACAGCAATGTCGACTGATGTAGCAGAAGAGCAACAAGAAGACGCAAATGAACAGCCTAAAGACTATGCTAATGGCGCAACCGGACTGCTTAAAGATCAAGAAAAGGAAGTCATCGAAGCTCCAGAATTAGTAGCAGCTAAAGCTTCATAAACGTCATGTAAACCCAAGTAATCACACACGAACTGTGATACTTGGGTTTTTTCTTTTCCTAATAATTGTACTTTTTGTCATTTCCTTCCTCTCTAGTTTGAACTTTTTTCCAACATCAATGTTCTAAACTCCATAACAACCTGCCGGCCCCTTTTGACTATCAACACCAATCCCCATAATGGATTTGATGAAGATATTTCTTTTGGCAGACCTGTTAAACAGAGGAGTTATTGGATGAAAAAACCTTTGCTTGCGCTAACCGTTCTATCTTTAAGCTTGAGTTCAATCATCACACCAATTACCGCTACCGCTGCACTTCCATTGAGTGTTGATGGTGAGCAATTACCTAGCCTTGCGCCAATGTTGGAGAAAGTGACTCCGGCAGTCGTCAGTATTGCCGTGGAAGGCAAGCAGGTTCAAACCAGTCGTATACCAGAGCAGTTTCAGTTCTTCTTCGGTCCTGAATTTCCAACAGAGCAAACCAGAGAACGCCCTTTCCGAGGTTTAGGTTCTGGCGTCATCATTGATGCCCAAAAAGGACAGATCGTCACCAACTACCATGTCATTAAAGGGGCAGACGACATAAGAGTACGTCTATATGACGGCCGAGAATACGATGCAAAACTCATTGGCGGTGACGAGATGTCAGATATTGCATTGCTAAAACTTGAGACGGCAAAAAACCTTACCCAGATAAAAATTGCAGACTCAGACAAGCTCCGTGTCGGAGACTTTAGCGTTGCGATTGGCAACCCATTTGGGCTAGGTCAAACCGTCACTTCCGGCATCGTATCAGCTTTGGGACGAAGCGGATTGAATGTCGAAAACTTCGAAAACTTCATTCAAACCGATGCGGCCATCAACAGCGGTAACTCAGGCGGTGCTTTGGTTAACCTTAACGGTGAGCTGATCGGTATCAACACTGCTATTCTTGGTCCAAATGGTGGCAATGTCGGCATTGGCTTTGCTATCCCATCGAATATGATGAAAAACCTTACTGACCAGATTTTAGAGTTTGGCGAAGTGAAACGCGGTATGTTGGGCGTTCAAGGTGGCGAAGTTACTTCTGAACTTGCAGAAGCTCTGGGCTATGAGTCAAGTAAAGGTGCTTTTGTTAGCCAAGTTGTGCCAGACAGTGCCGCAGATAAAGCTGGGCTAAAAGCGGGAGACGTGATTGTTTCCGTCAACGGAAAGTCGATTGATACCTTCTCTGAGTTACGAGCAAAAGTAGCCACCTTAGGGGCCGGGAAAGAGATAACACTTGGCGTTATCCGCGATGGTAAGAAAAAGGACTTCGACGTGACGTTGGGAGAGTCCACCAATATCAAAGCCAAGGCTGAGACCTTACACGATGGCCTTAAAGGCGCAGAATTAGGTAACACCACACCAAGTGATAGCATTCAAGGTGTCAAAGTTACTAACGTAGTTGAAAACTCACCGGCAGCTCAATACCAGCTGCAAAAAGATGACATCATTATTGGTGTAAACCGTCAAAGAGTGAAGAATTTAGCTGAACTGCGCTCAATTACCGAGAAACATAAAGGGGTATTGGCTCTGAACATTCAACGAGGAGATCGTACTATTTACCTCGTTATCCGCTAATCCTTTGAGTAGCGTCTATAAAGGGCAGTATGTTTACATACTGCCCTTTTGTTATTTTTCAATGTAATGCTATTCTTCTTGTCTCTAATTTGAGTTGTTCTACAAAGCATGGAGTGGGTATGCTGAACTTTTTGTTACGTTCTGTTTTTTTAGGTCTCGCGACTGCGGCGGTTGTTCTATTGGCCGTACCTTCTTTGCGTAGCAATATCATCCCAGAGGCTCTTGACGTTCAGCCAAGTAATATTAAGTCACTGGAAGTCTCTTTTAATCAGGCCGTCAGAAAAGCAGCCCCTGCTGTGGTCAATATCTACAGCCGCAAGTATGTGGAAAACGATCGCAGTAAACTTTCGACTCAAGGCTTAGGTTCTGGCGTTATCGTCAGTGAGAAAGGCTACATTATTACTAACTACCATGTCGTCGCTCAAGCCGATCAAATCGTAGTCGCATTACAAGATGGCCGTGCTGCTGCAGCCCAATTGGTTGGAACAGACAAACGTACAGACATTGCAATCTTGCGTGTCGAAGGTTCCAACCTCCCAGTCATACCACTCAACCCAGAATATCAGCCTCAAGTTGGTGATGTCGTCCTAGCAATTGGCAACCCTTACAACTTAGGCCAAACCACTACCTTCGGCATTATTTCAGCAACAGGTCGTTCATCGATCAGTGATGGTCGCCAAGCCTTTATCCAAACCGACGCGGCAATCAACGAGGGTAACTCCGGTGGCGCTTTGGTCAACACTCAGGGAGAACTGGTTGGCATCAATACCGCTTCTTTCCAGCAAGCGACCGATCTTGAAACCTACGGTATCTCCTTTGCAATTCCAGCCCCTCTAGCAAACAAGATCATGCAGAAGATCATCGCAGATGGTCGTGTGATCCGTGGCTATATTGGCATTGATGGACAAGATATTAATGCTGTGACGGCTCGCTTACTGGGGAATGAGCACATCGGCGGTATTGTCGTATTAGGGATCGATCCAGATGGTCCGGCAAGTGCTGCTGGTTTTGAGAAACAAGACATCATCATCAGCATTAACGGCACTAAGGTTCAAGGACGCCAAAGCGTGATGGATATCGTCACTGACCTGCGCCCTGGTACATCCGTTGATGTCGGCATTATCCGCAAGGGTAAAGAAATGAACTTAAAAGTCACCATCGCCGAAGACAAACAAGAAGCATAAAAAATCCCAGCCATTGGCTGGGATTTTTGTTTGTGCGTTATTCGCTAGCGCTCGACTCTTCTGAAACCTCTGAGCTTCCACCCATTTCGATTTCAATTCGAGTAACGCGCTGCAAACCTCGTGGCAGCAAGCTACCTCGACGTCCGCGTTCACCACGGAAGTTCTCAAGATCAGCAGGTTTCAAGCCTAGTTTACGCTTACCAGCATACAAGGTTAGAGACGCGCCTTGTGGCAGAGCCATCAAGTGAGAAAGCACCTCTTCACGCTCTTTCGCCTTCGCCGCTGGAATGTTGATGATCTTGTTACCCTTACCTTTCGCCAATTGCGGTAGGTCTTTAATTGGGAACAACAACATGCGACCTTGGTTGGTAATCGCGAGAATTTCATCTGAATCCAAATCTGCAATTGTCTTCGGTGTCATCACCTCAGAGTTCGCAGGTAGAGTCACCAATGCTTTACCGCTGCGGTTCTTCGATAGCAAATCTGAGCCTTTACATACAAAGCCGTAACCTGCATCAGAACCCACCAGCCATAATTGCTCTTCTTCACCCATGATCACTTGGCGAATATTGCTGCCCGCAGTGATATTCAAGCGACCAGTAATCGGTTCACCTTGGCTTCGTGCTGACGGTAGTGAATGCGACTCAAGTGAGTAACTTCGACCATCACTGCCAAAGAACACCGCTTGCTGATTACTCTTACCGCGCGCATGCGCTAAGTATTGGTCACCAGACTTGTAGCTCAAGCCTTCTGCATCCACATCGTGACCTTTCGCGTGACGAATCCAACCTTTCTCAGAAAGCACAACCGTGATTGGCTCACTTGGTACTAGGTCGCGTTCAGTCAGCGCTTTTGCTTCTGCACGTTCAACCATTGGAGAACGACGATCATCGCCGTACTTCTCAGCGTCTGCTTTGATTTCTTTCTTCAGTAGTGTGTTTAGACGACGCTCAGAACCTAGCAGCTGTTCTAGCTTCTCACGCTCTTTCTCTAGCTCGTCTTGCTCACCACGGATCTTCATCTCTTCTAGTTTGGCTAGGTGACGAAGTTTGGTATCTAGAATTGCATCCGCTTGGATATCGGTAATACCAAAGCGTTCCATCAGCACAGCTTTTGGATCGTCTTCAGTACGAATGATCTCAATCACTTCATCTAGGTTGAGGTAAGCAACCAACAAACCTTCCAAGATGTGTAGACGAGCCATAACTTTGTCTAGGCGGTGTTGTAGACGGCGACGTACAGTCGTACGACGGAACTCGATCCACTCAGACAGAATTTGTACCAGACCTTTAACTTGAGGACGGTTATCCAAACCAATCATGTTCAAGTTAACACGGTAGCTGCGCTCAAGATCCGTTGAAGCGAACAGGTGGTTCATCAACAGATCGCAATCTACGCGGTTTGACTTTGGAACCACAACGATACGCGTTGGGTTCTCGTGATCCGATTCATCGCGAAGGTCGTCAACCATTGGCAGCTTCTTAGCGCGCATTTGGTTTGCGATTTGCTCAAGCAGTTTCGCACCTGATACTTGGTGTGGCAGAGAAGTGATAACGATATCTGAGCCTTCTTTGTGCCATACCGCGCGCATCTTGATGCTGCCGCGACCGTTACGGTAAATCTTCTCGATATCCGCTTGCGGCGAAATGATTTCTGCTTCTGTCGGGTAGTCTGGGCCTTTAACGAACTGCATCACATCTGGCAGTTCCGCTTTCGGGTTGTCGATCAAATGGATGGTTGCATCCGCCACTTCACGAACGTTGTGAGGCGGAATATCTGTCGCCATACCAACCGCGATACCAGTAACACCGTTTAGCAGGATATGAGGCAGACGTGCTGGCAACATTTGTGGCTCTTTCATTGTGCCATCAAAGTTAGGTTGCCATTCAACCGTACCCTGACCTAATTCGCCCAGCAGTACTTCGGCAAACTTAGACAGTTTTGCTTCGGTATAACGCATTGCCGCGAATGATTTCGGATCATCTGGCGCACCCCAGTTACCTTGACCGTCAACCAATGGGTAACGGTAAGAGAATGGCTGTGCCATCAATACCATCGCTTCGTAACATGCAGAGTCACCGTGCGGGTGGTATTTACCCAACACGTCACCAACGGTACGTGCAGATTTTTTGTATTTTGCTGATGCCGAAAGACCAAGTTCCGACATTGCGTAAATGATGCGTCGTTGAACCGGCTTCAAACCATCGCCAATGTATGGCAATGCGCGGTCCATGATTACGTACATCGAGTAGTTCAGATAAGCGTCTTCGGTGAACTTGCGCATTGGCAACTGTTCAACGCCATCGTAAGTAATTTCTGTAGACATCCGTTAAACCTCTGCCATATCGCCGTTGTTTTGTAGCCAAGAACGACGATCATCTGCTCGTTTCTTACCAAGCAGCATGTCCATCATTTCCATGGTCGCCGCCGAGTCATCAATAGTTAACTGAACCAGACGACGCGTGTTTGGATCCATGGTTGTTTCGCGCAACTGAAGTGGGTTCATCTCACCCAGACCTTTGAATCGTTGCACGTTGATTTTGGCTTTCTTCTTCGACAAGCGCTCTAGTACACCATCTTTTTCGTCATCGTCTAGGGCATAGAAGACTTCTTTGCCACAGTCGATACGGTACAGAGGCGGCATCGCTACGTAGATATGACCAGCTTCAACAAGAGCACGGAAGTGACGAGTAAACAGAGCACACAATAGCGTTGCGATGTGTAGACCATCCGAGTCCGCATCGGCAAGGATACAGATCTTACCGTAACGCAGGCTGTCTAGGTTGTCGCTGTCTGGGTCGATACCCAAAGCAACCGAGATATCATGAACTTCTTGAGAAGCCAGAACTTGGTCTGCAGAGACTTCCCACGTGTTTAGGATCTTACCGCGCAGTGGCATCACCGCTTGGAACTCACGATCACGTGCTTGTTTAGCAGAACCACCCGCCGAGTCACCCTCTACGAAGAAGATTTCGGTGCGGTTAAGGTCTTGTACAGAACAGTCGGTCAGTTTGCCTGGTAGAGCAGGACCTGATGCAACCTTCTTACGCACAACCTTTTTGCTCGCGCGCATACGACGATGTGCGTTAGCGATACACACTTCCGCTAACTGTTCAGCCAGCTGCGGCTTTTCGTTCAACCATAGGCTGAATGCATCTTTTACTACGCCAGAGACAAAGGCAGCCGTTTGACGAGAAGACAAACGCTCTTTGGTTTGACCGGCAAATTGCGGGTCTTGAATCTTAACTGACAGAACGTAAGAACAGCGGTCGAAAACGTCATCACCCGTTAGCTTCACGCCACGAGGCAACAAGTTGCGGAATTCACAGAACTCACGCATCGCATCAAGCAAACCTTGGCGTAGACCGTTAACGTGTGTACCACCTTGAGCGGTAGGGATAAGGTTCACGTAACTTTCCGTGATCATCTCGCCGCCCTCTGGCTGCCAGATTACCGCCCAGTTTGCCGCTTCAGTTTCTGCTGAGAACTCACCTGTAAATGGTTCTTCAGGTAGAACGGTATAGCCTTTTACACCTTCCGCTAGATAGTCTTTAAGGCCATCTTCGTAGTGCCATTTGTAGTCTTTGTTGTTTACTTTGTCGGTAAACGTAATTTCTAGGCCTGGGCAAAGTACCGCTTTCGCACGTAAGTTATTCACCAAACGTGTTACTGAGAAGTTTGCAGAATCAAAGTACTTAGCGTCTGGCCAGAAGTGTACACTGGTACCACGGTTGCGACGGCCACATGTGCCCGTAACCGTTAGATCAGATACCTTATCACCATGCTCAAATGCAATCTCATACACTTGACCATCACGACGGACTGTCACTTCAACACGCTTAGACAACGCGTTTACTACAGAGATACCTACACCGTGCAGGCCACCAGAGAATTGGTAGTTCTTGTTAGAGAATTTACCACCTGCGTGAAGCTTACATAGGATCAGTTCAACACCTGATACCTTTTCTTCTGGGTGGATATCAACAGGCATGCCTCGACCATCATCGATCACTTCTAATGATTGGTCAGCATGTAGGATGACTTGTACTTTTGAGGCATGTCCGGCAAGCGCTTCATCGACACTGTTATCGATAACTTCTTGGCCCAAGTGGTTTGGGCGCGCTGTATCCGTATACATCCCTGGTCGGCGACGTACTGGCTCTAAGCCATTCAGTACTTCAATGGCACCAGCATTATATTGTTCAGTCATATTACGGAATTGTTCTCAAAGTTTACTTGTTTCCCGAGCTTCGCAATGATGCGAACCATATTCGAAAAACGAAAAAGCTACCCCGTCTGCACCCTTAGCATCGGCAAGGTTATGCATAACAAAGTAGTCAGGGCTTCATACCCTTAAGTTCTTTTTGGCAAAACATAGTCGGAAAGCATGCCAACTATGTCAAGAAACGGTTGGATATAGCAATGAAAACTATGAGCCTATTCCAATCGTCTCGTTAGTATTACAGTTTTAAGAACTCAATGATTTGAGCAGGATAACGCTCAAAGCCGATAAAACTGTGATCACCACCTTCTTCTACCGTTTGTCTCGCTTGCGCAAACTTTTCTACGGCCTGGCGATAGTCCAATACCTCGTCTTCCGTTTGCTGTAACAACCAGAAAGACTCAGGCGACGCGATGCTTTGTACATCAAGTGCTTTTAGCTCGTCAATATGACAAGCTTCAAGTGTATAGGTTTCGTGCGTATACGGGTTGGTTTGCTCACCAAGGTAATCCACCAGCAATTCATAAGGCTTGACCGCTGGGTTTACAACCACAGCTCGAAAGCCAAATTTTGCATTCAACCAAGTCGACATGTAACCACCTAATGAGCTACCAACGAGACCAATGTTATAGTCGTCTTGATGCTGCTCAACGATATCTAGTAAGTATTGAGCCGCAAGTTGAGGGAAACACGGTAGCTGAGGCACGATAACCTTAATATCCGGTCGCTGCTGTTCACAGAACGCTTTCATTACATTCGCTTTCATGGAAAGCGGCGAGCTGTTAAAGCCATGGATATAAAGCAGCAAAGAAGGTTTGCTCATGATCGCCTCACGTTAAAAAAGTAAGCCCGAACATAAGGTTCGGGCATGATAATGATTAGTAGCCGTTTGAGGTAAAGTCCGGCTGAAATTGGCCATCTGGTAAACGGTTGACCTCGGTCGTAATGTCACCATTACTGTGCAACTCAAGTTCTCGCCAACCTGGTGACTCAGTATCAAGTGCAAAGTCATCGGAATCTGGTTTGAACTGCACGCAAGTTGATGGCGTAGCCATCACACGGATGCCATTATCCAAAACGTTCATATCTTGGTGGACATGGCCGCATAAAATGCCTTTTACGTTCGAAAAACGATTCACAACTTGCCAAAACGCTTCCGCATCTTTCAATGTATGCTGATCTAACCAGGCACTGCCAACCAATAGAGGATGGTGGTGCAAAAGGACCAAAGTATGTCGCTGTGGATTTTCTGCGAGCTTTTCCTCAAGTAGTGTCAGCTGTTGATCGCTTAATCGCCCATGGGGTACACCAACGACCTGAGAATCCAAAAGAATCAACTGCCAGTGCTCACCGAGCATAAGATGCTCAACAGATTGAATTTGAGGAGATGGTAGAACACTGCCCATGTTGGGCTTGTAATCATGATTACCAGGAAGCCAGAAACAATCTTTTTCCAACGGTGCTATACCTTCAGCAAAACGCTGATAAGATTCGGCACTATGATCTTGCGAAATATCACCAGTTGCTAATATGTAGTCAAACTGCACCTGACGATGGAGAATCTCTTGCACCACGGCAGAGAAGCTGTCGGCAGTTCTTACGCTCAGCAAGCTGCCCTCATCTGCAGCAAACAGATGAGTATCCGTGATTTGTAATAGCTTTATACTGTCACTAGATAATTGCAAAATGAAAACCTGATTCGTCCACTATAGTTCTTTGTTGTTTTCCCTTAATGAGCTGACAATCAATTGAAGGCAAGTGGTGTTCTACTAATACCACTTCGTAAACAGAACGTCAGCCATTCACCAAGGAATGTATTGAGCTGATGCTTTTCATCTCTTTGCATCAACTGGTCGTTGGGATAATCATATTTAGCTTTAATGCGAGAAAATTCTCCACCTGAACATACTTCAGCAACTCTCGCATCGTGATAAAGCCTGACAGACATCGTCGGTAAAGGAAACACTGGTGTTTCATCACTCTGACATATCTCAACAACTGTGGTGTATTTTGTGATTTCATTCACGGTCAATTGGTAGACCATACTCGCAGCTTGATAGCAGCGAACATCACCAACTTCGGCAGAGGCAGGCAGTAACGCGTTCAGCTTAGCGTAGTTGGTCTCATATGTTCTCATTAGACCCGCTAAGTCGACATGATATCGTCGTTTTTCAGCTACTTGTGCCATTACTCATTCTCCACCGTAGGGGGAACTCCCCATTGTGACGTCAATTCCTCATGGTTCAATTGCAGCCATTGCAATGCAATGATAGATGCACCATTCTCGAATTTACCGTCTTTCACCCATTGATACGCGGTTTCACGACTAAGGACATGGACTCGAATATCTTCATTCTCATAGTCTAAACCATGAATGCCATGCGCTTTAGTTGCATCCACTTCGCCAATGAATACATCCAGCTTTTCAGAACAACCGCCAGAAGAAGGATAATAAGAGGTTACCGAAGCCACACGTTCGACTTGAATACCCGCTTCTTCTTCCGCTTCTCGACGAATCACCTCTTCAGCAGATTCGTCACGATCAATCATGCCAGCGACAATTTCGTACTGCCATGGGTGTGAATGTTCCAACGCTCCCACTCTGATCTGTTCAATGATCACAACCTGATCAGTCACAGGATCATACGGGAGCATAGCAGCAGCATGACCACGCTCGAACATTTCTCGTTCAACAACGTCACTCCATCCACCAGCAAACAACCTATGCTTAAAACGGTATTTCACCATTTTAAAGAAGCCTTTAAATACGGTTTCTTTTGAGATTATTTCCACATCCTGTGGAGTAAAATCATTCTGTTGCTTGTCACACTGTTGCATTCAACACCTCTTTGAGTGAATCGTGTAGTTTACTCATTGTTCTGAGCTTGCTCAAAGGACATTGCTCAACTTTTTATATAATAGTTATAAATAATTTTAAGCAAATCCCAAAAATTTATTGCACGAGTGGATAATTAAGTGTAAAAAAGTGCAAAGTTTAGAGTAAATATCGTTCAAATTGAGTTAAACTACTGAGAATTAACCAATCTATTGACCGCGGGAATAGAAAATGAAAAAACTGCTTCCACTTTTTATCAGTGCAGCGCTAGGTAGTATGAGTACATCTGCATTGGCAGACTCTCTTGCAGAAATCTACGATTTAGCAAAACAAAATGATCCTCAACTACTGAGTGTTGCAGCACAGCGCGACGCTGCTTTTGAAGCAATCAACTCTAGCCGCAGTGCCCTACTACCTCAAATTAACTTGACCGCAGGATACAACCTAACTCGTGGTGATACTGATCCTGACGCAGGCAGCAGTATCTCAAATGATAAAAATGTTCTATCTGCAGGCGTTGGCTTCTCTCAAGAGCTTTACAACCGAGCGTCTTGGATCACATTAGATACCGCTGAAAAAACCGCGCGTAAATCAGATGCATCTTACGCGGCAACACAACAAGGCTTAATCCTACGTGTCTCTCAGGCATACTTCGAAGTGCTACGAGCGCAAGATAACCTAGTGTTTGTTCGTGCAGAAAAAGCTGCCGTTGGCCGTCAGCTAGAACAAACAAAGCAACGCTTTGAAGTAGGTCTATCAGCAATTACTGACGTACACGATGCGCAAGCTCAATACGATGCAGTACTAGCTGATGAAGTGTTGGCAGAAAACTCACTGATCAACAGCTACGAATCGCTACGTGAAATCACAGGTCAGGAACATAAAAACCTGAATATTCTTGATACTGCGCGTTTCTCAGCCAGCCCATCGAACGCCACTGCAGAAGCTTTGATCGACCAGGCAAAAACTGAAAACTTGAGCCTATTGTCTGCACGTATTTCACAAGATATTGCTCGCGATAACATCTCTCTAGCAAGCTCTGGTCACTTGCCAACGCTATCGCTAGACGGTGGTTACAACTATTCTGACCAAGCAGAAAGTATTAACGACAACACCACTGATGGCTTTAACATCGGCGTTAACCTAGCTGTGCCTCTATACACTGGTGGCAACATTACTTCTAAAACTAAACAAGCTGAATTCGCATACGTTGCAGCAAGTGAAGATTTAGAAAAAGAATACCGCAGCGTAGTAAAAGATGTTCGTGCGCAAAACAACAACATTAACGCTTCAATTGGCGCGTTAAAAGCTTATGAGCAATCTGTTGTTTCTGCGAAATCTGCGCTAGAGGCGACTGAAGCAGGTTTTGATGTAGGTACTCGTACCATCGTAGACGTTCTAGACTCAACTCGTCGTCTATATGATGCCAACAAAAACCTATCTAATGCTCGTTACGATTACATCTTAAGCGTACTTCAATTGCGTCAAGCGGTTGGTACACTAAGCGAGCAAGATGTCCTAGATGTTGATGCAGGCCTGAAGCCAGCAAAGTAAGCATCGATATCTAAGTAACACACAAAACGCCAGTTGATTTTTCAACTGGCGTTTTTTTGTTGGGGTAAGTAACCAAGCCAAGTGTGCTTTAGATTCCCTCCCCTTGAAAAGGGGGAGGACTGGAATGCGTTTGTGGTTACATTCACTCCTCCAAAAACAACAAAGGTCGCTCGAAAGCGACCTTTAGTAATTAGTTTGTAGTAGCCAGTTTGGCTGTAAAGGTATTACCCCTTACCACCTTTGATTGCGTTAATGATTTCGCTGGTTGAGCAACCATCTTCGAAGTTCAGTACGCGAACTTCACCGCCTGCGGCAATCACTTCTTTACCACCAGCAATCTCTTCTGGTTTGTAGTCACCGCCTTTCACTAGCAAGCTTGGCAACACTTCAGAAATCAAACGCTGAGGCGTGTCTTCACTGAAAGGTACAACCCAATCAACTGCACCTAGACCTGCCAATACTGCCATACGACGGTCTGTCGGATTTACTGGGCGACCAGGGCCTTTTAGGCGCTTAACGGAATCGTCAGTGTTGACCGCAACGATAAGGCGATCGCCAAGCTCAGCAGCATGGTTTAAGTAAGACACATGACCGGCGTGTAGGATGTCGAAACAGCCATTGGTCATCACCACCTTCTCACCTTTCGCGCGTGCTTTCTTCACAGCTTCGATCAGTGCTTGCTCTGAAATCACACCGTAGTCGGTATCTTGACTACCATGAATCGCTTCCGCCAATTCAATCTCAGATAGGGTTGATGTACCTAGCTTGCCAACCACAACACCTGCTGCTGCATTGGCTAGTGCACATGCCTCTTCAAATGATTTACCCGCCGCTACCGATGCTGCCAATACAGAGATAACCGTATCGCCCGCACCTGTCACGTCGTACACTTCTTTCGCTTGAGTAGGTAAATGGAACGGCTCTTGACCACGACGAATAAGTGTCATGCCATTTTCGCTGCGTGTTACCAATAGTGCTTCAAAGTCGAATTCTTCAACCAGTGCTAGTGCTTTTTCTACTAACTCTTGCTCAGACTTTACTTTACCGACTACGTCTTCAAACTCTTTCATGTTTGGCGTTAGTAGTGTTGCGCCACGGTAACGCTCAAAGTCCGCACCTTTCGGATCGATGAATACAGGAATATTCGCTGCACGTGCTTTTTGGATGTATGCCTGAACGTGCTCCAAAGACCCTTTCGCATAATCAGACATGATCACCGCTTTCACTGCTGGCAATGCGGTTTCCATGCGAGACAACACAGGCTCTGGATCGGTATTTTCAAACTTGTCTTCGAAATCAAGGCGAATCAACTGCTGACCACGACTCATCACACGTAGCTTCGTAATGGTTGGATATTCTGGCAATGCCACGAAATCGCATTTTACTTTGAGCGAGTTCAGCGTTTCTGTCAGTACTTTCGCTGGCTCATCCATGCCTGTAAGACCAACAATGTGAGCATGACCGCCGAGTGAAGCGATATTCATTGCGACGTTCGCAGCACCACCCGGACGCTCTTCATTGTTTTCTACTTTAACAACAGGTACTGGCGCTTCAGGGGAGATGCGTCCAGTTGGGCCATGCCAGTAACGATCCAACATGACATCGCCGATGATCAGCACACCCGCACTGTTGTAATCAGGTAGAATTGGTTTCATTATTGGTCTCCAAAAATTAAATCGTGGTGAGTTTAACACAGCCTTTTTCTAGGCTGAACCTTGTGCACTACTTATGCTTAGGCAAACCATTGATTCCATGCTTGCTTCACCCACTCTCGTTCTGCAACAAATTTCTCTTCCGCCACATCGGCATCCAAATTGAGCAAGTTGCGACGATGAATCTCATCGCGCATTGATGTGTATGCGCGCGTCAATTGCATCGCTTGATCTTCTTCCATGACACCTTGCGCTATCAAGGTTTCAAAAATACGTACGTTATCGCACCAGCGAATCAGCTTCGGCTTATTGTGACTGTAGTTGAGCACTAGATATTGAGCGAGAAACTCAATATCGGTAATGCCGCCGTTATCTTGCTTGAGCATAAAGCGACCGGACTTTTTCCCACCCAAGTGGTCACGCATTTTCTCACGCATATCGACCACTTCTTTCTTTAGAGTGTCTTCGTCACGCTGTTTACACAACACATCATGACGCGTGTTGTGGAAGGCGATCGCTAATGGCTCATCACCATAGATCATGCGAGCACGTACTAACGCCTGATGCTCCCATGTCCACGCATCTTGGTGTTGATAATCATCAAACGCATCGGTTGGGCTTACCAACAAACCCGAAGCACCAGACGGACGTAAGCGAGTATCCACTTCGTACAGAATGCCTGATGCAGTGCGGGTTGAGAAAATATGAATGATGCGTTGTGCCAAACGAAGATAGAACTGGCGGCCATCAATCTCTTTCTTACCATCGGTATACACGTTCACAGGACAATCGTGCATAAATACAATATCCAGGTCCGAGTTATAACCCAGCTCCCAACCGCCAACTTTCCCATAACCAATCACAGCGAAGCCTTTACCTTCACGATCTTTTACATGCGTTGGTTCACCATATTTTTCAGACACTTGCAACCAAGCTTGGTTCACTACAGCTTCGACAATCGCTTCAGCCAAGTAGGTTAAGTGATCACTTACTTTCATTACAGGCAACACGCCAGCAATATCGGCAGCCGCAATGCGGAGGATGCAAATTTGCTTAAACTGACGCAGCGCTTCCATCTGCTGTTCCATATCATCTTCAGGGATACGGGCAAGGAAATCTCGCAGTTCAGTTTGGTAACTGTCTAGGGGGATTGGGTTATAAAGATGCTGTGGGTCTATCAGCTCATCAAGCAGTATTGGATAACGCGATAACTGCTCAGAAATCATCGGGCTTGCAGTACAAAGGCGAACCAATTGCACTAACGCTGCCGGATGTTCATCTAACAATTCAAGGTAAGTAGTACGGGTGCAGATGTTATGCAGTAAGTGCAACACTCGCGGTAAGCCAAATTGCGCATCTGGGTGGGCAAATACTGCATCGAAGACTTTTGGCATTAACTTAGTCAACACTTCTCGACCGCGAGGGCCAAGCGTTTTCTTAGCTAAGTCTGCTTTAAACTGCATGATGGTTTTTGCGAGTTCTTCAGAGTTATCCACTTTGATATCCTGCTGCAGAACATTTTCTAACACATCTTGCTTAGTCGCCATATCCCACAACTCATGGAAATGACGAGCGACCGCTTCTGTTTCATCTTCTTCATCGTCACCGATTAAGCTTTCAAACACCTTGTGTACATTTGCCATATGTTGCTGCGTTTGAACAAGCAATTCATCCCAAGATTCAAAACGCATCGCAGTAGCAAGTTTTAGCTGCTCATCTTCACAGTCCGGCAAAGTTTGCGTTTGCTTATCGGTCATCGCTTGTAGCAAGTTTTCTAGCTGACGTAGATACTTATAAGCCGCTTCAAGGTTATCGACTTCCGGTTGAGTCAGCTGAGCGAGCTCACCAATGGCATTCAAGGTTTCTAGCAGGCCACGACCACGTAGAGATGGCTCGCGACCACCACGAATCAACTGGAACACTTGAGCGATAAACTCAATCTCACGAATACCACCTGCACCAAGCTTAATGTTATTACTCAAACCACGACGGCGCACTTCACTGCTGATCATTGATTTCATACGGCGCAAAGATTGGATCGCACTGAAATCGATATAACGGCGGAAAACAAACGGACGCAGCATCTGGCGCAACTCTTGATATTGCGGATACATTTCGCTGCCCATCACGCGCGCTTTAATCATCGCGTAACGTTCCCAATCTCGCCCTTGTTCTTGATAGTAATCCTCTAAAGCCGCATAACTCATTACCAACGGGCCACTTTCACCAAACGGTCGCAAACGCATGTCCACGCGGTAACAAAAGCCATCAAAGGTTTGTTGATCGAGCGCTTTAATGATGCGTTGACCTAAACGGGTAAAGAACTGCGCATTGGCAATACTGCGGCGCGCGCCTTGCGTCTCACCGTTTTCTGGATAAGTGAAAATCAGATCGATATCGGAAGAGAAATTCAGCTCGCCACCGCCAAGTTTACCCATGCCGATGATCAGCATAGGTTGCGCTTCACCTTCAGCATTGGTTGGCGTGCCCCATTCGTTACAGCAAATCTTGTATTGCCATTGGTAAGTTTCGAAGATCATCGCTTCGGCCAATTGAGACAAATGACCAAGTGACTCTTCTAGTGTCCAACTATGAGTAAAGTCTTTCCACGCAATGTAGACCATTTCGCGATTACGGAACTGACGCAGCACACGATGGCCAGCCATTTCATCTTGGCATTCAGCTAAAAGATCCGCGAGGCGTGCACGATACGCTTGTTGTCGACTGCTTTCTGCCAGCATGGTTGGCAAGTCTTGTGCAAGTTTCTCATCACGGTGAATCGCTTCGGTAACAAACTTGCTAAGGCCTGATACAAAACGAAATTGCTCTGCAATCTCGGTTGGCCATTGTTGAAAATATCCCGCTTGCTCGGCATTTTGAACCGCAGCATCGGCGACAGAAATCAGTGACGAAGGCAGCTGCATTTTTCTTCCTTGTGTGAAAAGCACTGTGGTATCACCCTTTTATACCAGAGTTGGCACAAATAAAAACGCCCACAAAAGGTTTGTGGGCGTTTTATCAAAGCTTGTCAGCCTTTAGACCTGGAAAGATTTAATCTTCTTGTCTAACTCTTCGGCATTGCCTTGCATCATTTCAGAAGTTTCAAGAAGCTCTGTAACCACCACGACGGAAGCTTCTACAAGCTCACGAACGTTGGTTAGGTTCTGGCTCATTTCTTCTGCCACGCTGCTTTGCTGACCCGACGCAGTCGCAATCTGGAAATTCATATCGTTGATTTGCGTGACTTGGCCGACGATACCATCTAGCTCAGAGCCAGCGTTCGATACCAGTTCAACACCTTCAGCGGCTTCAACCACACTCTTCTCCATCAGCTCAACCGCTGAAGTAGCGCTCGCTTGAAGCTGAGTGATCATCTCTTGAATTTCTACCGTCGCTTGTTGGGTACGCTGTGCAAGGTTACGAACCTCATCCGCAACGACCGCAAAGCCTCGACCCGCTTCACCAGCACGTGCCGCTTCAATCGCAGCATTCAGTGCTAGTAAGTTAGTTTGCTCTGAAATGCCTTGAATAGTGCCCACGACACTGCCGATCGCATCCACACGTTCTTCGACTTGATTTACCGCACTTGCCGAAGAAGCAATGTCTGAAGACAGTTCGCTCATCTTGGACATAGTGTTTTGTAGGAACTGCTGGCCTGTTACCGCTTGCGTTGATGCTTGTTCCGTGAGGGAAGAAGCCGTTTGAGCGTGATCTGCAACGGTTTGGACCGTCGAAGACATCTCACTCATTGCCGTGGCAAGTTGGTCTATTTCGTTAAACTCTTCTTGTGCCGACTCTTTCGTTTCGGACATGCTCAAAGTCATCACTTCAGTGAGCGTTGCAAGCTCATCGGATGCATTAATCTGCATTTGAATGACGTCGTGTAGTTGGCGACGAGTTTTCTCCAGTTCACGCGCAACGTCACCATATTCATCTTTACAGTCCATTCCGAAAGGTACGGAAAGATCTTTGCTAGCCATGAGTTTAATCGCATCATTCAAATACTGCGTCTGACGCAACATCACGCGTGCTGCTGCTAGAAGTAGTACAACAAATACCGCAATGAGTAATGCAGTTTGCCATGCAACTTGTGTTAAGTAAGCTTCATAATGTTGTTGGGCAACTTGTTCATTCTGTGTTGCCGCGAGTAGTGAATCGTAGAAGGTACTCGCATCCCAAAGTTGTTTCGCCACGATTAAGACGGTACTAAATACCATCAGCATGACCATTTTCGGAACGAGCTTAATATCGGAAATTACCCTTTCCCATGGCTTGAATGCCAGCTTTTCCATTGTCAGTTCTCCACCGAGTCTTATATAGTCTTTATATTTCGCCAACTTATAGTCACAGTTGTGCTATTTATTTCGAGCTTCGTATGAAAAGCAATAATACCAAAGACAGCACTAAACCGATGAGCCTGCTGTCACTGATCCTGTCATTTATGGCGCTATTTGTGATCTCAGGCTTACTATTTTTGCCGATTACACATGAAACCCGTCAAGTTCTTATCGGTCTCGATTTTATAATCTGTAGTATTTTTCTATTACAGCTCACCATAGATTTGATCCGAGCCACAGATCGTTGGTCATATTTCAAAGACCACTGGATCGATTTTGTGGCAAGCATCCCAATGATTGAGCCTCTTCGCTTTGCTAGGCTGTTTCATATTTTGCGCGTAATTTTGGTACTTAGATCATCAAAATTCATTCTTTATCAGCTCAAGAATAACCGCAGAGAGACCACTTTAGCCTCGATTTTATTATTGATGGTGGTTCTGATAACCCTTGGTTCTAGCGCCATGCTGTTTATTGAAGGTAAAAATCCAGACGCCAACATCCAGACAGGCACAGACGCTTTATGGTGGGCATTTGTTACCATCTCAACCGTCGGTTATGGCGATCATTATCCCGTTACAACAGGTGGAAAATTGCTTGCTGTGCTGATCATCATTTGTGGTGTCGGCATTTTCGGTATGATTTCTGGTTTGATTACGTCGATTCTTACCGCGCCAACCAGACAGCAAGACCATCGTTCGAAAAATAAAGAAAAGCTGTTAGAACAGGTATTAGATAGACAGGAACAGATCTTAAATCGACTGCAATCTATAGAAGATGAACTGCATGATCAGAAACAACAGGAAAAAAAATAGGACCTTGCGGTCCTATTTTCGTTGCTATTCTTGCCAGTATGGCTCGACTTCAACACCGATAGCGCGAGTCTGATCCATTGCATGTAAGATTGAACGCTCTTGGCGATGCAACCAACGTTCTAATTGTTCTTGCTCTTCCCCTTCTAACATACCGACTAAAGGCAGTAGATGATTCAGCATTAGCAAATCATCAATGCCATGAACCAAGTCAGCCCAAGGAAGACGGAAGGTATTGCGCTCTTCTGCATCATATAAGCTCGCAAATCCAATACCTGTGTACAAGTTACGCAGTAAACGGTAGCGCTGATCCACATACTCTTGAGCGGATAGCTCACGCTCCGCAGGGAACGCTTCCATCAACTCCGCCCATGTACGATCCAGTTGCTTCACTGAGAAAGGTTGGATATTACTCGACATCTTCTCACGCGCTTTATCATCTAAGAATGGCTGCCAGCCACGCGTTAAGATCCAACGGCTCAAATCCAATAGCAAACCGGTGTAACGTGCCGAGCTCAGTAGCTCTAACACTTCTTCACGGCTTGGTAACTCACCCAACTGTTGAGTCAGCTCGGATACAAGGAACTTACGCGCGTCCAGCTTACGCAGCACGTTGCCTTTATCATCTAGCAGCTCTTCTAAGTGTGCGTGTTCATCTAGCCACTCAAGCTCTTCTTCTAACCACTTCATTTCTTGGCGCAGAATTGCACTTGCTCGGCGCGGTACCATGCTGCCAAAAATAGTGAAGGTTTGGCGGATAAAGCGAATCGCATTGACGATTTCTCGCAGAGATTCCACACAATCACGTTCTGTAAAGATTTGTTCGTGATAATGCCAATGCGATAGTGCATGCTCTAACGAGTTAATCAGGCAGTATTCCACGGTGTCGTTTTTACTGCTGTCGACCAGTGCTAGCGGTTTTACTTCATCACCCGCATAGCCACTCGCTAATCGGTAACCCTTCGCAGCTTTGCTTAGATTACCAAGGCGCATACCACCCGCTTCGCACAAGCTGCGAGCAAGGGTAAATAGTGCGTCTGTCTGGCCAGATTTCAGCTCAAGCTCAACTTCACAGATAGGGTCTTGCTTCTCTTCTCCGTCCGTACCTTGAGCAATCACAGCTCCTTGGTCGAAGGCAACTTCGATTTGGCTGCCATCAGGCATGCCAATCAGCCATTGTTCACGTGTGAAGTTAGTAGAGAATAGAGGCGTCAATTCCGCTTGCAGTGTTGTGACATCTTTACCTGCTGGCCAAATGTCAGAAGGATGAAGCGTGAGGTCTGGCTCATTACTGGTGTGCTCAGCATTGTATTCTGGTCTTTGGTGAAGGCCCGCTACAACGCGTCCTGCTGTTTTTACAGTCTGGACAAAAACATCATCAAAACGGCGAATTCTTAAACCAATGTCGTGCTTTCTTAGCCATTTGTCAGCGGTATCAAAATAGGTGTTACCCAAGTCACGACTACTGTGCTGAAGTACTTTTGTTTCGGAAATTTTAGTTCTTAAAGTTTCTGAAAATTCAGGAGAAACAAAAAACTTCAGTTCTATCTCGGTTTCCATAGCTATACCTTTCAAAGCAGATAGAAACAGGATATTGCCTAATTTCTCACACGGCAAGAAAGAAATATCACCCGAATGATGATCTAAAACAGTTTTAATGAGCGATTTAATGCGTTAACATGCGCGCCTTTATAGCCATCGTTCAACATTTCGCCAAGAAATGGTGTATGTTTTTTTAAGGTTATAGCTATTAGGTTGAATGACCATGCCAGTAAATACAATTATGGGGTTATTTGCAAAGTCCCCAATTAAGCCTTTGCAGCGCCACGTTGTGTGTGTCAACGAATGTTGTTCACACCTAGTTAAGTTCTTTGAAGTCTCTTCAAAGGGTGACTGGGAAAAAGCATCTGAGATCCGTTCTCAAATTTCTCATCTAGAGAAAGAAGCGGACGTGCTGAAACGTGAAATCCGTCTAAAACTGCCTCGCGGTTTGTTCATGCCAGTCGATCGTACTGACATGCTTGAGCTTCTGACTCAACAAGACAAACTTGCGAACTTGGCAAAAGACATTGCTGGCCGTGTATATGGTCGTCAACTTGTCATTCCTGAGGTTCTCCAACCAAACTTCCTCGCATACGTTCAACGTTGTCTTGATGCGGCTGATCAAGCGCAAAAAGTAATCAACGAACTTGATGAACTCCTAGAGACCGGCTTCAAAGGCCGCGAAGTAACGCTCGTTGCTGAAATGATTCATCAGTTGGACGTTATTGAAGATGATACCGATGCAATGCAGATTGAACTTCGTCAACAGCTAATGACGATTGAATCTAGCATGAATCCTATCGATGTCATGTTCTTGTACAAGATTCTTGAATGGGTAGGTGGTATTGCCGACCAAGCGCAGCGCGTAGGTGCTCGTTTGGAAGTCATGCTATCTCGATCTTAAAACATAAGTTAACGACATAACGAAGAGCATTATTAACGCGAGTCAGGTGGACGATGACAATATTCATCGTCTTCTGGTCTGACGCGCGTAAAATTTTGTTCCGCTTGTTATAAAACAACTAGGTATTACGATGGATATCCTTGCGAACTACGGCACTGTCCTGATTATTGTTGCAGCGATTTTTGGTTTCATGATGGCGATTGGTATTGGCGCGAACGACGTTGCTAATGCTATGGGTACATCTGTAGGTTCAAAAGCGCTAACCGTAAAACAAGCCATCATCATTGCGATGATCTTTGAATTTGCGGGTGCATACCTTGCAGGCGGTGAAGTAACCGACACTATCCGTAAAGGTGTTATCGAAACATCTCTATTTGCTAGCCAACCTGATATTCTTGTCTACGGCATGATGTCAGCGCTTCTTGCGGCTGGTACTTGGCTTCTACTTGCTTCTTACATGGGCTGGCCTGTATCAACGACTCACTCAATCATCGGTGCAATCATCGGTTTTGCGTGTGTGTCTGTAGGTACAGAAGCGGTTGACTGGGGCAGTGTTCAAGGGATTGTCGGTAGCTGGATCATTACTCCGGTTATCTCAGGCTTCTTTGCTTACGTTATCTTTGTCAGCGCACAGCGTCTGATCTTTGATACTGAGAACCCACTATTCAACGCAAAACGTTTCGTTCCAGTTTACATGTTCATCACTACCATGGTGATTGCACTAGTAACTATCAAGAAAGGTCTGAAGCACGTAGGTCTACACCTAAGCAATGGTGAAGCATGGATGTGGGCTGCAGCGGTTTCTGCACTAGTAATGGTAGGTGGCTACATCTACATTCAGAAGAAATTCGCAAACCGTGAAGAAGACCGCAGCTTTGCTGGCGTTGAAGGCATCTTCAGCGTACTAATGGTTATCACAGCGTGTGCGATGGCATTCGCTCACGGCTCTAACGACGTAGCGAACGCGATCGGCCCACTATCAGCGGTTGTTTCAACTGTTGAACACATGGGTGAAGTAACAGCGAAAAGCACAATCGCATGGTGGATTCTTCCTCTAGGTGGTTTCGGTATCGTGGTTGGTCTTGCAACACTAGGTCACAAAGTAATGGCGACGGTTGGTACAGGTATCACTGAACTAACACCAAGCCGTGGCTTTGCTGCTCAGTTAGCAACAGCATGTACAGTAGTTCTAGCGTCAGGTACTGGCCTACCTATCTCTACCACACAAACACTGGTTGGTGCGGTTCTGGGTGTTGGTTTCGCTCGCGGTATCGCAGCACTTAACCTAGGCGTGGTTCGTAACATCGTGGCATCATGGATTGTTACACTACCAGCAGGCGCACTATTGGCAGTGGTATTCTTCTACGGTTTGCAAGCGGCATTCTCGTAAGAATCACGAGTCTATAGATTGTTAGCGTATTGTCATTATTGACTCAAACGCACAGAAAGGGAGGCTTTGCCTCCCTTCTTTGTTGCACCAACGTTTGAAACTGCATAATATTCGTCTATTTCCGGCTCCAATAATTCGGTGCCAAAGCTGTATCCAAGAAAATCGTTAAGGGATTTACTGTGAAAAAACTAATCATCACGGTTTTGTTTACTTTGCTAGCAGCGCCAGCGGCACTAGCGGCAGACCGTTATATTTCTGATGACCTATTCACTTTTATGCACTCTGGTCCAAACAACACCTACCGCATTATGGGTAGTGTTAACGCAGGTTCTAAAGTACAACTTCTTCAAACAAATAAAGACACGGGTTACACTCAGGTTCGTGACTCACGCGGCCGTACTGGTTGGGTGCAAAGCAAGTTCGTGACCAACCAAGAGAGCATGGCTATCCGCCTACCTCGTGTTGAAAAAGAGTTGAAAGAAGTAAAAGAACAACTAGCAAACGCACGTCAGAATTCAGATACTGAAAAAGCAGGTCTAGTCACGTCACTAGAAACGCGCAACCAACAGATCTCTGATCTAGAAAAAAAATACTCAGAGATCAGTGACCAACTAACGTCGGCACAAACTGAAAACCGCGAACTTCGTGCAAAACTAGATACACAGAAAGATGACATGCTGCTTAAGTATTTCACTTACGGTGGTGGTGTAGCTGGTATTGGCCTTCTGTTTGGTTTGATTCTGCCTCACGTGATGCCACGTAGAAAGAAATCGCCAGCAGGTTGGGCATAGAACATCCTACTTAGATAAAATAAAAGCCAGTCGACTAGACTGGCTTTTTTCGTTTTAAGTTACCAAACTAACCTTGCCACTCATACAGAGCCGGAATACGAATTTGTTCACCTTGGAACTCAACAATGACGGCTTGAGGTTGAATTTCTTTTAGCGTGACTTGCCCATCAACAACATCACCTTGGTGGTACTCGACATTATTGATCTTCACCCAGCGTCGCTGAGTATCACTGGAATACATGTGAGTTTGAAGATTTAGGGCAGGAAGACGTCCACGCCATTGTTGAGCATCTCGCTCTAAGTCATTAACCGCAACATCTTGTGTGATTGCTTGCTGCTGATTATTCGTCAGGGCGTTTTCGACTTTCATTGCCAAATCCGGAGATAGTGAGGACAAATCCAAATCATCAAGTGATAGTCCAAGATCATCTTGACTCTGAATGGTTGGGCTCGTTTGTTCCGTACGCATAGACGAAGCTAATAACTCACTCTCACCTTGTACCACATCATTATCAGCGAGCCCCTCTTCAACAAATGTACCAATGCTCTGTGGCCACTCTGCCGTTGGCCATTCGCGAGGCAATTGCGCTAGTTGCTGTTCTTGGGGGTAACTCAGACTTTCAAATCTTGGACTCGCTTGAGTTACATCCGCTATAGTCTGCGGGTCTCGAGTCTCTACCGCATCAGATACCGCAGGTGGTTGCGAAAACAAATCTAAATACCAAGCAGCACCAACGGCAGTAAGGCTAACAGGTAATAAGAAGAGTCCGACATGCTTCATTACTGACATTATGCTCCCTCCTTATTGATAAGTTCTAACACCGGAGCATTGGACTGCACACTCTGTTGTAAGCGATCCAATGTACGTTGACCCGCAATACCATCAACGCCAATCCCTTGCCAGCGTTGGAACAATTCAACCCGCTCTTTGAGCTGGCTATTAAAGATATCAGTGCCTAAAGGCTGTTCACTTACAGCCTCAGCTAAAAGCTGGTCTAGTACTTCAATCGCAGGTCCTTGCATATCCATGCGCAGCGTATCTTTCAGCGGAGCTTGCCATAGCTCGATGATATTGCCCTGCCACAATGGCTTGAGCCATGAAACTGGCAAACGAAGGCGTTGAGTGCCATTAAGCACTTCAACTTTGTCATCACCAATCGCATAAAGAATCACATAGCCAACTTGGCCTTGGTAGTTCAACTCCAAAATAACCGGATGGTTTTGTTGTACCAGCAATGGCCATGTCGCCATTTTACGTTCACAACGCATGGTCGATTGAGGCTCAGATAAGCATAAGTTATCACGCACTGAAGCACGATAACCCCAAAGCTTATAAAGCTCATTCACCGCAAGGTTCGACTGTGTCTGCTCTAGCAACGTATCGCGCTGATCATTGGTCAATTGCTCATAAACGACAGGCGCGGCGGCGTGAGGGGTGGTCTGTGCGACTTCAGCAACCACAGGATTCAGGCTCGGCTTCAGAGGCACGTTTTGCGTCACTACCCAACCAATACCAATTGCAGCACATACACCGATGGCGACAGAGCCCCACGCAGGCCATTCAAAACTGCGGCGAATCGGTTTATCTTGCTGATAAATCTCTGCTTGGAACTGCATCACCTCTTCACAAGCTTGATGCACCGTTTGTTTATCCACGACCACGCTACCTTTGTGGTAACTGATGTTCAGGGACTTATCACAAATCAGGTTTATCAGACGCGGAATACCGTGACTGTATTTTGCAATCAACTTGGTCGAACTGCGATCAAACAACTGTTTATCACCACCAGCAGTATGCAGTCGGAACGTGATGTAGTCTGCGGTTTCCTTTTCATCCAGTGGTAGCAAGTGATAACGACCTGTAATACGCTGCGCAAGCTGACGTAGCTGTGTCGTTTGTAATAAGCGTTGCAACTCTGGCTGACCGACCAAAAGTACTTTAAGTAGTTTTCGAGTATCCGTTTCTAGGTTGGTCAACAGACGCAATTGTTCAAGCACATCTGCTGCTAAATGCTGTGCTTCATCAATCACTAGTAGCGTTTGCCAACCAGATTTATGGTTGTGCTTCAAATATTCATAGATAGCTTGATTGAGCTGCTTAAGCGTCGCTTCTTGCGGATAGGCAACGTTGAATTCGTCACAAATAGCCTCTAGTAAGTCTCGACTTGAGAACGTCGGGTTAAGGATTAACCCTGCTTTAGTGTCCTCATTCAGGTTGGCGAGCATGGCTTTTGCAACCGTGGTTTTACCTGTTCCTACCTCACCGGTTAGCATGGCAAAACCACCACCATCTCCTAACCCCGCCTGAAGATGCGTAATTGCCTCTTTGTGACGTTGACTCAAATACAGATAACGCGAGTTTGGAACAATAGAAAATGGCAGTTCAACAAACCCGAAAAAGTCCTTATACATAGGATCTCCAGCTAAAACCCTCCCGTAATTGAATCGGGAAATTCCTTCATAGACCTAAAAGAGACTCGACATCTTCGTTTTAGTTCTTTTAGGAGTAATGCAAATTACCATTGCTTGCTACAATGTCCAACGTCATATCAATAAATTAAGAGGTAATGCGTGCAAGTTTATTTAGTTGGCGGTGCGGTTCGAGATCATTTACTTGGCATTGATAGCTATGACAAAGACTGGGTTGTGGTTGGAGCAACGCCAGAAATCATGCTCAGCCAAGGTTATACAGCAGTAGGTAAAGACTTTCCTGTGTTCTTGCACCCCAAAAGTAAAGAAGAGCACGCCCTTGCGCGAACTGAGAGAAAGTCAGGCTCTGGCTATACCGGCTTTGAGTGTTTCTTTGATCAAAGTGTTACCTTAGAAGATGATCTGATCCGTCGAGACCTCACAATTAATGCCATGGCAATGGATGATAACGGCAAACTTTACGATCCCTACGGAGGCCAGCAAGATCTACAGGCTAAACTGTTACGGCACGTCTCTAACGCATTTAGCGAAGATCCTCTTCGCGTCCTCCGCGTAGCCCGTTTTGCAGCTAAGTTAGCGCACTTAAATTTCAGTGTAGCAGATGAAACCATGCAGCTTATGCGCGAAATGGCGGAATCTGGTGAGCTGAGCACGCTGACACCAGAACGTGTTTGGCAAGAATGGTACAAGTCGCTTTCTACATCACGTCCAGATGTATTCTTATCTGTACTTAAAGAGTGCGGTGCATTAGCAGTCGTATTGCCTGAAATTGATGCACTTTTTGGTGTACCTCAACCTGAAAAATGGCATCCAGAAATCGACACTGGAATCCATACCTTAATGGTGGCAGAACAGGCTGCAAAGCTCAGTAACTCGCTGCCAGTCAGATTTGCAGCGCAAGTACATGACCTGGGTAAAGGTGTGACGCCAGAGAATGAGTGGCCAAGCCATAAAATGCATTGTCACACTGGCTTGAAGCTGATTAAAAAGTTATGTGATCGTGTACGCGTACCGAATGAGTTCCGCGACTTAGCGCTAATGGTGTGTGAGCAGCACTCGAATATCCATCGTGCTGGTGAACTCAAACCACAAACCATCATTAAGATCCTTAACAAATTTGATGTATGGCGTAAGCCCGAACGCTTACAAGATATCTTGATTTGCTGCCAAGCCGACCACGCTGGCCGTAAAGGGTTAGAAAACCAACCTTACCCACAAGCACAGCTGTTTATGCAAGCTTACCAAGCCGCAGCAGCGGTCGATGTACAAGTGATTATCAAAGATGGCTTCAAAGGCCCAGCGATTCGCGATGAACAAGAGAAACGTCGCATTGAAGCGGTCAGGGTCACGCTAGGAAAATAGACCAATAGGTACATAACGAACAAACAAAAACGCCCGCTATAGAAAGCGGGCGTTTTCATTTGGATTGGATTTAAGCCGTTAGCAGAAACGCAAACAGACCGAAACCTAGAATCAAACGGTAAATCACAAATGGAGTCATGCCCATACGTGAAATCATCTTCAAGAAGAAGTGGATACAGATGTAGGCACTGATAAATGAAGTCACGATACCTGTCAGCAAGAAACCGATGTGTACTGGTTCACCACTGGTCACCAACTTCATGCCTAGATAACCACCAGCCAAAGTGATGATTGGAATAGACATTAGGAATGAGAAACGCGCCGCAGCTTCACGGGTGAAGCCTAAGTAAAGTGCTGCCGTAATTGTTGCACCAGAGCGTGACGTACCAGGGATCATTGCCAGCGCTTGTGAGATACCAATAAATAGAGCTTTCCTCCAGCCTGTTTGGTACTCATCGGCAACCAACTTGGCATTCTTATCCACCCACCAAAGTAGCAGGCCGAAAATAATCGTAGTGGTCGCAATAACGTAAGCACTGCGAAGGTAAACCTCAATGATGTCTTTCATCAGCAAACCGAACACACACGCCGGGATCGTCGCAATCACGATCATCCATGCTAGTTTTGCTTCTTTACTGCGATCGCCTTTAAAGATCGAGGCAAATAGCGCTTGGAAAAGCGTGATCACTTCTTGTCGGAAATAGATCACCACCGCCATCAACGTACCAACGTGAACGGCAACATCAAATGCCAAGCCTTGGTCTTCCCAACCAAGAATGGCTGATGGCAGGATCAAGTGAGCAGAGCTGGAAATTGGCAAAAACTCTGTCAGCCCCTGAATCAGAGCCAAAATAAAGGCTTCAAAGTAACTCATGTAAACAACTCAAAAATTAAAGCGAAAAAGAAACGGGTTTAAGCGAAGATACTGACTTCATGGTCTGCCAAATATCTGCGATTGTTCGTCCATCGCCGGGGATCACTAAATTTGGTTCGAGATCATATAAGGGCTTCGTGACAAAAGGATATTTGTAGATGTCACTGCGCGGCAGCTCGGGCTTTTGCTGCGATATGCTCTCACCGAATAGGACTATATCGAGATCTAAGGTTCGATCCTGATATTTCTGCGCATTTTCCTCACGTCCCCACTTAAATTCAATCTCGCGTAAACGAACACTCAACTCTTCGAGTGACAACTCCGTAACAAAACTAATTACAAAGTTGTAGAAATTTTGACTGCTAAAGCCGATTGGCTCGCATTCATATATCGGCGACACACAAAGATCGAATCCTAACTTTTGCAGTTCTTGATAAGCAACATGCGCATGATGCTCTCTATCTATATTGGAGCCCACGCCGATATACGTTTTTATCATGCGGCGCCTCGCTCAATGACCACACCAACAGCACGAGCTTGAGGAACTGCGCCTGGTTTTGCCAAACGAATTTTTACCCAAGGCACGGAGAAGCGTTGCATAATTAGCTCTGCGACCTCTTCTGCAACACGCTCAACTAACAAAAAGCGACCATTTTCGATGTGATTCAATACCGCTTCACTCACTTGAGAGTAATCTAACGCATCTTGAACATCATCACTTTTGCCCGCCGGTTTGTTGTCGTGTGCCATTTCGATATCGAGAACCAACTTTTGCTTAATCTGCTGCTCCCAATCGTATACACCGATAGTGGTGATTACTTCTAACTGTTCAATAAATACTTTATCCAGAGCCATCTTCTGTCCTTTATTGCAGAGGTCGGATACCCGACTGAAGGGTTTTGATCGTAAAATTAGCTATCTGCGAGAATTCTTTATATACAGAACATGACACAATGCAAGTTCAATCGCAGAGAGTATTTTTGCAATATGTAAATTCGCGGTATGATACCAACAACCGGGGATATGAGCATTAAATTCCAATCCATCAAGGACTTCTATGGACGCACTGGCACTGATAATGACGATGGCAGCCTATTTACTGGGGTCAATCTCTAGTGCGGTGCTGATTTGTCGTCTGCTTAAATTGCCAGACCCAAGGGATGTAGGGTCAAACAACCCCGGAGCCACCAATGTATTAAGGATTGGAGGTAAAGGAGCAGCAGCAGCAGTTTTATTATGTGACATGCTAAAAGGTACCATCCCCGTCTGGAGTGGTTACTTTCTTGGTATCGATCCTATCATTCTTGGCGTAGTCGCTATTGCAGCGTGTCTTGGTCACATGTATCCGATCTTCTTCCATTTTAAAGGTGGAAAAGGCGTCGCAACAGCACTTGGTGCGATAGCCCCGATAGGTTTAGATCTAACAGGACTCGTGATGCTGACTTGGCTCTCAGTAGCCATTCTGTTTCGTTATTCTTCTCTGGCGGCTCTCGTCACGGTATTGGTAACCCCCTTCTATGCTTGGATGTTTAAACCGCAATATACTCTCCCCGTAGCTATGCTCTGTTGCTTAATCGTACTTAAGCACCATCAGAACATTCGTCGCCTCTTGTCAGGAGAAGAACCTAAAATCGGTGAGAAAAAATTAGCAGAAAAAAACTCGGCCTAATGCCGAGTTTTTCGTCTTGAGCCGCTGATAGCTGAACTATGCGTGTACTTTGTTTAAAAAGCTCAATAGCATTTGGTTCACAAAAGCTGGCTGCTCCAGAGAACTAATATGCCCCGCTTCGGGAATCTCCACTAACTCACTGCCCGTAATGCAATCATTCATTAAGTAAGATTCAAAGACCGGACGTGGCTTATCCTCACGACCAACCGCAATCAAAGTTGGCAATGCGAACATTTCAGAATCTTCAATCACATCACGACGGCCAAACACCATACGCCCAACACGAGCCACTTCGACTGCGCGCTCACCTTGCAATGCTGCTAAGCTTTGTTTGAATGAAGCCACCAACTCCGGATTCACTTGCTCGGCATTGTTGGCAAAGAACAGCGGTGTTACGGCTTCAACAATCGGAGCTGGCACGGCTTGAACTTGGCTAATAGTATCTAGCATTGCAAAGTACTTTTTGTGCGTCACTTCTGGCTCTAGACCAATGAATGTATCCATCAAAACCAATGATTTCACGCGCTGCGGTGCTTGAGCAGTAAGTTCAGCCCCCCACATACCGCCCACAGATAAGCCCACAATAGAAAACTGCTCGATCTCTAAATGATCCATCAACGCCAGCATATGTTGAGCGTAATCCACCAAAGATCGTGTTGAAGCGGGTGCAGCATCCGACTCACCGTGTGCCCAAAGGTCTGGCACAATACAGCGGTAAGATTGGCTCAACACTTCAATTTGTGGTGCCCACATTTGGCAATCCCAAAGGTAGCTGTGACCAAATAGCAAAACTGGGCCTTCCCCCTTATCGAGGTAAGCAAGTTGCTGGCCTTCAATTTCAAACTTGTTCATTGTTATGTCCATTTATTATTCTTGCGCACTATCCTATCACTGAAAAGAAGCAGAACTGCTCCCATCAGTCGATGCCCTTCATGATATTTTTCAGCAAAATAGCTAAAAATAAAGGCCTCTGATAAGCAGAGACCTTTATTGGCTTATATCTATTTCAAACCTTTACTCAAAAGTTTGATTAAGCGATTGGTGTTAACTGATCAATTGGCCAACGTGGACGCGCTTCTACTGCCATATCTGATACTTCGCCATTTTTAAGGCGCTGCATACCTGCATAAGCAATCATCGCACCGTTGTCGGTACAAAACTCAGTACGAGGGTAGTAAACCTCACCGCCTACTTTCTTCGCGAGTTTTTCTAGCTCTGCACGTAAACGACGGTTAGCACTTACACCACCGGCAATAACAATGCGCTTCATGCCTGTTTGCTCTAATGCACGTTTACATTTGATTGCTAGAGTAGCGCATACCGCTTCTTCAAATGCTAAAGCAATATCTGCACGCGTTTGTTCATCATCACCATTTGCAGCTATGGTATTCGCAGTAAAAGTTTTCAAACCAGAGAAACTCATGTCCAAGCCAGGTACGTTGGTCATAGGACGTGGGAATTTAAAGCGACCCGGCGTGCCTTTTTCTGCCAGCTTAGATAATAGTGGGCCACCAGGGTAATCCAAGCCCATTAGTTTCGCGGTCTTATCGAATGCTTCACCCGCAGCGTCATCAATAGACTCACCTAGGATTTTGTACTCTCCGATGCCTTTCACTTCCACCATCATTGAGTGGCCGCCCGATACCAATACCGCCACAAATGGGAACGGTGGTGGATTATCTTCTAACATAGGCGCTAATAGGTGACCTTCCATATGGTGAACTGGCACCGCTGGCACACCCCAAGCGTAAGCAATACTGCGACCAATAGTTGCACCAACAAGCAGTGCGCCCACCAAACCAGGGCCTGCTGTGTATGCTACACCGTCGATGTCTTTAGAAGTCAAATTTGCTTCTTTCAGCGCCTCTTTGATAAGAGGGATGGTTTTCTTAACATGGTCACGTGAAGCCAACTCAGGCACCACGCCGCCATAATCTGCGTGAAGTTTTACTTGGCTGTAAAGCTTGTGTGATAAAAGACCTTTTTCATCATCATAAATCGCGATGCCAGTCTCGTCACAAGAGGTTTCAATACCAATAATGCGCATGGTTATCTCAGTATGCTTTCTATATAGAGGAAATTTGGGCGTCATATTACCCTGCCTTGATGCTTCAAACAAATTTTGTACAGACAATAAGCGATAAAAGGCTTTACAAAGCTGTGTTGATCGGATTAAAATTCCGCACCATTTTTGATCAAGCTGGTAACTGACCAAACAATTGTGATTTGGTTCATTAAATTCCAGCGTTAACGAATAACCCCTGAGGTGAAAGGCATATGCCAGTAGTTAAAGTACGTGAAAACGAACCGTTCGACGTTGCTCTACGTCGTTTCAAGCGCTCTTGCGAAAAAGCAGGTATCCTTTCTGAAGTGCGTCGTCGTGAGCACTACGAAAAACCAACTACAGTTCGCAAACGCGCTAAAGCAGCAGCTCAAAAGCGTCACGCTAAGAAGCTTGCTCGCGAAAACGCTCGTCGCGTTCGCCTGTACTAATAACTGAGCTCCGGAAAGGAATTTAGTTATGGCTCTGATTGATAAACTCAAAGAAGAGCAAAAATTAGCGATGAAAGCCAAGGACAAATTGCGCCTTGGTACTATTCGTTTAGCTCTATCAGCAATTAAGCAACGTGAAGTTGACGAACAGATCACTCTGGGCGACGACGACATTCTTGCTGTATTGACTAAGATGGTTAAACAACGTCGCGACTCTGTAACGCAATTTGAAGCAGCGGGTCGTCAAGATCTAGCTGATGCGGAACAAGCTGAAATTACGGTTCTTGAGGACTTTATGCCTCAACCACTGACAGACGAAGAAGTTGCTACTCTTATCGAGAATGCAATTGCTGAATCTGGTGCAGCTGGCATGCAAGACATGGGCAAAGTAATGGGCGTTCTGAAACCGCAAATTCAAGGGCGTGCAGATATGGGTAAAGTAAGCGGTCTAGTTCGCGCTAAATTGGCTTAATACCCCACCCAATTGCAGCAAGCCGTGCTATCCTTTGGAACGCACGGCTTGTTTGTATCTGGCAGAATGGAATAACAAAAGCAGTGCTCATGCTTTTCCCTGTAAACCATTCATACCAATCATGATTTTCTTTTTTTGTTAGGTTTTATGGCTGGACACATCCCTCGCAGTTTTATTGATGACCTCCTAGCTCGACTCGATATTGTCGATATCATCGACGCACGCGTGAAACTTAAGAAAAAAGGTAAAAACTACGGTGCTTGTTGTCCGTTTCACAACGAAAAGACCCCATCATTTAGCGTAAGCCAAGAAAAGCAGTTTTATCACTGTTTTGGCTGTGGCGTGCACGGCAATGCCATCGATTTTATCATGGAGTTCGAGCGCTTAGAGTTTGTCGAAGCGATTGAAGAGCTGGCGTCTTATCTTGGTTTGGATGTGCCACGCGAACAGCGCAGCGGCGGCGGTGGTCAATTTAACTCTGCCCCTCAAGCAAGCAGCAGCGAGAAACGTAGCCTGTACGATTTGATGGGTAGTATTGCTCAGTTCTATCGTAACCAACTCAAGCAACCAGCAAGCAAAGTCGCCATTGAGTATCTAAAAGATCGTGGGCTGTCTGGCGAAATCGTGCAGAAGTTTGGCATCGGCTATGTAGCGGATGAATGGGACTTAGTCCGTAAGAACTTTGGCCAGAATAAAGACAACCAAGACATGCTGGTTACTGGCGGCATGTTGATTGAAAACGATAAAGGTAACCGCTATGACCGCTTCCGTGGTCGTGTTATGTTCCCGATTCGTGACCGCCGTGGTCGAGTGATTGGCTTTGGTGGCCGTGTACTTGGTGATGGTACTCCGAAATACCTCAACTCACCAGAAACACCTATTTTTCATAAAGGTAAAGAGCTTTACGGCCTATATGAAGTTTTGCAGGCATATCGTGAACCACCACGAGTTTTAGTGGTTGAAGGCTATATGGATGTTGTCGCGTTAGCGCAATATGGCGTAGATTACTCTGTCGCTTCATTGGGCACGTCAACAACTGGCGATCACATCCAAATGCTGTTCCGTCAGACCAATACCGTAGTGTGTTGCTACGATGGTGACCGCGCAGGTAAAGAAGCTGCATGGCGCGCATTAGAGAACGCACTTCAATACCTAAAAACAGGTAACACATTGAAGTTCTTGTTCTTGCCTGATGGTGAAGACCCAGATAGCTATGTTCGCAAATATGGCAAACAGGCCTTCGAGCAACAAATTGAGCAAGCAACTCCATTATCAAGCTACTTATTTGATAACTTGATTGAATTGCACCAAATTAACTTGGGCAACAATGAAGGTAAGTCGGCACTACGTGCCTATGCTAGCGCCTTGATCGACAAGATTCCTGATCCATACTTTCAGGAGTTACTCGAAAAATTGCTTGATGAGCGCACGGGTTTTGATAACCGTTTACGCCAACCACGTAAGAAAGCAAGCGAAACTCGACCTCAGCCGCACAAAGAGATCAAACGAACTCCAATGCGTGAGGTAATCGCTCTACTTATTCAGAATCCAAGCTATGCTCAAATGGTACCGGATCTTTCCTCAGTGAGAGATTTATCCATACCAGGCCTAAGTTTATTTGTTGATGTACTTGATAAATGTCAGGCACATCCCCATATCAACACAGGCCAATTATTAGAGCATTGGCGAAATAGCCAAAATGAGACCCTTCTGTCTCGTCTCGCGAGTTGGGATATCCCACTTGATGAGGACAACCAAGAAGAAATATTTTTAGACTCACTGGACAAAATAATTGCCCAGTGCGTAGAAAAGCAAATTGAAAACCTGCAGGCCAAAGCAAGAAGTGTCGGTTTATCAGCCGAAGAGAAAAGGGAGCTGCTAGCACTTATGCTAGATTTAAAAGCGTAACCCTGTTTAATTAGTCAGCAACAATTTAATTTGTTATAGTAAGTGGTTTGCATTTCGCATACTGATTCCTTCACCAGATTACGAAGTTGGATACCGTCTATGGATCAAAATCCGCAGTCACAGCTAAAATTACTTGTTATTAAAGGCAAGGAACAAGGCTATCTGACCTACGCCGAAGTAAATGACCACCTACCTGCTGAAATCGTAGATTCAGAACAGGTAGAAGACATCATTCAGATGATTAACGACATGGGTATCAAGGTAGTAGAAACTGCTCCTGATGCTGATGACCTAGCTCTGAACGATGACAACAACATTACCGATGAAGATGCAGCTGAAGCTGCTGCTGCTGCGCTATCAAGCGTAGAGAGTGAAATCGGCCGAACCACTGACCCAGTGCGCATGTACATGCGTGAAATGGGTACGGTTGAGCTGTTGACTCGCGAAGGCGAAATCGACATCGCAAAACGTATTGAAGAAGGTATTAACCAAGTTCAATCGTCTGTTGCTGAATACCCAGGCACTATCCCATACATCCTTGAGCAGTTTGATAAAGTACAAGCAGAAGAATTACGTCTTACTGACCTAATCTCTGGTTTTGTCGATCCAGATGCTGACGATACGACAGCTCCGACAGCAACGCACATTGGTTCTGAACTAACTGAATCTCAGCTAGAAGATGAAGATGATGAAGACGTTGATGAAGACGAAGATGGTGACGATAGCGATGATGATGCAGAGGAAGATGTAGGTATCGACCCTGAGCTAGCGCTTGAGAAATTCAACCAGCTACGCAGCACATACCAAAACCTTCAACTTGCAATCAACGAACACGGCTACGAAAGCCCGAAAGCGACCGTTGCAAACGAGTTGATGCTAGACGTATTCAAAGAATTCCGTCTGACACCAAAACAGTTTGATCACCTAGTAAACGAACTGCGTACTTCTATGGATCGTGTTCGTACTCAAGAACGCTTGATCATGAAGTCAACGGTTGAATACGGCAAAATGCCGAAGAAATCGTTTATTGCACTGTTTACTGGTAATGAATCTACAGATGCATGGCTAGATGAAGTTTTAGCTTCTGACAAGCCATACGCTGAAAAGATTAAACGTAACGAAGAAGAGATTCGCCGCTCAATCGCTAAACTAAAGATGATTGAGAATGAAACCTCTCTGACAGTACAAAACATCAAAGACATCAGCCGTCGTATGTCTATCGGTGAAGCGAAAGCTCGCCGTGCTAAGAAAGAGATGGTTGAAGCGAACTTACGTCTAGTAATTTCTATCGCTAAGAAATACACCAACCGTGGTCTACAGTTCTTGGATCTTATCCAAGAAGGTAACATTGGTCTGATGAAAGCGGTAGATAAGTTCGAATACCGTCGTGGTTATAAGTTCTCGACTTACGCAACGTGGTGGATCCGTCAGGCAATCACTCGTTCAATCGCAGACCAAGCACGTACAATTCGTATCCCGGTGCACATGATCGAAACGATCAACAAGCTAAACCGTATCTCTCGTCAAATGCTACAAGAGATGGGTCGTGAGCCGCTACCGGAAGAACTGGCAGAGCGTATGCAAATGCCAGAAGATAAGATCCGTAAAGTACTGAAGATCGCTAAAGAGCCTATCTCAATGGAGACACCAATCGGTGACGACGAAGATTCGCATCTAGGTGACTTTATCGAGGATACAACGCTTGAGCTACCAGTAGACTCAGCAACAATGACCAGCTTGAAAGGTGCAACAAAAGACGTTCTTGCAGGCCTAACTCCTCGTGAAGCAAAAGTACTTCGCATGCGTTTTGGTATCGATATGAACACTGACCACACTCTAGAAGAGGTTGGTAAACAGTTCGACGTTACTCGTGAACGTATTCGTCAGATTGAAGCGAAAGCACTACGTAAACTACGTCACCCAAGCCGCTCAGAAACGCTGCGCAGCTTCCTAGACGAGTAATCGCAACGATTAAAAGCAAAAAAGGTGACCGAGTGTCACCTTTTTTATTATCCGTGAAGCTAAGTGAATAAAAACTAAGCGCAATTGCCCTACCTAGTATCTAGACAGCTTGCAACGCTTCCCCTATAATCGTTGACCTATTAAGGCCCCTTAGCTCAGTGGTTAGAGCAGTCGACTCATAATCGATTGGTCCCCAGTTCAAGTCTGGGAGGGGCCACCATATTCTGAAAGGCTCGTAGAGAAATCTACGAGCCTTTCTCGTTTCTGCCCACAACGCTTTTATAATGAGCGCTCTAACTCAAGCTTACTCGCTTGGTACTGCTGCGCTGCTGAAACCAAATCAGGGCGATTGATGAACTTCCATAAGAAGTAAGGTGGGATAAGAAAAGCGATAAAGTAGAATGATTCGTGGAAAAAGACATGAGCAATACTGTCTTGATGTTCGCACCATGCCATCAACGCATATAAATCAAGTAAAACACTCAACACTCCAAACACCACAGAAACAACAATGGCTAAGCCAACAAGCTCTCTGAGGTAATATTTGTATGTCATCGTAGTAATTCCTTCTAGCTAATTAGTGCGCTCAAAATTACGCCTCTAATTCACTCGCTGAATTGACTTTTATCAACTTCATCGACAAACAAATAAGAACTTAGTTTTATAAAAAATCGCTTGCACAAAGCCACAAGAGCCCATCAGTCAAAGTGCAATTAACTAAATATAAAAACCAGCACATAAGCGCTGGTTTTGTGTAAGTGTATAAAACTAGGAAAGGAGCGAAAGGCCTAATCCGAGAGGTAATACTGAACGGTCGAAACAACACGTACTTTCTTGATATAAGGCGTATTGCTATCACGGTCATAGATCGAAAACTGACCTTGCGTTGCACGTTTGATTTTTCCTAGTGAGCTCTCTGAATCTTTGGCAAACTTCTCTGCCACTTCACGTGCGTTCTTGGTCGCTTCTTCAATCATATCTGGCTTGATATCATTCAGCTTAGTAAAGCTATACTCAATGCGATTTGAGTATGGGTCTTGATTTAGCAAAATCCCTTGTTTACCTAGCTGTCCAATCTCAGTTATTGCGCCTCTTACAAGCTCTACTTCATGGCTAAACACCGTCACTGTTTGAGAGGCAATGTAGCGGAACTCCGCTTCTTGCTCACTCCCATACTGTTGCGCTTTCTTGTCAAATACGTTTGGAGAAGAAAATGAAATGTTTCCTTTATCCAGCCCTTTACTCGTTAAGTAGCTAACAACCAACTTAGTTTGTTTATCAATTTCATCAAACATGGTACCGACATCATTACTCGCTACCGTAAATTGGATTGGCCAAATTACGGTATCGGCTGGGTACTCTCTTTCAGATAGACCTTTAACAGTAACAACTCGCTCATATGTTCTGTATTTAACTGCGGTCTGCTGGATAAAATAACCTAGAGTACCCAAACCTATAATTAAGCATAGCCCTAACCATATAGACGCCTTATTAGAAATGCGCTCCATTCATCCTCCTGATTTCATTAAACAAAACGATTTGTCATGTAGATAAGATAACTCGCTAATGGCAAAAAAATAGCGATCGAAAGCTAAATTTGTGTCATATCACTCGAAATGATGATCACAATAACATAAAATCGAACAGTGTTTTATTTTCGAGTTTCATTACTATGTTAAAAACAAAGTTGATGGTGTTGCTCAGTGGCCTACTCGTCTCTGCGTCTTGTCTGAGTGCTGACGAGATTGCCTCTGAAGAGATGAATGAAGAACAAATTGTCGAAAACGCAGCTCTAGACGAGTCAGCGATTGCTTGTACTGAGGAACATTGCGAAGGTAAGGGCTTTGATGGGCGTATTCTGTTAGACAACGAGCCAACCAAGCAGGTATTGAGCTCTCTCGAAAGCCTGGGTGAAACGCTGAACTCGCTGAGTTTTTTAATGTTTGCTGGGGATAAAACCTAACGCAACCGTTGGTAACTCTTGCCTCAATGCCTTTGGTCAATAAAGCTTCATTGGTTTGTCACCAAAGGCTCATGCTTTTGCCTCTTAACTGTCATCTGTAATTTCTACTATCCAATCAGCAACTTGTACGCTGAGGTAAATATGGATAGTTCGACCCCTTTTCGTCTCCCACGTAGAACGCCGTTTGGCATTGGTGAAAACGTTGCTGAATGGGCAACCGGTTTAAGCCAACTTGATAAGTTCTACGCCCAACGCCCCGTTAATGCCGATACCAAAACTTTTCTTCGCTTCACGCTGGATATCTTAGGTATCGACTATCGCATTGCCCATGGTTCACTCGATTCAGTTCCTAAACAAGGTGCTACCGTCATTGTGGCGAACCACCCGCTTGGCTGTGTGGAAGGCGTGATCTTGGCTGAACTGCTATTGATGGTCAGAGACGATATCCAGATCCTAGCCAATCAATACCTTAAAACCGTGCCGGAGTTAGATCAGCTCTTTATTGGTGTTGATGTGTTTGAAGGTAAAGACGCCGTCAAATCGAATATGAAAGCCCTGAGAGCGGCCAATAAACACCTCGCAAATGGTGGTTTATTGCTTGTCTTTCCTGCCGGTGAAGTGTCCCAGTTAGTCGATGCCAAACAGCAACGCTTGGAAGACAAAGCGTGGAGTCGAAGCGTAAGTAGCCTGATCCGCAAAAACAAAGCAACGACAGTTCCAGCATTCATCAGAGGCCAGAACTCGAAACGCTTCTATATGGCAGGGAAAATCCATCCTCTTTTGCGTACCCTACTGCTCGGGCGAGAACTGCTAAACAAACAGGCGCAAACCATCAACTTGTCTTTTGGCCAAGCGATCAAATTCAAAGAGCTCAACACGCTTAACGATGATCAAGTGGTGAACTACTTGCGGCTCAACACATACTTACTCAATCGTGAAACCCAATCGGTGAAACCCTCTTCCTCATCAGAACGGCTCTCTCCAATAGCGGCAGGGTTACCCGTAGGCGAATTGCTTGAAGAGCTGAACAACTTACCAAAAGAGTCCAAGCTGCTAACAAGTGGTGAGTTCGATGTCTACTGCACGGAGTCGCAGAATATCCCTTCCCTACTGCATGAAATTGGTCGCCTACGTGAGCTCAATTTTCGACAGGTTGGTGAAGGGACGGGACTAGCAATAGACATTGACCATTTCGATCATGATTACCTGCATCTGTTTGTGTGGGACAGAGAAAACCAATGCTTGGTGGGCGCGTATCGTTTAGGTCTGGTTGATCAACTGATTGAAAAGCGGGGTGTAGCAGGTCTGTATTCACGAACGTTGTTTAACTATGACCAACGCTTTATCGACCAAATGGGTAAATCCATCGAAATGGGGCGCTCAGTGATTGCGCAGCAATATCAAAAGAGCATGAGCGCGCTGCTGCTGCTGTGGAAAGGCATCGCAACCTTCGTGCATCAAAACCCAGATTACACTCACCTATTTGGTCCGGTAAGCATTAGCAACGACTATAGCGATACTGCACGCCAACTGCTTGCCCAATCAATGACGCTGCACCACTACGACAACAATTGCGCAGAGTACGTCACGCCTTCTAACCCACTTCCCGAGCACCACCGTGACTGGAACACCAGCATGCTTACTGCTCTGGGAGATTTACAGTTACTATCACGCGTAATTGCCAGAATCGATGAAGGAAAAGGTGTCCCCGTTTTACTGCGTCAGTACTTAAGCCTCAATGGCAAACTGGTGTGCTTCAATGTCGACCCTGCATTCAATAACGCTCTAGATGGGTTAATTACGGTGGACTTGCGCGATGTTCAAGAAAAGACGTTGGCAAGGTATATGGGGCGCGAACAAACTCATGAATACCTCACCTACCATGCTAATAGCAACCATAAGTAAGAACAGTGAGTAAGAAGGGAGTTGTGAGTCAATAAAAAGCAGTGTAGCGACTCTCTTTTACTTTTTTATCAATTAGATAAGAACGCTTCGTGAAGTACGCCGAAAAGACTCTTATAAATACATTCTATCGAAGAGTCGCAATGACATTGATCACACCAATCCCGTCGCAAACTTTCACAAAACACCAAAAACGACTCAGATCACACTTTATACCCAGACCAAACCAACACAAAATGTGACATTGATCGTCACTGGTATTTAATTTGAATTTCAAAAGAAATCAAAGGTGATCTAAGTCACAAAATATTTTTATTTTAAATTTGTCAGAAGATCGAATTGATCACTAAGATTTTTATTGACAGATTTGAAAGTGGCTTTTTGTTATTAAGTTACAAGTTAATAAGTTGAACTTGGTCACTTAAAAACCGTTTCTCAGCCTAAGAAATGCGGGCGTAGATCACGAAAAACCCGTTGTCAGTTCCAATTGGAAAATGTGTGGTAAATTGATTGGGTACTAAGCAATCAAACAAACGGTTTTGGCGAACCGTTTACTACAACAAGATTCATCAGAACATCGAACGGGGAATTGTTATGATATCACCAGATGCCAAGATCAAGATACAAAATTTTGGTCGTTTTCTGTCAAACATGGTAATGCCAAACATCGGCGCGTTTATCGCGTGGGGCTTTATCACTGCTCTATTTATCCCAACTGGATGGCTACCAAACGAAACGTTAGCCTCTATGGTTGGCCCAATGATTACCTACTTGCTGCCACTACTTATCGGTTACACCGGTGGTAAATTAGTTGGTGGCGATCGTGGTGCGGTAGTCGGCGCAATCACAACAATGGGTGTGATTGTCGGTACAGACATCCCAATGTTTATGGGTGCAATGATGGTCGGTCCAATGGGCGGCTGGGCGATCAAAAAATTCGATAACTACATCGACGGTAAAGTAAAAAGTGGCTTTGAGATGTTGGTTAACAACTTCTCTGCAGGCATCATCGGCATGCTATGTGCGATTCTTGCTTTTATCTTTATCGGTCCATTCGTAAAAATTCTATCTGGTGGCTTAGCAGCTGGCGTTAACTTCCTAGTATCTGCTCACCTGTTACCACTGACTTCAATCTTCGTTGAACCTGCGAAGATCCTGTTCCTAAACAACGCGATCAACCACGGTATCTTCTCTCCACTAGGTATCCAACAAGCGTCTGAGACAGGTCAATCTATCTTCTTCCTAATCGAAGCGAACCCAGGTCCTGGTCTAGGTATCTTGCTGGCTTACATGGTGTTTGGTAAAGGAACGGCTCGTCAAACTGCCGGTGGTGCATCAATCATCCACTTCTTCGGCGGTATCCACGAAATTTACTTCCCATACATCCTAATGAACCCTCGCCTAATCCTAGCAGCTATTGCAGGTGGTATGACTGGCGTATTCGTTCTAACAATGTTTAACGCAGGTATCGTTTCTCCAGCATCACCAGGTTCAATCTTCGCTATCTTGTTGATGACTCAGAAAGGTTCAATCGTAGGTGTTCTAGCGTCTATCGCAGCAGCAACAGGTGTGTCATTCGCAGTAGCGGCACTACTAATGAAGACGCAAACGTCAACAGAAGAAGACGGTGATGAAGCTGCACTAGAGAAAGCAACATCACAAATGAAAGACATGAAATCTGCATCTAAAAACGATGCGGTGGTAAACAGCCAAAGCAAAGGTGACGTAGACCTAGCGACAGTACAAAGCATCATTGTCGCTTGCGATGCGGGCATGGGTTCAAGCGCAATGGGTGCAAGCATGCTACGCAAAAAGGTTCAAGACGCAGGTCTGAACACCCACGTAACCAACCTTGCCATTAACAGCTTACCAGAGAGTGCAGATATCGTGATTACTCATAAAGACTTAACGGATCGTGCACGTAAGCATGCTCCAAACGCACACCACATTTCATTGACTAACTTCCTAGACAGCGAAATGTACAACCAGCTAGTCACCAAACTACTAGCAGCACAAAACCAATCCGCAGCCAATGACGACCAGATGGTAAAAGTGTCAGTCATGGCGGCGAACGACGACAGCTTTGAGCCACAACAACCATCGGTATTCCAAATCCAACGTGAGAACATTCACCTAGGTTTGAAAGCAGCCAACAAAGAAGAAGCCATTCGCTTTGCAGGCAACAAATTGGTTGAACTTGGCTACGCAGAACCAGAATACGTAGACGCGATGTTTGAGCGTGAAGCGTTGGTTCCAACTTACCTAGGCGAATCTATCGCAGTACCTCACGGTACGGTAGAAGCGAAAGACCGCGTGAAGAAAACCGGCATTGTAATCTGCCAATACCCATCGGGTATCCAATTTACTGAAGACGACGATGATGTAGCGAAACTGGTTATCGGCATTGCCGCTAAGAACGATGAGCACATCCAGGTGATTACCACCATTACAAACGCGCTCGATGAGCCGGAGGCAATTGAGAAGCTAACTAGCACCAACGATGTAGAAGAGATTCTGAACATCCTTGGCGGCCAGCAAGCGGCTTAAACACTCCCTTTTATTTGCTCCTGAGCAAACCGAGGTCAGCTGTCACCCCCTATGCGGTTGGCCTCACCCTAAATTCGTTTAGTCAACATTTCAGACATTGGTAGGTAAGAATTATGAAAAACGCAGTTCATTTTGGCGCAGGTAACATTGGTCGTGGCTTCATCGGTAAACTATTAGCAGACGCAGAAGTCGAGGTGACATTTGCAGACGTTGATGCACCACTCGTCGATCAGCTGAGCCACAAGCAAGAATACAAAGTAAAAGTGGTGGGTACTGAATGCCAAATCGACACAGTAACTCACGTTACCGCGGTTAACTCAGCCAGTGAAGATGTCATCGACCGCATTGTAAAAACCGACTTGGTAACAACAGCAGTGGGCCCTAACGTACTGGACATCATTGCAAAAACCATCGCCACCGGCATTGCTAAACGCTTTGCAGCAGGTAACGATAAACCATTGAACATCATCGCGTGTGAAAACATGGTTCGTGGCACCACACACCTAAAAGGTGAGGTGTACAAACACTTAGATGAATCATTGCATTCAAAAGCAGACGAGTTGGTTGGCTTTGTCGATTCAGCGGTAGACCGCATCGTGCCACCAGCAGAAGCGGCGAACGATGACCCACTAGAAGTGACGGTAGAAAGCTTTAGCGAATGGATTGTGGATGAACAGCAATTCAAGGGCGAAATCCCTGATATCGCAGGCATGGAAAAAACCAACAACCTAATGGCATTTGTAGAACGCAAGCTGTTCACTCTCAATACAGGTCACTGCATTACCGCTTACCTAGGTTGCTTGAAAGGCCATCGCACCATTCGTGAAGCGATTGAAGACCCAAGTATTCATGCTGAAGTAAAACAGGCGATGCAAGAGAGTGGTGAAGTGCTGATCAAACGTTACGGTTTCGACCGTGACATGCACAATGCTTACATCGAGAAGATTCTAGGACGCTTTGCCAACCCATACTTAGTGGATGAGGTTGATCGCGTAGGTCGTCAACCAATTCGTAAATTAGGTGCAAACGATAGATTAGTGAAGCCTTTACTCGGTACAATTGAGTATGGCACTGAAAATAAAACACTTTTGAAAGGCATTGCCGCTGCGTTGAAGTACACTAACGACACTGACCCACAAGCCGTAGAGCTACAAAACTCATTAAAAGAAGTGGGTGTGAAGAAGACGCTAGCGACATACACAGGTCTTGCAGAAAACAGTGCTGAAGTGACTCAAATCGAGACACTTTACAACCAACTTTGATTTACCTAGGGGGAGCTTGGCTCCCCTTCTATATCCATCTCCATGAAGAGTTGGAATAGCTAATAATTAGAAATGTATTCAGTATATGGCAGATAACATCAACGAAACCGAGATCATTGAGCGATTAAACAGCGCACCATCGGTACGAGGCTTTTTCATTGCAGCAGTCGACGTTTTTAACGATTCGATCGACGGGTTAGTGCAAAGAATTTTTCGTAAAGATAACTTCGCTGTTCAATCGGTTGTCGGTCCGCTGTTACAAGACTCGGGACCGCTGGGCGATCTGTCTGTTCGTTTGAAGTTATTGTTTGGCTTGGGTGTGCTTCCCGATGATATTTACCACGACATCGAAGACATCATTAAGCTCAAAAACCATCTCAATAGTGACGCTTCTGACTACGAGTTCACTGACCCTAATATTCTAGATCCAATCAAAAAGCTGCATTTGGTGAAGAAGATGGGCATGGTGCAACTGGAAGTCAACGAACCAGATGACGACATCGACCTTGAGTTTTATCAGCTACAACTGCAACGTCAACAACAAATCATTAAGTCAGGGCTCTCGCTTGCGATTGTCGAGATCTGCAATGAACTCGGCAAAGAGAGCCCATTCTAACGCCACATTTTATACCCAAGCTACCTTCAAAAGGATTCGAGGTTGCTTAGGTATAACAAAATAACAATGTCAGCCGCTCTACACCCAAAAACGTAGGAGCCCTACCCAATGTTAAAAGCTGTACTTTTTGATATGGATGGACTGATTTTCGATACCGAATCCATCTACAAGCAAAGTTGGCAATACGCCGCGACCGAGCAAGGCTTAACCATCACCGATGATTTCTACCAACAGTTCATCGGTGTCCAAGATCCTGAATGTGAAAAAATACTCGCCGAGCATTTTCAAGACGCCATCGATATGACACGCTATAAAGCCGTGCGAGATGAGCACTTCCATAATCTAAGAAACCAAGGCATTGCGCTCAAACCCGGATTCGACGCACTGTTTTATGCCATCAAACAACATGGCTTATTAACCGCGATTGTTACCTCTTCTCACCTTCCTGAGGTAAAACACAATTTCTCAGGCAGCGAGTACCTTGCACAGTTCGATTTAGTGATTACCGCAGAAGATGTAGAACGTGGCAAACCAAACCCTGATTGCTATCAGATGGCTTATCGCCACTTAGGTGTGGACGCCAAGCAGTGCTTAGTATTGGAAGATTCGAACAACGGCATCAAAGCCGCACTCGCTGCGAAATGCCAAGCTGTAATGATTCCGGATTTACTTCCACCTCTGCCAGAGCTCGAAGACAAAGTCATCATTAAAGCGTCTCTTGAGGAAGTGATTCCACTAGTAGACCCGTTTGGCTAACTAGGCTAGGACACACTCCAAGTTAGTGTTGGTGACCACTCAATAGCTCTAACTTAAAGTCATACTGAATAACACTAACTTTCCTCATTCTTTCAAAGAGGATTTACTCTTATATTGTCGCTATAAGAAAGCGTGGAATAAAAACTGTATTGTCACCCAACAACTAATCTAATATATAAGCACCTTCCAAAAGATGCAAAAAAGCGGCTCAAACACTGAACCGCTTTTCGAGGGCTTAGAAGTGGTATCTTATGCCACCTTTGATCAAGTCTTGAGACATCTCATCGACGTTAGGGACATCGACTGCATCGAACCTACGTTCATACGCAACACTTGCTGAAAATGAGTCAGTTAGGAAATACTCGGCACCGATTTCAAAGTTAAAATGAAGAGTTGTATTTTTTTCATCAATATCTACTTTATAGTTCGGATCTGACGCCCCGCCATTTAGTTCAAGATCAGTGATTGTGTAACCTAGGCCAGGTTTTGCATACAAACTTAATTGAAATGCTGTATTGTAGCTAACCTTACTTGAAACCCCGAACGAATATATATTCGCTCGGTACAAAGCATATTCATAGCTTGAACCTGAATTGTAGTAGTTTTCGTAATCTAAAAGATCAACATGATCACTACTACCGCTAAATTCTAATGCAAGCCAAGAATTGATCTGACGACCAAGAAAAATACTCACACCGGCGCCAGTATCATCAAGTTTTTTTACTCCGGAACTCACTGTAGCAGCGGAATCAATATTTGAATCAAGATCCAATTTACTTTGGTGAACATCAAATCCGACATACCAACTACTTCCTGCGTTAGCATTAAACGCTGTAAGCAACGCAGCAACAGCTACAAGCGAAAATTTTTTAATCATGTCTTATCCTTTAATTTTAATAATTGAATTGCATATTTATACTTAATAAATAAAAAAATTAAATTTTATAAAGTAATGTGTCAATTAATTAAATGAATTAAAGTCAAGTATTTATTGATTTTCTTATAATTGATATTACTAATATTAAAATCACAAACGAAACACAATAAAAAACAACAACAAATCATATAAATAACAACAAATTAGCCACATTTATAGTGACTTTTATCCAAAATTTAACAGCTATATTTCTACTAAGAGACTTAATTATCAAGAAAGAGCAGGTGTATTTTTTATGAGTAATAGTTAAAACCCTGAAGGGGAGTAAGAAGGTTAACTTGGGCAGTTAAGAAGAAAAACTACTTTTAGATTATAAAGTACTAACTTCTAAAGAAGGCGCTTTTTATACCTCTCTTATTAGTTCGGCGACATCAAGAACATCCTCTTTTTTTAGAAATTTTGAGCCTAAAGGCTTATCTTTCTGAGGTAAGGAAGACGACTGAATCGCTTTTACATCTAACTGCATTACTTCATATTCCATTTGATTACAATAAACATAAACAAATACATCGATTAACTTCTCTAGTTATATTGTTCTTCAAGAACCTAAATCGATACTTTAGAGCTTGCACTATATAGTGTGCCCCTCCCCTACAAGACATGAACACTTGAACGCATCTACTAATGTTGTTTGTACTCTTTAACTTCTGGAAAAATAAAAGGTACATTGACATTTAGCATTAGCAGTTCTATCAGCAATAGCCTAAGTGGGTGATAACCAGCGACTGAAGTAGGTTATTTTGGACCGAGAAAAAAAGCGAAGTCATATGACTTCGCTCTAGGTACTCGCTACTTACATAGCACAACATAAACAAGTGTAATCTTAATCACACCTCGCGTTGCTTATTCTACGGTTACCGCTTTCGCTAGGTTACGAGGTTGGTCTACGTCCGTACCTTTGATCAACGCTACGTAGTAAGACAGTAGCTGCATTGGGATGGTGTAGTAGATCGCCGCCGTAATTTCACTAACGTGTGGCATAGTGATGATCTTCATGGTCTCATCGCCTTCGAAACCTGCATCAGCATCTGCGAATACGTAAAGCAGACCACCACGAGCACGTACTTCTTCAACGTTTGATTTCAGTTTCTCCAGAAGATCATTGCTTGGTGCAACAACCACAACTGGCATATCTGCATCGATCAACGCTAGAGGACCGTGTTTCAGCTCACCCGCTGCGTACGCTTCTGCGTGAATGTAAGAGATCTCTTTCAGTTTTAGAGATGCTTCCATCGCGATTGGGTAGAACTCGCCACGACCTAGGAATAGAGTATGGTGTTTATCTGCAAAGTCTGGTGCTAGTGCTTCGATTTCTTTTTCGAAAGACAGCGCTGCATTGATTTGTTTTGGTAGAGCGTGAAGCGCTTCTACGATCTCTTTTTCTTTCTCTCTGCTGATGCGGTTTTGTTGCTTACCAAGAGCAGTTACCAGCATCAGTAGTGCTGAAAGCTGAGTCGTGAACGCTTTAGTTGATGCCACGCCGATTTCCACGCCTGCACGAGTCATGAATGCGAAGTCAGACTCGCGAACCAAAGAAGAACCCGCTACGTTACAGATGGTCATTGCCGCCATGTAACCTTTCTCTTTTGCTAGACGAAGTGCTGCTAGCGTATCGGCGGTTTCACCAGATTGAGAAAGCGTGATCAATAAGCTGTTTGGACGCGTCACAAACTTGCGGTAACGGAATTCAGAAGCGATTTCTACGTCACAGCTGACACCTGCAATGTCTTCGAACCAGTAACGTGCTGTCATACCGGCGTTGTAAGACGTACCACAAGCTACTATCTGTACGTGTTCCACTTTGCTTAGGATTTCTGCCGCGTTAACACCGATTGCCTCAGTAACAACAGAATCAGCCGTGATACGACCTTCCATTGTGTTGATCAGCGCTGTTGGTTGCTCGTAAATTTCTTTCTGCATGAAGTGACGGTATTGGCCTTTATCGCCTGCGTCGTGTTCCGCGTTTGATTCTGTGATTTCGCGTTCTACGCGCTCACCTGTTGCATCAAATACAGTCACGTCACGACGAGTGATTTCTGCTACGTCACCTTCTTCTAGGTACATGAAACGGCGTGTTACGTTAAGAAGCGCAAGTTGGTCAGAAGCAAGGAAGTTTTCACCCACACCAAAACCAATGACGATTGGGCTGCCTGAGCGTGCTACAACGATGCGTGAAGGATCTTTACGATCCAACGCTACCGTGCCGTATGCGCCATCCAGTTGTTTTGCTGTCTTCTGTACCGCTTCTAGTAGCGTTTCTGAAGTGCGAAGTTCCCACTCAACCATGTGAGCGATAACTTCAGTATCCGTTTGAGATTCAAATACGTAACCACGAGATTGAAGTAGCTCACGCAGCTCTTCGTGGTTTTCGATGATGCCATTGTGTACCACTGCGATGTCACCAGACATGTGTGGGTGTGCGTTCACTTCTGAAGGTTCACCGTGTGTTGCCCAACGAGTGTGCGCAATACCGGTACCACCGATCACTTTCGCTTCGTCTACTGCGTCTGCCAGCTCTTGTACCTTACCTAGACGACGAATACGCGTTAGGTTCGTCTCACCATCAACAATCGCAACGCCCGCAGAGTCGTAACCGCGGTATTCCAAGCGACGTAGGCCTTCAACTAAAATTTCTGCAACATCTCGTTGTGCTACTGCACCTACGATTCCACACATGTGTTTGTCTCCGTTTGTAGTTTTGTTCTTCCCTGACCATGATTTCAAATAGAGGCAGCAAGCAAAGGCCTTTATCCAGAGGGAAGTGAAATATGAAACTGTTTACATTATTAGATTAGGCGCAAATGACTTTAACGCCATGTTGTTCAATCTGTATTTTGTGTTCTGGCTGTAACTCTGCATCAGTAACCAACACATTAATTTGGTCCCAAGCGAGTTCTAAGTTCGGGATCTTGCGTCCTACTTTTTCTGACTCAATCATGACGATGACTTCACGCGACACTTCTGCCATGACTTTGCTTAAGCCAACTAATTCGTTAAACGTGGTGGTACCGCGTTCTAAATCGATACCATCTGCACCAATAAACAACTGGTCAAAGTCGTAAGCTCTTAATACAGATTCGGCTACTTTGCCTTGGAAGGATTCTGAGTGCGTATCCCAAGTACCGCCTGTCATTAACAGAGTTGGTTCGCTTTCTAATTCGTTAAGTGCATTGGCGACGTGCAATGAGTTTGTCATCACGACCAAACCACGTTTTTCATTTAATTGCTGGATCAACGCCGCTGTCGTACTGCCACTATCGATCACAATACGGTTATGATCTCGGATCAGTGATGCGGCCGCTTTTGCCAATCTCAACTTTCGAACCGAAACATTTGAACTCATTTCTTCATGGATAACTTCCGTTGGAATCGCAATTGCACCACCATAACGACGCAATAGTTGTCCATTTTTCTCCAAAGAGGCTAAATCCTTTCTTATCGTGACCTCTGAGGTTTCGAATTTTTGTGCCAGTTCATCAACACTGACTTCCCCAAGCTCATTTACTAGATTAGAAATAGTATGTCTTCTTAGTTGAGTGTTTCGTTTCGACATTTTTTCTTTGACTATAAGTTTCGATTTGAAATTTATTATAGTCAAGTCGAAACTTTTAAGTCCATTTATTTCGATCCAAAAAATTAATATTTCTCGATAAAACCTTGTCCTAAGACAATTCTTAAACAGTGATATTGGATTCATTCAGTGGTAGAATTCGCCACCGAAAAGAAAAAAAATTACAGAATTGACGGTTATTTTTTTGCAACTTTCTGCATATAAAGTGGGATTAGTCACAAAAAGGTAACCAAAATTGCCGATCTTTTAGTCATAAAATGACTAAACTTGGTGAAAGACTTTCAGAATCTGAAGTTCCAATAATGTGGCGAAAAATCGATAGATGGCAGGCTCTAAATGTCGTCAAAACGCCTAAACTTCAGAGTAAACAACCGACTTTCAAATTGTAACAATACTTACCGGAGAGTATCTTCCATGAAAAAGACCAAAATCGTATGTACGATTGGCCCTAAAACTGAATCTGTAGAGAAGCTAACTGAACTAGTAAATGCTGGCATGAACGTTATGCGCCTTAACTTCTCTCACGGTGACTACGAAGAACACGGCACTCGTATCGCGAACTTCCGCCAAGTAATGGAAGCTACAGGCAAGCAACTTGCAATCCTTCTAGACACTAAAGGTCCAGAAATCCGTACTATCAAACTAGAAGACGGCAACGACGTTGATCTAGTAGCTGGTCAAGAATTCACTTTCACAACTGACATCTCAGTTGTAGGTAACAAAGACAAAGTTGCAGTAACTTACGCTGGTTTTGCTAACGACCTAAACGTTGGTAACACTATCCTAGTAGACGACGGTCTAATCGAAATGGAAGTGCTTGCAACTTCTGAAACTGAAGTTAAGTGTAAAGTTCTTAACAACGGTGCTCTAGGCGAAAACAAAGGTGTTAACCTTCCTGGCGTTTCTGTAAACCTACCTGCACTATCTGAAAAAGATAAGAACGACCTTAAATTCGGTTGTGAGCAAGGCGTTGACTTCGTAGCTGCTTCTTTCATCCGTAAAGCTTCTGACGTTCAAGAAATCCGTGAAGTACTTGCTGCAAACGGCGGCGAGAACATCCACATCATCTCTAAGATCGAAAACCAAGAAGGTGTTGATAACTTCGACGAGATCCTAGAGCTTTCTGACGGCATCATGGTTGCTCGTGGTGACCTAGGTGTTGAAATCCCAGCTGAAGAAGTAATCTTCGCTCAGAAAATGATGATCGAGAAGTGTAACCGTGCACGTAAGATGGTTATCACTGCAACTCAAATGCTTGATTCTATGATCAACAACCCACGTCCTACTCGTGCGGAAGCTGGCGACGTTGCTAACGCAGTAATGGACGGTACTGACGCAGTAATGCTTTCTGGTGAAACTGCTAAAGGTAAGTACCCAGTTGAAGCGGTAACTATCATGGCTCAAATCGCGAACCGTACTGATTCAGCTCTAAAAGCTGAGCTAGGTTCTCGTCTAGACAGCCCACGTCTACGCATCACTGAAGCAGTATGTAAAGGCGCAGTAGACACAGCTGAGAAACTAGCTGCTCCACTTATCGTTGTTGCAACGGAAGGTGGTAAGTCTGCACGTTCAGTACGTAAATACTTCCCAACTGCAAACATCCTAGCACTAACAACTAACACTAAGACTGCTGCACAGCTAGTTCTAACTAAAGGTGTTACTCCAGTAGTTGTTGATTCTATCCAAAGCACTGATGCGTTCTACGTAACAGGTAAAGAGCTTGCTCTAGAATCTGGTCTAGGTAACAAAGGCGACATCGTTGTTATGGTTTCTGGTGCTCTAGTAGCTTCAGGCACAACAAACACAGCTTCTGTACACGTTCTATAAGACTGAAGAATTCAATCATCAGTTAAATAAAAAAGAGGGCTTCGGCCCTCTTTTTTTATATATTTCACTTGCCCTAGTATTCAGTACGCTATATTATCAACCACAACAGAACTACGTACTGTTTAATTGTCGTCACGATAAAAATCTATGAGGTGCATGTGTCTAGCCCAACTCTTACTGATAAAGTCTCGAAAATGATTCGCCAAGACATCCTGACAGGCGAGTTAAAGCCAGGTCAAAAGCTCGTTGTTGCCGAACTAAAAAATAAATACAACGTTGGGGCATCACCAATTCGAGAAGCCTTAGTACAACTATCTTGGACTAAATACGTCAAACTTGAACCACAAAAAGGTTGTTGGGTCGCTCCAGTATGCAAAAAAGAGCTCAACGATCTTTATGAAAGTCTGCGTGTCGTCTCTTCAGTACTATTGAAAAAGGCGATTCTTGCTGGAGATGAAGCTTGGGAACTAGATGTACTAACCTCTTACCATAAACTTTCTCGTGTTAATTTTGACGACACTTTTTGTTGGCAAGAATGGGAAGAGCGACATCATCAGTTTCACGTATCGCTGTTAGAAGGTGCAGATTCACAAAACATGTTTGAGTTCTTCAGTGATTTGATCCACCAGATCAAACGTTACCGTTACTTTGCTATGCAAACTCTTAGTTCGGAGAACGGCGCAATATTTGATATCGATGAACATGAGATGATCATGAAACTCGTGTTAGCAAAAAACAGCGAAGAAGCGATGCAATTACTGGATGATCATTTACTAAAATCGATGCAGCGCATCGAATCTGTACTTGAGATAGCGTAACGCGTACTTCGTAGTAACAATGACTATAAATCGGGCACATGCCCGATTTTTTTTACGCAATATCATCACCACTATAGCAAAAAGAGACACAGTTTCTTCCGCTGCTTTTTGCCTCATAAAGCGCAATATCGGCACACTTGTAGCTTCGTGTACTGTTCGCTGTTAAATCCGTATAACCAAGACTAATAGTCACACTAAGTTCTACGTGTATTTCGACAGCAACTCTCAATCGACTTAATACGATCTCAGCTTCTTTTGCACTGGTATGCGGCATAATGACAGCAAACTCTTCGCCACCGACCCGAGCGACAAAATCGGTATTTCGTACGCCTTGAAGAAGCACTTTCGAAACAAGTTTAATGACTCGGTCGCCTTCGTCATGCCCACGTTCATCGTTTATACGTTTAAAATGATCGATGTCGACCAGTGCTAAGCAAGATGTCGGCGTCTCTGGGTATCGCTCTAACATATTCGCATTATATGTCAGTTGCTCTTCAAACTTACGGCGGTTCCAAAGGCCAGTGAGACCATCTTTTTCACTCAATTTACGCAACTGATCTTCGAGCTGCTTACGTTCAGAGATATCAACAAGTGAAGTAATGTAATAGCGAACCTTACCTGATTTTGCTTTGATCGCTTGCACACGCATAATTGCAGTAAACACATGGTTGAGCTTGGTTCGACAACGCACCTCTCCTTCCCACATATTTTCCTTACCAAGCAGTCCCCAGATTTGCAGAATGTATTCGAAATCTTCTGGCAAAAAGAGCAGCTTCTGAGCATTCCATCCTTCTACCCTCTTGGTGGAATACCCCATCATATTCTCGAATTCTTGGTTGATCATCATGATGCGATGAGAAGTATCTGTAATCATCACAGCCGTCATACCATCCAATGCCGCACGAGCGAGCTTAGATTCGATACTAAAGCGACGATAGTGCAATGCGACGCCGGTAATAGGCAAAGCAAACACGAGCATCAAGCTAAGAACAAATAATGCCTCTTGTACCAAATCATCTATGTCGCGTTCCGCACGCTGTAACAATTTTTCTTGGGATAAATCAATAACAAGGTGTAGATACTCACCGCGCACAAACTCTATTGTGTTGAACACAATCAAATGCTTACCAATGTACTCATAACCTATTTTCTCAGTTCCCATTTGCTGCCATATCTGCGGGTAAAATAACCCAAGGTTAAAGCGCGAGCGGTCTGGAATAATATCGCCATACAGCTTTTCGCTATGCGGACTAGTGACGTAATAACCCGCTTGATTAAGCAGCTCGATATTAAAATCCTTCACTGGAGAGTAGTTTAGGCGAGATGACAAATACTGGACATCGATATTGAGAATAAGGTACCCCTGACGGATTCCATCCATAGCAACGGGCATCATGATCCGGACAGATGGACTATAAGGGTATATTGGCACACCATCATTTTCTTCTAGCTCAATACCCCATGAGCCTATTTGCCCATCTTTTAAATTTTTTGCGTATTGGAAGTAACGACGACCAGAACTGTCTCGCAACTTGTCCGCTGATGTCACTTGTCCTGTTTTGAAGTCATAATTGATACGTACACGCTCTTGCCCCTCAAGGCTTAGAAAGCGAATCTTACGATACCACTTCTGGTTAACGGCAACGGAGCTCCATACCTCTTCCAAAATAGCAAGATTCTTTTGGTTGGGCTGGTGTAAGTAGTCATATAGGCTTTGGCTGTGACCGAGAAGATCACTGATAGAAAAGATTTGATCCTGAACGTTCTCATACTCACGTTCAGAGTAAGCTAGCTGATGTAAGGCTTCTTTTGCCGTATTTTCAATGTTATTTGCCAGCAGATTTTGGTACTTCTGATAGTAATAGACTGAGATGAGCGCGCTAAAAAATAGCGTCGTTGCCAGCAAAGCACTGACCAACTTCCTGACTTTCACGCGTTCTACTACTCTTACTGGTTACTAAAGCAGCAATTATATCACTGTTTACTAATTTCTAAACAAAAAGCCATCGACTAGCGATGGCTTTTCTAAAATGTGTCCATTTACATCACGGTTTGAGGCAACGCTCTCCACGCGCAATACCCACAACACCACTTCGCGCAACTTCCACCACTTCAGTAACTTCTGAAATCGCTTGGATAAAAGCATCCAATTTCTCACTCGTTCCCGCTAGCTGAACCGTATACTGAGAAGCGGTGACATCGACGATTTGACCACGGAAGATATCAGCGGTGCGCTTGACTTCAGCACGAGCAAAACCGCTTGCTTTCACCTTCACCATCATCAGTTCACGCTCAATATGCTCAAACTCTGTCACTTCTTGAACTTTGAGTACATCGATCAGCTTATGAAGCTGCTTTTGAATTTGCTCAAGCTGCATTTCATCGGATGTAGTCGTAATGTTTAAACGCGACAGTGTTTCGTCATCGGTTGGTGATACGTTCAAAGACTCAATGTTGTAACCACGCTGAGAAAACAAACCAACAACACGAGACAAAGCACCAGGTTGGTTTTCCATTAACAAAGAAATAATGTGTCTCATATTAAGTACGCTCCGTTTTGCTTAGCCACATCTTGTCCATACCCTCGCCTTTGATCTGCATTGGGTAAACGTGTTCAGTTTCATCTACATTGATGTCAACAAACACCAAACGATCTTTCATATCTAACGCTTTTTGTAGACCCGCTTCAAGCTGATCTGGCGTTTCGATACGAATACCGACGTGACCATAAGCTTCTGCAATCGCTGCAAAATCAGGAACAGAACTCATGTATGAATTGGAGTGACGACCTTGATAAATAATGTCTTGCCATTGTTTTACCATGCCTAGGAAACGGTTATTCAAGTTAATGATTTTTACAGGGATGTCGTATTGCATGGCCGTCGACAACTCCTGAATATTCATTTGGATGCTGCCATCACCAGTGACCACGACCACTTCTTCTTCTGGCATTGCGAATTTCACGCCCATACCGGCAGGTAGGCCGAAGCCCATCGTGCCAAGACCACCAGAATTAATCCAACGGCGTGGCTTATTAAATGGGTAGTAAAGCGCAGCAAACATCTGGTGCTGCCCCACATCCGATGCAACATAAGCATCACCATTGGTTAGCTTATGCAGCGTCTCAATCACTTGTTGAGGCTTAATACGTTCAGAAGATGTTTCGTAAGCTAAGCAATTACGGTTGCGCCAAACTTGGATCTCTTCCCACCAGTTAGCAATTGCATCCTGATCGCTGCTGCTACCTTGCTCGTTTAGTAAGCCCACCATGGTTGCTAAAACCTTGTCGGCAGAACCTACGATCGGAAGATCCACTTTTACGTTTTTCGAGATAGAAGAAGGATCGATATCGATATGCATCACTTTCGCGTTAGGACAGTACTTTTCTAAGTTGTTGGTGGTACGATCATCAAAACGCACTCCAATACCAAAGATCAGATCCGCTTCATGCATTGCCATATTGGCTTCATAGGTACCATGCATGCCTAGCATACCCAATGAGTTCTTGTGCGTACCAGGGAAAGCACCTAACCCCATCAATGTACTCACTACTGGCAAGTTCAGTTGCTCTGACAACTCTTGAATATATTCAGAAGCGCCAGAAATCACTGCACCACCACCGATATACAATACCGGCTTCTTCGCTTCAACCAACGATTTCAGCGCTTTCTTGATCTGGCCTTTATGACCAGACGTAGTTGGCTTATAAGAGCGCATCGAGATGCTTTCAGGATACTCGTAAGGAAGCTTGATTTGCGGATTCAAAATGTCTTTTGGCAAATCAATCACAACCGGGCCAGGACGACCAGTTGTCGAGATGTAAAACGCCTTTTTGATCGTCTCAGGGATATCTTCCGCTTTTTTCACTAGGAAGCTGTGTTTAACGACTGGGCGAGAAACACCCACGATGTCACACTCTTGGAAGGCATCATTACCGATCAGGTTGTTCGGTACGTTACCAGAGATAACGATCATTGGAATGGAGTCCATATACGCGGTTGCAATACCTGTGATGGTATTGGTCGCGCCTGGACCTGAACATACCAGTACTACACCAGGCTTGCCCGTTGCTCGTGCATAGCCATCTGCCATATGGGTAGCGGCTTGTTCGTGTCTTACTAGTACGTGTTTGATTTGATCGGTTTTGGCGTGCAGTGCGTCGTAGATATCTAATACGGAACCACCTGGGTAACCAAAGATTTGTTCTACGCTCTCTTCAATCAGAGATTGCACAACCATCTCTGCACCTGACAACATTGCTGTCATAATTGCTCTCCTTACCAGTATTCCTCTCCGTAAGGCCAACGGTTTGGTCTGGTTTTACATAGTCTAGGTCTTATTCGTAGCCTAATAGAAATACTTCCACTTTTTCAGCTATGTCTTGCGCCTGTCATAACAAAACGCAAGGTAACACAACAAATGTAACGTTTTATTATCAACGGGTCTAATGAGAGTTGAATCAAATTTTAAACAAGATGCTACAAATCAGAACAAAGACAGGGTTAGACGCTACTAAGAACGGCAAAATCAGAACCAATAGAACAAACAAGCCAAAAATAAAGTGAATGATTTCACTCAAAATAGCGGCGTAGCGTGTTTTTTTCTCTTTATTGAGAGGAAAGAAGTGTGAAAAGCGGTCATAAAAAATCCCCAGCAGCACAATACTAGGCAACTGGGGAATTTTTCATCAATCTGAAATCTAAGTCAGCTTAAGTTACTTTTTATCTGACTTTTCTTTGTACATTTCTTCAATTTCATCTTGGTATTTGTCATTAATGACTTTACGACGAAGTTTTTGTGTTGGGGTCAACTCACCATCATCCATCGAAAACGCTTTTGGTAACAGTTTGAATTTCTTAACTTGTTCAAATTTAGCCAGTTCTTTTTGTAGGTCATTCACTCGCTTCTCAAGCATCTCAACAATCTGGTGATGCTTAATAAGTTCAACACGATCGTGGTAAGCGATATTCAGTTCTTTTGCGTACTCTTCTAATGAGTCATAACAAGGAACAATCAGGGCAGATACGAACTTACGAGTATCAGCAATCACAGCAATTTGTTCGATAAAGTGATCTTTACCGATTGCACCTTCTACAACTTGCGGAGCAATGTATTTGCCGTTGGAGGTCTTCATCAACTCTTTGATACGGTCAGTAATGAACAAGTTACCATTTTCATCAATGTAACCTGCGTCACCTGTTTTTAAGAAACCGTGCTCATCAAACGTTTTTTCGGTTTCTTCCGGCATTTTGTAGTAACCGCGCATCACCATAGGACCACGCACTAAGATCTCGTTATTTTCACCGATCTTAACTTGCGCACCCGGCATTGCCATACCGATAGAGCTTGGGTCAAAACACTGGTCATCCCAACATGAAACCGTTGCAGTGGTCTCAGTCATACCATAACCAAGTTTTACGTTAATACCGATTGCATGGAAGAAGCGACCAATGGTTTCATCAAGCTTTGCACCACCACATGGCATGAAGTTAATACGTCCACCCAACAATGCACGTAGCTTACTTAGAACCAACTTGTCAGCTAAAGCGTATGACTTACGCAGCATGAGTGATGGCTTGCGCTTCTCTTGATGACAAGCAGCCATCTTCGCGCCCATATTCACTGCCCAAGTAAACATAATCTTACGGTGGAATGGAGCACGCGACACTTTTTCGTGGATCGCAGAGAAAATCTTCTCATAGAAGCGAGGAACGGCACTCATTACCGTCGGACGCACTTCGCTCAGCGCATCTCGCACTTGCATAGTGTCTTGTAGGTAGCAGTTAGTGCCACCTTTATAGAGTACGTAAAATGTCCACGCACGCTCAAATACGTGTGATAGTGGCAAGAAGCACAGCGATACGTCATCTTCAGTCAAACTCAAGCGCTCATCGTGGCCTTCAAGCTGAGCTGAGATGTTAGCGTAATCCAACATCACACCCTTTGGCTGCCCCGTTGTACCCGAGGTATAGATCAGCGTCAGCAAGTCTGCTTCTTGCGCCTGCTCTAAACGAGCATTAAGTTCTGGTTGATGACAATTGTCACCTTTTGCAACGAAGTCTCGCCAAGTCATGGCAAATGCATGCTCACCCAACTCAATATCGTCAGACATCGCTACGACTAGCTCAAGCTGCTTACATTCATCGAAAATACTGACGGCAGCATCAAACTGCGGCTGCTCACCAACAAACAGCACTTTTACATCAGCGTTATCAATAATATAAGCCGATTGTGCAGCGGTATTAGTTGGGTAGATAGGAACAGTCACACCACGTAATTGCAACGCCGCGAAATCAGCGATGGTCCATTGCGGCATGTTGTTTGAGAAGATACCGATCTTATCTTGAACGCCCAATCCTTGAGCCAAAAGAGCAAGTGACAAAGCATCTACTTGCTGCCCAAACTGCTCCCAAGTAATACCCTGCCACGCATCACCCACTTTATGTTTGAGTGCAACACGGGTACCACCTTTCGCAATTTGTTCACGAATACGTTTAACGATATGAAAATCTAACTTGGCCATTCTCTACATTACCTTTTGGCTTACAGGCGTAAGCTATTTGAGCGAACAAGTGTAACCTCGACGCCTAAAAACGCAACTGACCATTATCAAACTTATCATTATTAAGAGAGCACTATCACTAATGAGAGCTTAGCATGCCTTTAACTGCTGAAGGTTTAATCAAGTTAAGTCGCTGTTTCAGCTATTAATTGGTAGAAATAAAAAGACCCCGAGAGACTAAGTTCTCTCGGGGCCAAGGAATTGTAAAAATTGATGATTACAAATCCAGTCTGACCAGTTAGTCAGGCTAAAAATCCAGCTTATTTAAGCGCTACCACTTCACCACAAGTGATCATAAGTTGATCACGTAGCCAAATGTGACCTTTATCTTTCTCACTTGATTCATGCCAGCTTAGGTAACCACTGATTTCTTTGTTTTCAAATGGGAAATCTAGGATTTGTAGTTGATCGCTGTTTACTGCGTTCTCAGCCATCCAGCGTGGTGCGATAGTCACAAGCTCAGATTGGCTCACTACGTATAGTAGGTTGCTTAGGCTTGAACCTTCGTATGCTGCTTGGCAATCAAGCTCACGGTATGCTTGCTCAGAGAAGCTACGTTGACCGTGTACGCGTGATAGTTTTGCGTGTTTTTCGTTGATCAGTAGCTCTGCAGAAACACCGCCTTGGATACGAGGGTGAGTCTTAGAAGCAATCACAACCAACTCATCTTTGAAGATCTCAGTACTTGAGAAGCCCTGATCATCGAAGCGCGCATAGTCAATTACAAAGTCGATTTCTTGGTAGCGCATACGCTCAGATAGAAGGCGGTCGAATTCTGCATCCAAATGAAGTTGCACACTCGGTGCCTGCTCATTAATGCTAGCCATAATTTTAGGCGCGAATCGCATATCACACGGGCTGCAAATCGCCAGTTTAAATAGACGAGTCGAAGACTCTGGTTGGAATACTGAGCTTGGTAGTTCGTTACGAATAAGCTGTAGTGCTTGGCGGATTGGGCCAAACAGTTGGCGAGCGCGTTGTGTTGGCTGAATACCACGGCCCTGACGCATAAATAGCTCATCGTTGAACATCACTTTTAGACGTGCAACGGCATTACTAACCGCTGGCTGTGACATACCTAGGTTATGCGCTGCGCGGGTAATATTCTGTTCTTGCATCACTGCATCAAAAACCGTTAATAGGTTCAAATCTACCCCACGTAGGGTACTTTCCATACGGTAGCTTGCAATTGCGCTCATCGCGTCTTTTTTGTCTAACATTGAGTGCGCCTCTTGTGTAATCGTCAATTTGGTTCAGTGAATTCTTATTAAATATGGACTCAAGTTTACGCACCACTGGCACTCATTGAGTTCTCACATATTTAACGAATAGAAAACCGAGTTATTATTATATTTATCGTCCGGATAATTCCGGCTCGACCCGTACTATCAACTAATCAATCATGGTTTATCAACTAGATTGATATTTAATCACTATATTTTAGCCTTTTTATTATTTAATCATTAAAAATCAACCAGTTGATAAAAATATAAAAAACCATAAAAAAGATAAAATGAGGAAGTAAAGCAATCTATTGAGGAGAGTTATGGCTATCGAATGGCCGAAGAATACAAATTGACGACAGCTATTAATTCGACAAACTTTCACAAACTGGGGGTTATGGTTCCGATGCAAATCTCAACAGTTAAGCCAGATCATAACCAATTTGTTCAACCTAGATATATATGCAAGGCAGGAGTAATTCTCATCCACTGAGAGAAGGTGGAGAAAAGGGACACTTTTTCAGCTGAATAAGATGAATGATAGAAAGCGTAAATATATATACTCAAGTCACTTCAAGATACAGGATTCAAAGCGTTGTCACTGTTTCCCTGTTTAGTGAAAATAAGCAAGAAAAACAACGAAGCGGAATAGCTCGCTCTTTCCAAGTTGTTTGGCGATGCGACTTAGTTATCAAAGAACGAGCTTCAAATTAATGCCTCGCCTTCAAACCAAATCATTCTCACTAAACCAAGCATCTCGAGGTTACTTGAGTATAAGTCTAGAAGCGCACGGGCAAACGCTCACTGATAAGTCATATTGACTGATTGTATTAATCAAATAGCTATAGAGACACTTCTGCATAACTGGGGAAATCCACTTTATCCCATAACTGTTTTGCAAGAGATTCAGGTGAGTCCCATACGCCCTGAACAACCCATTCGGCAATCGCACTGGCTACATCCGGATAATGAATACTTTCAGCTTGTTCCTCACATAGCCATTGCCTCACCGTCCCAACATCTAGAGCGTCCATAGAATATGCCAGGCCTAACGCTTCCAATGTTGCAACATTGCTTTGTTGCTCGAACTGCCCGGATAAAGGTTTGAGTAATAGCTTCTTTCCTAAAGAGAGCGCCTCTGATGGCAACTCAAAACCACCATTCGCAATCACTCCAATACAACTTTGGAGGTGATGTTGAAAGTGAGTGTGACTCAGCGGCCTCAATTCAACATTCTCAATACGTTCACTTTCAATTACATCAGGGTGATAACAGATGAACGCTTGTTGATTGAAGTGGAATAACAAATCGCAAATGTCTTCTATTGACTCAAATGGCAAGTACACTAAAACAAAATCTTGACTATCAGCTGTATAGTCAAGCGTATGAACGATAGGCGGCAAGATGGGCTGCTCAAAATGATACCAATGTAATCCAAGCAGATACTGTGATGGAGCAAAATGCTTAATCATCGACTTATCAAGCCAGTTAGCACCCTTTGAAGGTACTGGGTAGCGGAATGCATTCTGATGGCTAATGCCAATGCAAGGTGTATTTTGCTTGCGTGCCGCCCATGCCGAAACAGGTTCAAAGTCATTGATAACCAAATCATAGGGCGATAAATCAAGCTGATTCACCTCTTTGAAGAACTGAATAAAGTTGGAGTTCAATGCCGTTTTAACGTAATTAACTGACCCCTTTTCAGTAATAAAAGAAAAGCCTCGGCGAGTTTGATAATCTCCAAATGGCTCCATCGAAAAGTACTTCTCTGGAGCGCGGCCAGAAAACAAAAAATCAACCTGCACATCGTGAACCTTAAATGCTTCACTCATGGCTCTTGCACGTGCGATATGACCATTTCCCGTCCCTTGAACACCATATAGTATTTTCATGAACTAGCCTCCTACGATAGCAATAGCAAGCGAACCACACATGCTACCTAGCAGTGCTCCAATAATGATATCGGTAAAGAAGTGAACACCGAGCAATATACGCGATATCCCTATCAAGCTAGCCCAAGCAACAGCAAACATACCTAACTCTGGGTAGAAATGGTGGATAAGCGTAGCCATCAAAAATCCAGCGGCGGTATGACCTGAAGGTAAGCTATAACGATCTGAAGGGGTGATAAAAGCAGGCAGTAAAGCACTTAACTCTTCAGGGCGACGTCGCTTAAAACTATTTTTCAACATCCAGTAAATGGGTAACTCGATGGCAAATGCGGTCAATCCAGCAAATAAGAACCAATGACCATGTTGCTTATCAAGAAACCAAGCCAATAGGCCTAACACTATGTAGAGATGCCCATCACCACTGTGGGAGACACCTTTACTAATATTCGCGACTTGCTGATTGAAGCGGTGTTGCAAACACACACTGGAAAATGCCAAATCAAACTTGGCAATGCTTGCGATTGGCTGGGTAATTGTCTCTAAAGCTCGCATGTAACTGTCCTTTACTTTGACAACGACTTTGTATGAAAAAGTAGGCGTTGAAGGTGACAACTACATGACGAGAAGTTGGACAATTAATGACAAAAGCCCCTTTATCATCAGTGTAAAGAGGCTAAAGCGATAAAATAATGAGAGGGATTAGTAAGTTCTATGAATATCTTGGGAAGAGATAGGATCTGCAATAAACCACAGTTTTCGATCTTTGCGGCACGCCTTAATAGCACCAGATGATTGTTCTCCTTCTTTAGTAAGTTCATAGTTTAAGAATCTGCAAGTGTAGTTACCAAAGAAGCCTTTCAACGGCAAATCAATCTCGGAATTAGCTTGAGTGTGGTAGTTTACAGACAATAAAGGGTTAGGTTGAGTAGATAAAATATCTCTTTGAACGACGTTGCTTCGCACGTAATCACGATGAACGTAACCTCTTATCACTCCTTTTTGCTCTACCAACAACCATGGTTTACCTACAACTTTGGCTAGTGCATTAAAAACCTCACCTTTTTGAAGTTCACCAAGTTTATCAGCATGTTTGCCCGGCTCAGATCTTAAATTCAGTACAGTTTTAGAGCGGTAGGAAACCCCCAAAAACTCTAGATTCTGATAGCCCCTCACTTCCTCTTCAGTGTACTTACTAATAGATTTAGATTTATATTCAACTGGTTGAACGTGAATTTTCCACCAAGCATAAGTGGACGGGTCTTTACCTTTCCAGTTACTTTTAGAATCAGACTCTAATGCTTCTAGTATCTGATTTAAAAAATAATCTCGCCCCTGCTGACTTAAGTACAGGTCCATCTGTTCGGTCATTATCATGACACTCTCAGAGTGGCTCGCCGCTTTTTCTTTTGATATTTGATCGGATTGTATCTTCGGTTGAAAATGCAGCATCTGACACCCTGCTAAAAGCAATGCACTCAAAACTAACATTGAGTGACCAAGTTGTTTTCTTAAGCCCATGGCACCTTCCTTCGCCTAATTCTATCTGCCTGGTAACGCCCCTACTATAAAATGCAAGGATTGAATTATCTCAATAAAATCTGACGTTTGTGTGCTAAGTCGCAAACGATATATCTATATAAGAACTTGAATTCCCATTCGGCTGACATCCATCATTTAAGGTAATCATGGAAAAGCTATATGTAACAAAGTTTAAAGGATATGAAACTAATACGGCGCTCCCATAGCCTTTATCCGAATAGCAAAGCCCATGTCAGATAAGCTAAACCTCATCCAATATGAATAAAAAATCAACTTTAGGGTTGACGTGTTCCATTGAGTGCGGTACTAATTTGTTAACTTAATTTTGTGGAATGCTTAACAACTATGTCAGCACGTTTTTCTATCCTGCTTAGCCTCCTCCTGATCGTGACCAATTCGCGCGGGTAGGCTGTGGAAGAAAAATAACCACACCAATTTCTAAGAAGCCCGCATGCAAATGCGGGTTTTTTTATATCTAAATACCGGAAGTAAACGATTAAATTGCACGAAAAGTGCAGAAATCATGAAGGAAGCAAACATGAACGATCAGGTCATTATATTCGACACCACGTTGCGTGATGGCGAACAAGCGTTGTCAGCAAGCTTGACGGTTAAAGAAAAACTGCAGATTGCCTATGCGCTGGAAAGGCTAGGCGTTGATGTTATTGAAGCGGGTTTTCCTGTTTCTTCTCCGGGTGATTTCGAGTCCGTACAAACCATCGCAAAACACATTAAAAACAGCCGAGTTTGTGCCCTTTCGCGTGCCGTTGCGAAAGACATTGATGCTGCCGCTGAAGCGCTAAAAGTCGCAGACGCATTCCGAATCCACACTTTCATCTCGACTTCGACTGTTCACGTTCAAGACAAACTGCGCCGCAGCTACGACGATGTTGTAGAAATGGGCGTGAAAGCCGTAAAACACGCACGTAACTACACCGATGACGTTGAGTTTTCTTGTGAAGATGCTGGTCGCACCCCTATCGACAATCTATGTCGTATGGTTGAAGCGGCTATTGATGCTGGCGCAAGCACCATCAATATCCCAGATACCGTTGGCTACACAGTACCAAGTGAATTTGGCGGCATCATTGAGACGCTATTCAACCGTGTACCAAACATCGACAAAGCGATCATCTCTGTTCACTGCCACGATGATTTGGGTATGTCTGTTGCCAACTCTATCGCTGCCGTTCAAGCGGGCGCTCGTCAGGTAGAGGGCACTATCAACGGTATCGGTGAGCGTGCGGGTAACTGTTCTCTTGAAGAAATCGCGATGATCCTAAAAACGCGCCAAGAATTCATGGGCGTGCATACCGGTCTAAAACACGACGAAATCCATCGTACCAGCAAGTTGGTCAGCCAGCTTTGTAACATGCCAATCCAGAGCAACAAGGCGATCGTTGGTGCCAACGCATTTAGCCATTCTTCAGGGATCCACCAAGATGGCATGCTAAAGAACAAAAACACTTACGAGATCATGACGCCTGAGTCAATTGGCCTTAAGAACCAAGCATTGAACCTAACCAGTCGCAGTGGCCGTGCTGCGGTTAAGAGCCACATGGACGCGATGGGCTACAAAGAAGAAGAGTACAACCTAGATGCGCTGTACGAAGACTTCTTGAAGCTTGCTGACCGCAAAGGTCAGGTGTTCGACTACGATCTAGAAGCACTAATGCACTTCTCGAACTTGCGCGAAGAAGACGACTTCTACAAGTTGAACTACCTAAGCGTGCAATCTGGCAGCGTAATGGCAACCACCAGCGTCAAAATGCAATGTGGCGATGAAGAAATGTGTGAAGCTGCCGTCGGTAATGGCCCAGTTGATGCGCTATACCAATGTATCTACCGCGTGACCGGTTACGAGATCGTCCTAGACAAGTTCGACCTAACCGCAAAAGGCGAAGGTGAAGACGGTCTTGGTCAAGCAGACATCATCGCTAACTACAAAGGCCGTAAGTACCACGGTACAGGCGTTTCTACCGATATTGTAGAAGCATCTGGCCAAGCGCTATTACACGTCATCAACAGCATTCATCGTGCCGACAAGATTGAAGAGATGAAGCAAAAGAGAATTGCGACGGTTTAATCATTAATTCAAGGAGCTTGAGTCCCACAACGCAGGCTCCAACCAAATTCGTTTTAGACAAGCTCAAAAAAATTAGAAAATTTAAAGGATTAACATGACAGACAAATCATACAAAATTGCCGTTTTACCAGGCGACGGCATCGGCCCAGAAGTAATGGCGCAAGCACATAAAGTGTTGGATGCAATCGAAAAGAAGCACGGCATTGCGTTTGAGCGTGACGAGCACGATGTAGGTGGTATCGCTATCGATAATCACGGCTGTCCACTTCCAGAAAGCACAGTAAAAGCGTGTGAAGAGTCTGATGCAGTCCTATTCGGCTCTGTTGGCGGTCCTAAGTGGGAACACTTGCCACCAAATGACCAACCTGAACGCGGTGCCCTACTACCACTGCGCAAGCACTTCCAACTGTTCTGTAATCTACGCCCAGCACAAATTCACTCAGGTCTTGAAGCTTTCTCACCACTACGCGCAGACATCTCAGGTCGCGGCTTTGACATCGTGGTTGTCCGTGAACTAACAGGCGGTATCTACTTCGGCCAACCAAAAGGTCGTGAAGGTGAAGGTCCAACAGAAAAAGCGTTCGACACTGAGGTGTATCACCGCTTTGAGATCGAACGTATTGCAAAAATCGCTTTTGAGTCTGCTCGTCTACGTCGCAAGAAAGTGTGCTCTATCGACAAAGCGAACGTTCTACAAAGCTCTATCCTATGGCGTGAAGTAGTCGAAGAAATCGCAAAAGACTACCCAGATGTTGAGCTGTCACACATGTACATTGATAACGCAACTATGCAGCTTATCAAAGACCCAGCACAATTCGACGTAATGCTATGTTCAAACATCTTCGGCGACATCATTTCTGATGAGTGCGCGATGATCACTGGCTCTATGGGCATGCTGCCTTCAGCGAGCCTAAACGAAAGCAAATTTGGTCTGTACGAGCCAGCAGGCGGCAGTGCACCAGATATCGCAGGTAAGAACATCGCTAACCCAGTGGCGCAAATCCTATCAGCGGCACTGATGTTGCGTTACAGCCTAGGTGAAGAAACGGCGGCACAAGACATTGAGGCGGCAGTTTCAAAAGCACTATCAGCGGGTGAGCTAACAGGCGACCTTGCCGGTGACAACCCAGCACTTTCGACGTCTGAGATGGGCGATAAGATCGCTGAGTACATCTTAAACTCATAATACAGAACAGATTCATAATAAATACTAAATCCTCTATCCACCAATGGCTTACCTCTAAGTCATTGGTGCTAAAACAAAGCGACAAGGATAACGAGGAAAGGAAGCAAACAATGGGCAAAACATTATACGAAAAAGTCTACGACGCACACGTTGCCGTCGCAGCAGAAGGGGAAAACCCAATCTTGTACATCGACCGTCACTTGGTACATGAAGTGACGTCTCCGCAAGCATTTGACGGCTTGCGTGAAAAAGGTCGTAAAGTGCGCCAGGTCAGCAAAACTTTTGCCACCATGGACCACAATGTTTCTACTACAACCAAAGACATCAACGCATCCGGTGAGATGGCACGTATCCAGATGGAAACGCTATCGAAAAACTGTGAAGAATTTGGCGTTACGCTTTACGACATCAACCACAAATACCAAGGTATTGTCCACGTCATGGGCCCTGAGCTTGGTATTACCCTACCGGGCATGACCATTGTTTGTGGTGACTCGCACACGGCTACACATGGTGCATTCGGCTCTCTGGCTTTTGGTATTGGTACATCTGAAGTTGAGCACGTATTAGCAACTCAAACGCTAAAACAAGCGCGCGCTAAAACGATGAAGATCGAAGTGAAAGGCAAAGTGGCGCCGGGCATCACGGCGAAAGACATCGTGCTAGCGATCATCGGTGAGACCACAGCTGCTGGCGGTACAGGCTACGTGGTTGAATTCTGTGGTGAAGCGATCACCGACCTTTCAATGGAAGGCCGCATGACCGTATGTAACATGGCGATTGAGCTAGGTGCGAAAGCCGGTTTGATTGCACCAGATGAAACCACATTCGAATACATTAAAGGCCGTAAATTCTCACCTCAAGGTGCGGACTTTGATGCAGCGGTAGAATACTGGAAGACATTAAAAACTGACGATGATGCTCAGTTTGATGCGGTCGTGACGCTAAACGCAGCAGACATCAAACCACAAGTCACTTGGGGTACTAACCCCGGCCAAGTGATCGCGGTAGACCAACCAATCCCAGCACCAGAAAGCTTTGCCGATCCAGTAGAAAAAGCCTCGGCAGAAAAAGCGTTGGCGTACATGGGTCTAGAAGCAGGCAAATCATTGTCTGATTACAACGTCGATAAGGTCTTCGTTGGTTCTTGTACTAACTCACGTATCGAAGACATGCGCGCAGCCGCTGAAGTAGCGAAAGGTCGCAAAGTCGCATCTCACGTTCAAGCGCTAATCGTTCCTGGCTCTGAGCAAGTGAAAGCGCAAGCAGAAGCGGAAGGCTTGGACGTTATCTTTAAAGAAGCGGGCTTTGAGTGGCGCCTACCAGGTTGTTCAATGTGCCTAGCAATGAACAACGACCGTTTGGGTCCACATGAACGTTGTGCGTCTACTTCAAACCGTAACTTTGAAGGCCGCCAAGGTCGTGATGGCCGTACCCACCTAGTGAGCCCTGCGATGGCAGCGGCGGCAGCAATTGCTGGTCACTTTGTAGATATCCGTGAACTAGACTAAGGAGCAAACAAATGTCAGGGTTTAAACAACACACAGGCTTAGTTGTTCCTCTAGATGCAGCGAACGTTGATACTGATGCCATCATTCCAAAACAGTTCCTGCAAAAGGTCTCTCGCCTAGGGTTTGGTAAACACCTATTCCATGACTGGCGCTTCCTGGACGATGCTGGCGAACAACCAAACCCAGAGTTCGTGATGAATGCTCCTCGCTACCAAGGCGCTTCTATCTTGCTAGCGCGTGAAAACTTCGGTTGTGGTTCTTCTCGTGAGCACGCTCCGTGGGCACTAGCGGATTACGGCATCAAAGCGATGATCGCACCAAGCTTTGCCGATATTTTTTACGGTAACTCGATCAACAACCAAATGGTGCCAGTTCGTTTGACTGAGCAAGAAGTGGATGAAATCTTCCAGTTTGTTGAGGCGAATGAAGGCGCAGAAATCGAGGTCGACCTAGAAGCCAATGTCGTTCGTGCTAACGGCAAAGAGTACAGCTTTGAAATCGACTCATTCCGTCGTCACTGCCTGCTAAACGGTTTGGACAATATCGGTCTTACCCTTCAACACGAAGACAAGATTGCCGAGTACGAGGCGAATATCCCAAGCTTCTTGAGCTAATTCAAATCGTAATTGAAGCAAATACAAGGTTGGCATTGGCCAGCCTTTTTTCTTTATATTCATTGTGTCAGGAAAGAAATCCCATCGTAGACAGGTCTACACTATCAACAAGGTTTAACCCAAAGGTCTCTCTATGAAGCGTCTGTTATTGCTATTGTGTGCTCTGGTTTCTTTCTCAACATTTGCCGCACCTAAATCGGATTTATGGCCGTATTGGAAACAATCAAATCAAGCCAATCAAAGTCAAATCTCTCATCAAGATTGGCAGCAATTACTCGATGCTTATTTAGTTGAACAAGGAGAGAATACCTTGTTTCGTTACAGCAAAGTCACAGCTTCCGACAAAGCGAAGTTGAAGCAGTACATCCAACGATTGGCGAAACTTGACCCTCTACAATACAACCAAGCAGAGCAATACGCCTATTGGGTGAACCTTTACAACGCCATCACGATTGATCTGATTTTGGATAACTATCCCGTCAAATCGATAACCAAGCTGGGTGGCTTGTTTAGCTTTGGACCTTGGGGAGATGATGTGGTCGTGGTCAACGGTAAGGAGCTGACTTTAAACGATATTGAGCATCGAATTTTGCGCCCGATTTGGAATGACCCAAGAACCCATTACGCGGTTAACTGTGCCAGCTTAGGTTGCCCAAACCTACAAACTCAAGCATTCACTGCTGAAAACACACAAGCTCTACTGGATAGTGCCGCCAAAACATTTATCAACAGCAGCAAAGGCGTATCCATCCAAGGAAACACGGCACAGCTTTCTTCCATTTATGATTGGTTTGCCGAAGATTTTGGTGGTGAGAAGCAAGTATTTAATCACATTGCTCAATATGCTCCGCAATACCAAGGCTTTTCTGGAAAAGTAAAATACGAATACGATTGGAATTTAAATCAAGCCAATTGATGTGGACTGGTAGGTCTATACGCTTTTGGATCATGCTAACCCGAAAGCTCGAAACCATCACCAAACCAAAGACCAGACAGAAACTAAAAAAGGGCACTAGGTGCCCTTTTTATTGAGATTTGATAAGAATACGCACTTATTTAAAGCCTTTGACCTTTTTAATCAGATCGTAAGCATTCTGAATTTCCTGCGACTTTTCTTTCGCTACGTTCATCATTTCTGGTGGTAGACCTTTTGCCATCAACTTGTCTGGGTGATGCTCATTCATCAGTTTACGGTAAGCGCGCTTAACGGTTTTACCGTCTGAATCTGAAGACACATCCAGAATTTTATAAGCATCAGCCAATTGATCCGCTTGCGAAGCTTGTTGCCAACCTGAACCTGATGACTGGTACTGGCCTTGATGTTGTCCTTGGAATCCACCCTGACTTTGGAAACGGAACGCCGCTTCTTGCATGTGCAGACGACGCTCTAATTGCTCCGAAGAAAACCCGAGGCCACGTGCAATTTTATGTAGTACATTTCGCTCACTTGGATGAATCGAACCGTCAGCAAATGCTGCCGAGATCTGCAGCTCTAAGAAGAACTGCAATAAATCGAAACGACCGCCTGAAGATATCTTTACACGTACCAACACATCATCTAGAGGGAAGTCACTTTCTTTCCCTTCACGAAACGCGTCTTGTGCTGCGCGGCGCTGGTCGCCATGAAGACTCATGCGGTCCATCATCGCTGATGCTAATTGAATCTCTTCTTTAGTCACTTGACCTTTGGCTTTTGCTAGGTGGCCCATTACCGCAAACGCCGCTTTGAAGAACTCTTCTTGCCGCTGTGCTTGGCTAGGCCCTTTACCGAAACCACCTGTAGAAAATCCAGCTTGGCTTAAACGGCGCGCTTTATCGAATTGATGACCGATAAATAGGCCAAACAATAAACCGAATGGTCCTCCAAGCAACAAGCCAAAAAAGGCTCCTAATATTTTGCCAAAAATATGCATTATGTGTTCTCTATCAATGAATTTTTATCGACGACGACGGTCTTATAGTGCTGGACGCGATGATTTCCTTTATGATAAGGGAATTGTTTTTATTTCGGCCAGGCCATTTCGCCTATTTATCTTTGTGACTTATGTATTTGGCAATTATGCCATAACTATATGAGCTCTGAGATACGCGCCGCTATAGTTAGATTCATTTGGCTATGTAGCGAAGGGATAACGACCCCAATAGCCATCGAGCAGCAGTGACACAGGACAGTTCAATTCCATGCAACATTTCTCCCGCACGTTTTTAGCGGCTTCTATCAGCACCGCTCTGTTTGTACCCACAACTCACGCTGAAGCTAATATGCATGATAGTGTGCAGGAAATGCCCACCACAGATCAATGCTTGGTCCAAACCGACAATGAAGATACGCAAAGCATTCCTGTCAAAGTGGAAGCCGATAACCTCCAAGCCATAAATGGTGATAAAGCAATTTATTCTGGCAATGTTAAAGTCACTCAGGGCCGTAAGCGTATCACAGCTGACAATGTCACTTTACATCAGCAAGACAATGTCGTCGTAGCTGAAGGCAACGTAACGTTCAATGATGGCGAAGTAAAAGCGAATTCCACACGCGCTACCAACGACATAGATCAAAACACTTTTTCGCTAGAGAACACTGACTACAAGTTTTTATGTGAATCAAAGCGTGGTAGAGCAGCCTACATATCTAGAACTGGTCAATCTTTGTATGAAATAGAAGATGGCTCTATGACAGCCTGTCCTGAAGGTGATAACTCTTGGCGCCTCGTTGCATCAGGTATTGATATTGACCAAGATGAGGAAATGGCAACGCTTTATAATCCTCGCTTTGAGATACTAAACATACCAGTGATGTATTCACCATATCTTACTCTTCCAATTGGTGACACACGCAAAACTGGTTTCTTGTTTCCATCGATCTCCTATGGTTCAAGTGATGGCTTAGAAGTAGAAGTACCATTCTACTGGAATATAGCCCCAAACTATGACATGACGATCACTGCTCTCTACATGCAGGAACGTGGAACAAAGCTAGACACAGACTTCCGCTACCTAACGGATGGATGGGGAGGCGGCTCTTTAAAAGCAGAGTATCTTGCGGATGATGCTAAGAAAAAGTCAGAAAGTTCTCGTTGGGGTTACCAATTTAGACATGATGGAATAATTAACGAGCACTGGTTAGTCAAAGCAGACTACTCAGAAGTAAGTGATATCGATTTTTTCCAAGACTTAGACTCAGACATTGGTAATCGTGAAGATGGCCAATTGCTTCATGAAGGGTTCGTCCAATACCGAGAGGAAAACTGGGATGTTAGCCTTACTGTTCGTGATTTTCAGATTCTATTAGAAAACGGTAATAAACCTTATCGCCTTCTTCCTCAGCTAGAAGCTAATTACTACGCACCTCTTTGGAGGTCATACCTAAACTTCGATATTATCGGGCAAGTGAGCCAGTTCGATACTGAGGATAATGCAAAACCTGATGCTACACGAGTGCACATTGAGCCGGGCTTAACGATTCCTCTCTCGACTACATGGGCATCATGGACAACTGAAGCTCGAGTACTTTCAACCTATTACTCACAGAAGTTAGATAGCTTAACCGACGCGAATCTAAAACAAACTTTGGACGAGAGTGTAAGTCGATTGATTCCTGAGTTTCGTTCCCACGCTCGCATTTATTTAGAGCGCGACACAAGTTGGTTAAAAGGCTACACCCAGAGTTTGGAACCCCAAATTCAGTACCTATATGTACCTGATGAAGATCAAAGCAACATATATAACTACGATACAACCCTGCTACAAACCGACTACTACGGACTGTTCCGTAGCCGTAAATACAGTGGCATAGACAAAATTGCCTCAGCTAACCAGTTAAGCTATGGTGCCAGTACTCGTTTCTTTGATGATGACTATAAAGAGCGTCTAAACATATCTTTTGGCCAAATTTACTATTTTGACAAGAAGACCAAGCTAAGCAATAACCCTAGCTTACCAGACGAAACATCTAACTATTCATCATGGGCTGTTGAAGCTGACTTTAACTACGATGACTACCTTTTTTACCATGGTGGCATCCAGTACGACATTGATCTAAGCGCAATGCAACTTGCTAATAGCACCTTGGAGTACCAGTTCCAAGGTGGTTTTGTACAGGCTAACTACCGTTACGTTACAAGAGATTACATTGAAGATACCATCGAACTACCCGACTTAGATCGAATCACCAAAGATGGTATTTCTCAAGCAGGTCTGATCGCCTCATATGAGATAAATAGAAACTGGTCAGCTAGTGGTCAGTACTACTACGATCTAAATGAGAAAATCGACTTAGAGTGGTTAGCAAGCTTGAGATATACCTCTGATTGTTGGTATGTGGGCCTAACATACACAAATCAGTTATTGGGTTGGAACAACGCAATCATTGGTGCAGACGGTGCAGATCCGGAGTATGACAACAACATCAGTGTCAACTTCGGTATTCAAGGCTTCTCAACGACGCAGCAAGGTGTAACCGCATTTAATGAACTTTCTCAAGCCGACAACGCGATCAAATACGGCCGACCATTCTATCTGAACAATTAATCAAATTAAGCGTCATATATATCGATGACGCTCAATTTTAACAACGGAATATTTAATGAAAATTTGGAAATCCATCTTATTCACCACCCTACTATCTTGTGGTGTTGTAGCTGCACCTGTTGAGCTAGATAAGGTTGCCGTAATTGTAAACGATGGTGTGATACTACAAAGTGACATCAACACCGCGATGAAAACACTTCAAGCCAATGCCAGACAGAGCGGGCAAAGCTTACCTTCTGCAAGTGTACTGAAGGAACAAGTCGTTGAAAAACTCATCATGGATACATTGCAAGAGCAAGAAGCAGAACGTATTGGTGTCCGCATTGACGACAACCGCCTAAACCAAGCCATTGCGGAAATTGCGCGTAACAACAACCAAACGATTGAGCAGCTAACGACTTCAATCCAGCAAGACGGCTTAAGCTACGCGGAGTTCCGAGAGCAAATTCGTAAAGAAATTGCTGCATCCGAAGCTCGTAACGCGCTAGTCCGTCGCAGAATTAATATCCTTCCAGCAGAGGTAGATGGTCTTGCTGAGCAACTTGCACAAGAAACCAACGCGACGGTTCAATACAAAATTGGCCATATCCAGCTACGATTCTCCGATGACAAGCAAAAGTCAGAAGTTGAAGCGCAAGCAAAAGAACTGGTCAAAGAGTTGAACAAGGGTGCCGACTTTGCAGAAATGGCATACGCGTATTCTAAAGGCCCTAAAGCGTTGCAAGGTGGTGATTGGGGTTGGATGCGTAAAGAAGAAATGCCAACCATCTTTGCTGACCAAATCAAAATGCAAAATAAGGGCAGCATCATCGGTCCATTCCGCAGCGGCATTGGTTTCCACATCCTAAAAATTGAGGATGTAAAAGGTCTTGAGACTGTTGCAGTCACCGAAGTAAATGCTCGCCACATTCTTATTAAACCAACGGTTATTCTCAGTGACGATGGTGCGAAAAAACAGCTAAACGAGTTCATTCGTCGTATTAAAGCTGGTGAAGCAACGTTTGCTCAACTGGCAACACAATACAGCCAAGATCCTGGTTCAGCAGCACAAGATGGTGAGCTGGGCTACCAAACTCCGGATCTTTATGTGCCAGAGTTCAAACATCAAGTTGAGACATTACCAGTCGGCTCAATCAGTGAACCGTTCAAAACAGTACATGGCTGGCATATTGTTGAAGTGCTAGACCGCCGTCAAGTAGACCGCACTGACTCAGCGATGAAGAACAAAGCTTACCGTATTCTATTTAATCGCAAGTTTAATGAAGAAGTAGGCGCATGGATGCAAGAGCTTCGAGCGAGTGCATTCGTTGAAATCGTGGATGACAATGATGAAAACTAACTCGATTCGTAGAATCGTCGTCACCGCAGGTGAGCCTGCGGGGATTGGCCCTGATTTGGTGCTGGCCCTATCTAAGGAAGACTGGGCACACCAAATTGTCGTTTGTGCAGACAAAAATGTATTGGCAAAAAGAGCCAATCAGCTCGGCATAGACGTTCAACTGTTTGATTACAATCCAGAAGAAGCACCCAAAGCGCAACAAGCTGGCACTTTAATTGTAGACCACATCGAAATCGCAGAGACTGCGGTAGCCGGTCAACTTAATGAAGCCAACGGCCACTACGTGTTAAAAACGTTAGAAAGAGCCGCTTTGGGCTGTATGAATGATGAATTTGATGCTATTGTCACCGGCCCTGTACATAAGGGGGTGATTAATCGCTCAGGCGTTGCGTTCAGCGGTCATACAGAATTCTTCGCCGAGAAGTCCAACACACCGTTGGTCGTGATGATGCTGGCAACTGAAGGTCTGAGAGTGGCACTTGTTACTACACATATTCCTTTGGCTTATGTTTCAAAAGCCGTCACGGAAGAGCGATTAGAGAAAATCATCGATATTCTTCATAAAGATCTTGTAGAAAAATTTGCCATCTCTCAACCAAACATCTATGTTTGCGGGTTAAATCCACATGCGGGAGAAGATGGCTGTTTGGGTCGCGAAGAGATCGAAACCATCACTCCGACATTGGAAAAGATTCAAAAAGAAAAAGGAATCAATCTGATCGGCCCTTTGCCGGCAGACACCATTTTCAATGAAAAGTATTTAAACGATGCTGATGCTGTTTTAGGCATGTACCACGATCAAGTGTTGCCTGTATTAAAATACAAAGGCTTTGGTCGTTCAGTAAACATTACGCTTGGTCTACCATTTATTAGAACGTCGGTGGATCACGGTACTGCATTAGAACTGGCAGGGACAGGTCAAGCGGATACAGGGAGCTTCCGAACAGCGCTCACGCATGCGATAGAATTGGTAGAGAAGAAACAATGAGAAATGATGTCCATTTAGGACACAAAGCGCGTAAACGTTTTGGTCAAAACTTCCTGAACGACCCATACATTATTGATGGCATCGTATCAGCAATTAACCCAAGACCAGGTCAGAACCTTGTTGAGATCGGCCCAGGTCTTGGTGCAATTACTGAACCTGTCGGCCGTGAAGTCGATAAGTTCACCGTAATCGAGTTAGACCGCGATCTAGCAGAGCGTCTACGCAACCATCCAGAATTGGCTGACAAGCTGACCATTCACGAAGGCGATGCGATGCGCTTCGACTTCACTCAATTAGTGAAGCCAAACAACAAGCTACGTATCTTCGGTAACTTGCCATACAACATCTCTACACCATTGATGTTCCACCTATTTGAATTTCATAAAGACATTCAAGACATGCACTTTATGCTTCAAAAAGAAGTGGTAAACCGTTTGGCAGCAGGCCCTGGTAGCAAGGCTTACGGCCGTCTAACGGTAATGGCTCAATACTACTGTAAAGTTGTGCCCGTACTAGAAGTACCGCCGACTGCATTTGTTCCGCCACCGAAGGTAGATTCAGCAGTGGTTCGCTTGGTTCCTTACGAAGTCCTTCCTCATCCAGCAAAAGATTTGCGTTTGTTGGAGCGTGTATGTCGCGAAGGCTTCAACCAACGCCGTAAGACAGTACGTAACTGCTACAAATCACTGTTGAGCACAGAAGTATTGGAAGAGTTGGGCGTAAACCCAAGCATGCGCCCAGAGAACCTGACGCTACAGCAGTTTGTTGCCATGGCAAACTGGCTTGCGGATAACCCGCAGCACCAATAACTCAAACGATGAGCCAAACCCTTTGCGGTTTGGCTTATTATTATTGAGATAGTCGTTTACGAGGAGTGCACATGGACGTCATTCAACCTTGCATCAAGATTCAAGTTCATACCAAATACATTGAAGAACAGTCCAACCCTGAACTACAACGCTACGTTTTTGCTTACGTCATTACGATAAAAAACCTCAGCCAACAAACCGTACAATTAATCAGCCGCCGCTGGTTGATTACCGATTCCAATGGTAAGCAAATGACCGTAGAAGGCGAAGGTGTTGTCGGTCAGCAACCTTTTATTCCCGGTAGCGACGAATACACCTACAGCAGTGGCACCGCACTTGAAACGCCCGTTGGTGTAATGCAAGGGCATTACATACTTCTGGACGAAAAAGGGCAGGAATTTATCACCGAAATTGATCCATTCCGCTTGGCTGTTCCCAATGTTTTAAATTAATCAGGAGAGTCAGTGGCTACCTATATTGTTGGTGATATTCAAGGCTGTTTCGATGAGTTGTTACAACTGTTAGAGCAGGTCAACTTCTCAGCCAACCACGATCAACTGTGGTTAGCAGGCGACCTTGTCGCTCGCGGACCTAAATCTTTAGAAACACTACGCTTTGTTAAATCTCTCGGAGATAACGCAAAAGTCGTACTGGGTAATCATGACTTGCACCTAATGGCCGTCTCTCAAGGGCTAAAAAAAGTCAAAGATAAGGATAAAACCGCGCCTATCTTCTCAGCGCCAGACAAAGATGAACTGCTAACTTGGCTATCACAACAACCACTATTGGCAGAACACGATGACTTTGTCATGTGTCATGCGGGCATCTCTCCACAATGGGACTTGGTGACCGCTAGAAGCTGCGCTCGTGAAGTGGAAGCAATGATTCAAAGTGCGCAATTGCCTTGGCTGCTAGAAAATATGTACAGCAACCAACCTGACCTATGGGATGAATCCCTATCAGGGCTCGACCGTTACCGCTACACCATCAACGCCTTTACTCGTATGCGTTTTTGCTTTCCAGATGGCCGCTTGGATATGGATTGTAAACTGCCACCACAAGAAGTGTCAGAAGATGAACTTGTGCCATGGTTTAAACTGCCACAACGAGTCCCTCTAGAAAAAGCAATTCTATTTGGGCACTGGGCAGCCCTTCAAGGTCATATCGATGAAAGCATTATCGGACTTGATACGGGCTGCGTTTGGGGTGGCTCACTAACCATGATTCGTTGGGAAGACAAGCAAGTCTTCACTCAACAAGCTCTCAGTTAACGGCTCTGATTGCCGGACTAGAAAACAAAAAGCACCGCATTTGCGGTGCTTTTCTAATTCTATCCGATTACTTTTCTAGGACAGTAAAACGCATGTTGTAAGCGTTTTTCTCATCCGCTTGGTACGCTTCAGAGTATGTTTCTTTGAACTCACTTCCCCAATCTGGGAACTGAGTATCTCCATCAATTTCGGCTTCAATATGAGTGACATACAGCTTGTTAGCCATTGGTAAACAAGCAGAATAAATCGCCCCGCCACCAATGATCATCACTTCGTCTACCTCGCCAACAACGTCAAGCGCATTCTCAATCGACGTAACAGTCGTTACCCCTTCGATTGTAAGCGATGCATCACGGCTGATGACAATGTTCAAACGACCAGGTAATGGACGCCCAATCGATTCATAAGTTTTGCGTCCCATCACTACTGGTTTACCCATGGTGCAACGCTTAAACCATGCAAAATCGGCAGGAAGATGCCAAGGCATTTGGTTATCTTTACCGATAATACGATTGTCTGCCATCGCGGCAATCATGCTGATGATCATATTGGGTCCTTAAACTATTGGTCGACGGCGATAGAATAGCAGCCCCGGAACTGCCAAGCCAACCGCTAAGCCTGCAATAATAAACATCGCTTTAAGAAAGTTTTCCATGCACGTCGCAATAAGTTCAGGTGAGTAACCCAAGTGGTTTATCTCTACCATGGCAATCATCGCTTTATAAGCAAATACCCCAGGAACCATAGGGATTAAGGCTGCAACAGTGAATACTTTAGGATGAGCAAGAAAACGATGCGACCAATGAACACCAATCATGCCAACCAGAGTAGCGGCAAAAAAAGTAGCCCACTCAATCGGTAAGCCAAAATGCATCATCAAATATCGACTGCCATGGCCAATAGCACCACCCACTGCACAATAGACTAAAGCTCTCTGTGGCACATTGAACACCATAGCAAAGCCGACAGCTGGAATCGCTGCAAAAAACATGTCATTTAAAAGACCTAAAGCCAGTTCAAACACACTCATTAGCTCATCCACCCCCAAATGCCAGTCACCTCCATTGCCGCCACAATACCAAGGCAGGTTGCTAAAGTAAGCAAGCTCGCCATAGTGAATCGCGCGATCCCCATGTTGATGTGGCCTTTCAACATATCAGCAACCGAGTTAATGAGTGGGAAACCCGGAACTAGCATCAGTACTGATGACGCCATAGCGACCGTGGGCAGATTTCCGATATCCAAGATAACCGCTTGAGCAGAAACAAGAGTGGTAACAAAAGCCGTTGCAGCAAAGTTAAGTAATGGGTTGAAGTGACGATGACCTATCTCTTGACGTACAGTCATACCAACTGCTGAGGCTATAAACGTCATAGCGAACACCCCCCAATCCCCTCCGGCAAGGCGACTAAAGGCAGCGCACGATAGGCCAATCATAAATACCACCAACCATCTGTTATAACGTTCAGGGCTAATATGATTGAGCTTTTTTTGCGCCATATTGAAATCCAGCAGTCCACGCTCCATTAGGATACAGATACGCTGAATTTGGGTTATCACACGCATATTGATGCCGCGATCAGCACAGCTCCGCGCAGTGGTGATGCAGTGATCTTCCATAACAGTGGTCACAACAAGTGCATTAGCAGAGAGTGCTACAGCAACTTCAGATACTCCACATGCAAGACCGATACGACGCATGATGTCACTCACCAAAGTGCTTTCTGCACCATGGGCCAATAACATCTGTCCAGACTGAGCGACTAACCTAGATATCGCTCTCTGCTTTGATGACATAGAGACTTCCTAATTCCTTTTATAAAAGCGTGTAGACGCAAACAGTGCCGCCTACTAAATATGTGATTAAGCACAATTTGATATTGTGCCGCAAATCACATCGGCTAAACATGATTTAGATACAAAAAAAGCCGCAATACACATTGCGGCTTAATGAATTAGCTAGCGATTAGTCGCGGACGTAAACAACGTGACCGTCGTCTTCTTCGTCGTCCCAGTCATCCCAATCGTCGTCGTCATCTTCAGTGATCACGTCTTTACCAGCCATTGCGTCTTTATGGTAGTCATCCCACATGAAGTTAACTTTATCTTCTTCAGCCACTTCTTCCTCTTCACGAGGTAGGTTTTCCATAAAGTCTGCTAGCTTGTAGCAAAGCTCTTTTGTACCGTTACGGTTGATCGCCGAGATCTTGAAGTACTCGTCTTCCCAACCTAGCGCATCCAAGATCTCTTGGATCTTTTCATTCGCTTCTTCTTCCGGCATCAGATCCGTTTTGTTGAAAACGAGCCAACGAGGTTTGCCTGCTAGTTTTTCACTGTACTGCTCTAGCTCATCAATGATGGTTAGGGCATTTTGAATTGGATCTGACTGATCGATAGGCATGATATCAATCATGTGCAATAACACTCGGCAACGCTCTAGGTGCTTAAGGAAGCGAATGCCTAGACCTGCACCGTCTGCTGCACCTTCGATAAGACCTGGAATATCAGCAACCACAAAGCTCTTCTCAGGAACCACACTCACAACACCCAAGCTTGGGATTAGCGTAGTAAATGGGTAATCTGCTACTTTTGGTTTTGCTGCGGATACTGCGCGGATAAAGGTTGATTTACCTGCGTTAGGCAGACCTAGCATACCAACGTCAGCCAATAGCAATAGCTCTAGACGGATTTCACGGATTTCACCTTTAGTACCCAACGTTCTCTGACGAGGAGCGCGGTTTACTGAAGATTTGAAACGCGTGTTACCAAGACCGTGCCAGCCGCCTTTAGCGACCATCACTTTCTTACCGTGTTCTGCTACTTCTGCAACGATTTCGTTAGTGTGGATATCAACTGCGCGAGTACCAACTGGCACGCGAAGCGTGATGTCTTTACCACGTTTACCAGTACAGTTACCGCCGCGACCGTTTTCACCGCGTTCTGCTTCGTAAAAGCGTTGGAAACGGTAATCGATCAGGGTATTTAGGTTTTCATCGGCTTGGATGTATACATCACCACCATCACCACCGTCGCCACCATCTGGGCCACCTTTGGTGATGAATTTTTCACGCCAGAAACTTACAACGCCGCTACCGCCGTCACCAGCCTGAACTTTTACTACCGCTTCATCTACGAACTTCATCTTTTACTCCGACTACTTCGTGCGTGGATTAAATCTGACTTGTCATCAAACAATTTTAGCAGATGACAGATCTAAGCTCCCAGATACCCAGCGCTCAGGGCTAAAACGAGAAACTTCGATATGTCGACTGCTACAAATAAAAAACCCCGCCGAATCGGCAGGGCTTTTGAATTCAGCTGTAAAGCTTTAATAATTAACCTAAAAGGTAAAATTACTCAGCTTCGATGCTTACAAACTTGCGGTTCTTAGGACCTTTAACCTCGAACTTCACCTTACCTTCAGTAAGAGCGAATAGAGTGTGGTCTTTACCGATACCTACGTTGTTACCAGCGTGGAACTTAGTACCACGTTGACGAACGATGATGTTACCTGCAAGAACAGATTCACCACCGAAACGCTTAACACCTAGACGTTTGCTTTCTGAATCGCGGCCGTTACGAGTAGAACCACCAGCTTTTTTGTGTGCCATTGTTAAACTCTCCTAATAGATTAAGCGTTGATACCAGTGATCTTCACTTCAGTGAACCACTGACGGTGACCCTGTTGCTTACGAGAGTGCTTACGACGACGGAACTTAACGATTTTAACTTTATCGCCACGACCGTGTTGTACAACTTCAGCAACAACTTTGCCGCCCTCTACAAGAGGAGCACCAACTTTGATGTCTTCGCCGTTAGCAACAAGAAGAACTTTATCAAATTCTACAGTTGCACCAGTTTCAACGTCTAATTTCTCTAAACGAAGAGTTTGACCTTCGCTTACACGGTGTTGTTTACCACCAGATTGGAAAACAGCGTACATATTTTACTCCGCTTTTTCCGCACAGCCTTTTCATGAGGGTGTGCGCTAAACTAATCATCAATAGGGCGCAGATTCTACAGAAGAGATGCTCCTATGACAAGCCATATTTTGAAAAAATTGGCGAAAAGCTAATCGCCAAAGAAAAGTGCGGCAATCATGCCCTTTAGTAATGTATTAATCAACGTTTTTTAGTGTATTATTCGACAATTATATAAATCGAATAAGCCTTGCAGGGTCTAACTTCAGCCGGATATACGATGGATTTTAAAACTATCCAAGCGCTTACTGCCGATGACATGGCAAAAGTGAATGAAACAATTCAAGCCCAACTAAGTTCTGATGTCTCTTTAATCAACCAACTCGGTTTCTATATCGTGAGTGGTGGGGGCAAACGCCTGAGACCACTTCTGGCAATATTGTCAGCACGTGCTCTTGGTTACCAAGGTAACGGTCATACTATGGCTGCGGCGTTTATCGAGTTCATCCATACAGCAACTTTGTTGCACGATGATGTAGTTGATGAATCTGACATGCGTCGTGGTAAAGCGACAGCGAACGCTGCGTTTGGTAACGCGGCGAGCGTGTTAGTTGGGGACTTTATTTATACTCGCTCATTCCAAATGATGACTGAGCTAGGATCAATGAAGATCCTTAAGCTAATGAGTGATGCTGTTAATGTGATCGCAGAAGGTGAGGTTCAGCAGTTGATGAACTGTAATGATCCTGACACGACTGAAGAAAGCTACATGCAGGTCATCTACTCGAAAACAGCACGTCTGTTTGAATCAGCAACACAAATTGGTGCGATTCTTAATGATGCTCCAGAAGAAGTAGAAGTGGCGTTACAAAACTACGGCAAATACCTTGGCACCGCATTCCAACTCATCGATGACGTGATGGACTATACGTCAGACGGTGAGGATATGGGCAAGAATGTTGGTGACGATTTAGCTGAAGGCAAACCAACACTACCTCTATTGCATGCGATGCGTAACAGTACACCAGATAATGCGCAGATGATCCGTGAAGCAATTGAAAAAGCGAACGGTATGGACAGGTTAGAAGAAATTCTTGCCGTCATGCAAGCTGCAGGCTCTCTCGAATACACCACGCAAAGAGCGCTGGATGAAGCAGATAAAGCCATTGCTGAGCTCGCAATCCTGCCAGAGTCTGAATATAAGCAAGCACTCATCACACTAGCCCATATGGCTGTAAAACGTACTAGCTAATAAAGTAGACCCAAAAGTAAAAAGGAAGAGCCATGCTCTTCCTTTTTGTTATCTATTGTTTTTAAACGTTGAGCATCATTCTAGTAATACTGGTCACTACTACCATGGAGTTGAGGGTTATCTTCTATTTCATCGAAGCTAACCGCTAATTGCTCTTCAGAGCCTTGCTTAGCCAACAGTACCGTTTCCGCTTCTTGGTCAACCACCAAAATGGTCCCTACTCCCTGCTGACACTCTACAACCATACCTTTACGGATTCGACTTGCTTCCATCATCTTCTCCTTCACAACGCTACTTGGTTCTGACTCTGATACGTAAGCCAACAAAAAAAGGATCAAAAAAGCCGATCTTAAGATCGGCTTTGTCATTATATGATGCTCTTTATATAGAGAGAGGCTTACTTAGCAAACTCAACACCAATGTTGATATCACCATTTAGCGTTTCTAGCATGCCATCAAGTGCTGACTTTTCGTAGTCACTTAGAGCACCGTAGCTTAGCACTTCTTCGACACCATCTTTACCTAGCTTCACAGGTTGTGCAAAGTAAGGAGCGTGCTCACTACCACCTTCTACGTATGCACACTCAACCACACCTTCTTCACCTTGAAGTGCACGTACTAGTGCTAGACCAAAGCGACACGCTGCTTGACCCATAGATAGAGTCGCACTACCGCCACCCGCTTTCGCTTCTACAACTTCTGTACCTGCGTTCTGGATACGCTTCGTTAGCGCTTCCACTTCTTCAGCAGTAAACTCAACACCTTCAACTTGAGAAAGTAGAGGAAGAATGGTTACGCCAGAGTGGCCACCAATAACAGGCACACGAATGTCACCCGGATCTTTGTCTTTTAGTTCAGCGACGAATGTTTCTGAACGGATAACATCTAGCGTTGTAACACCAAATAGTTTGCGCTTGTCGTAAACGCCTGCTTTTTTCAACACTTCAGCTGCGATTGGCACTGTGGTATTCACTGGGTTAGTGATGATACCTACACATGCTGTCGGGCATACTACCGCGATCTTCTCTGCTAGCGACTTAACGATGCCAGCATTTACGTTAAATAGATCTGCGCGATCCATACCAGGTTTACGAGCAACACCAGCTGAGATAAGTACTACGTCCGCACCTTCAAGTGCAGGTGTTGGGTCCTCACCAGCGTAACCTTTGATAGAAACCGGAGTTGGGATGTGGCTAAGATCGGCTGCCACACCAGGAGTTACTGGAGCAATATCGTATAGGGCTAAGTCAGAACCTGCAGGAAGGCGGTTCTTAAGTAGAAGGGCCAGAGCTTGACCGATGCCACCAGCGGCACCAATAACGGCTACTTTCATGTAGTTCTCCTTGAGAGTATTTCTCTTATAAACGTATTCGTAGGGTATTTTGTAACCAGCTAAAATAAAGCTATCGGAATCACAACTTGATTACAATCAATTAACGTCATCTTTGCGACCTCGCGCAACTCACTGTTATCGTGCTACAAATGAGGCCTCGATTATTCTGTTATTCGACTGAAATGACAAGAAATTCAATGTCATTTTTCACCTAGTTTTTGGAACAATACGAAACACTATTCTCTTTGGGGTTTACAGTGATGGAATTAACATATTAGTTGGAGCTTTTGGCTTTAGATGAATATCTATGCGAAAATATGCACATTGCTGATACTTAGATGAAGAGAATCAAAAAACACTATGCGCAATTCAGAAAAACAAGACAATTTAGTTCGCGCTTTTAAAGCACTATTAAAAGAAGAAAGCTTTGGCTCACAAGGTGAGATTGTTGATGCACTAAAACAGCAAGGTTTCGAAAGTATTAACCAATCTAAAGTCTCTCGCATGCTAACCAAGTTTGGTGCGGTTCGTACACGTAATGCGAAAATGGAGATGGTTTACTGCCTTCCTGCTGAGCTAGGCGTCCCAACAGTAAGTAGCTCTCTGCGTGAATTGGTGTTAGACATCGACCACAACGCAGCTTTAGTTGTTATCCATACTGGTCCAGGCGCAGCTCAACTTATCGCTCGTCTACTTGACTCACTTGGTAAGTCCGAGGGCATCTTAGGTGTGGTTGCTGGTGATGACACCATTTTTATCACACCAACAATGGCAGTAACGACGGAACAGTTGTTCAACTCCGTATGTGAGTTATTCGAGTACGCTGGTTAATGCTAACTACTTATGGGCTATGAAAATAGTTGAGTTTTTGTAGCCCATAATTTATGTAAAATGTTTGCTAATTAGGCTAATTTTCATCCACAAAAAACGTGACGCACATCACGCTATTAATTATTTTCACCAACCCCACCAGAAAACACTTAAGTAGCTGTAATAAAAGAACTATTACTCTCTATTTTCTTTTACTCCCATGACTACCCATTAGATTTTTTCGCTATAAGTTTTAACAATCGGATAATTTTCTGCCAAATTTTTGTTATTATTCGCTCGCTTTTTCAAACATTAGGATTGAAAAAGATGCCGTTTCCAGACAGGAAACTTCAGAAGTAGCTTATGGTTACTTTTGGGTAGATAAAAAATAAAGGAAGGGAAATTCATGGCATTTACCAAACTTATTAAAGTAGGCGCTATCGCTGCAGCTGTAATGGGCGCAGGCGCTGTTAACGCTCAAGAATTCATCACAATCGGCACAGGTTCTGTAACTGGTGTTTACTACCCTACCGGTGGTGCAATTTGTAAATTGGTAAACAAGGGTCGTAAAGACCACAACGTTCGTTGTTCTGTAGAGTCTACTGGCGGTTCTATTTACAACGTGAACACAATTCGTGCCGGTGAGCTGGATTTTGGTATCGTGCAATCGGATTGGCAGTACCACGGCTACAACGGTACAAGCAAGTTTGCAGATCAAGGCCCATACAAGAAGCTACGCGCGATGTTCTCTCTTCACACAGAACCTTTTAACATCATTGCACGCGCAGACTCTGGTATTGAAAGTGTCCAAGACCTGAAAGGTAAACGTGTAAACATCGGTAACCCTGGTTCTGGTGACCGCGCGACAATGGGCGTAGTAATGGATGCTATGGGCTGGACAAACGACAGCTTCAAACTGGCATCTGAGCTAAAAGGCTCTGAGCGTTCACAAGCGCTATGTGACAACAAGATCGATGCGTTTATCTACATGGTTGGTCACCCGAACGGTTCAATCAAAGAAGCAACAACATCTTGTGATGCTAAGCTAGTATCTGCAACGGGTCCACAGATCGAAAAGATCGTAGCAGACAACCCATACTACGCATACAGTACAGTTCCAGCTGGCATGTACCGCGGTACAGACAAAGACGTAAATAGCTTCGGTGTTGCGGCAACGATGGTAACAACAACAGATGTATCAGATGATGTTGCATACAACGTAGCAAAAGCTGTGTTCGAAAACTTCGACACATTCAAACGTCTACACCCAGCATTCGCAAACCTGAAAAAAGAAGACATGGTGAAAGCTGGTCTTTCTATCCCTCTTCACCCAGGTGCAGAAAAATACTACAAAGAAATTGGTTTGATTAAATAACCAATTCGCCATAAATCAAGCAGAGAGGGATGGCTCTCTGCTTGAAAGCAGGTGGTAGTTCTAATCGCCTGTTCAATTCAATTATCCGGTTCTATTTCCTAGAATCGCGTTCAATTACTCAAGAAAAATTAAAGCTGGCTTTATTTAATCCAGAGCTTTGCCGTTCTACTGGAAACAGCCAGACACCAATAAGAAGCAAGTTTTGCCCTATTCACTACACTGAAAGAGGCGAAATAAGGTTCTCGAAAAGTAAATCTAAGACAGGACCATCAATAATAAGGGAAAAGTACATGTCGACGAACAACACTCCGTCACAAGATGTGCAAGAAATGGTGGCTCAAGCCGATACTGGAGCGCGCAGCCCATCTGGGCTACAAGGCCGAATCTTATGGTTCGTTCCGCTGTGCTGGTCACTATTTCAATTATGGTATGCATCTCCACTACCATTTATTTTTAATTTTGGCGTACTGAATGACACTGAAGCCCGTGCGATCCACCTTACATTTGCTACTTTTTTAGCATTTACTGCTTATCCTGCAATGAAGAATTCTCCGCGAGATCATATCCCATTAATCGACTGGGTATTGGCGTTAGCGGGCAGTTTTTCAGCAGCTTATATCTTTATTTTCTATACCGAACTGGCTGGCCGTTCAGGCGCTCCAACCACCATGGATATCGTGGTTGCCGTTACAGGTATGGTTTTACTACTTGAAGCAACACGACGCGCATTAGGTCCACCACTGATGGTCGTGGCTGCCGTGTTCCTGACTTATACCTTCGCGGGCCCATACATGCCCGACGTAATTGCCCACAAAGGTGCGAGCTTAAACAAAGCGATGTCGCACCTATGGCTAACAACAGAAGGTGTATTTGGCGTTGCGCTTGGTGTATCAACATCTTTCGTGTTCTTATTTGTACTTTTCGGTGCCATGCTAGAACGTGCTGGTGCGGGCGCTTACTTCATCAAGGTTGCTTTCTCACTGCTTGGTCACATGAAAGGCGGTCCTGCGAAAGCGGCGGTTGTAGCATCCGGTCTATCCGGTCTCGTTTCAGGTTCATCCATCGCTAACGTGGTAACCACAGGTACATTCACCATCCCGCTAATGAAGCGTGTTGGCTTTCCTGGTACCAAAGCGGGCGCAGTAGAAGTAGCTGCTTCAACCAATGGCCAGCTGACGCCGCCTATCATGGGCGCTGCAGCCTTCCTAATGGTTGAATATGTTGGTATCTCTTACGTTGAAGTAATCAAAGCAGCCCTACTTCCTGCACTTATTTCCTACATTGCTCTGATTTACATCGTTCACCTTGAAGCATGTAAAGCAGGCATGACCGGCCTCCCTCGTCGCCACAACCCAACCATGCTACAAAGCCTATTATCATTTACCGGCACTATCCTTGGCTTGTGCGTCATCAGCGCCTTGGTTTACTACGGTGTGGGTTGGACTAAAGACGTCTTCGGCGATGCAGCAACACCTATCGTTACTGTAGCTTTACTGATTGCTTATGTCAGTCTTGTGAAGATTTCAGCGAATCACGTTAAAGATGGCGCGATTGAAATTGATGCTGAGCTAACCGAAGTACCAGATCCGGGCCCAACGATTAAATCTGGTCTGCACTACCTATTGCCTATCGTCGTATTGGTTTGGTGTTTGACGGTTGAGCGTTTTTCGCCAGGCCTATCAGCATTCTGGGCCACGGTATTTATGATCTTCATCTTGCTGACACAGCGTCCGTTGATTGCAGTGTTGTCCAAAGAGGGTGATCTTGTCGAACAAACGAAAGACGGTTTTGTCGATCTAGCTGAAAGCTTAGTCTCTGGCGCGCGCAATATGATTGGTATCGGTGTTGCGACCGCAGCTGCGGGTACCGTTGTTGGTGTAGTAACACTAACTGGTATTGGCCTTGTAATGACGGACTTTGTTGAGTTCATCTCCGGCGGTAGCATCATACTGATGTTGCTATTTACTGCAGTGATCAGCTTGATCTTGGGTATGGGTCTACCAACCACAGCAAACTACATCGTGGTATCAACACTGATGGCGCCAGTTATCGTCACTTTAGGTGCAGCACACGGCTTGATCATCCCACTGATTGCGGTGCACTTATTCGTGTTCTACTTCGGTATTCTTGCCGATGATACGCCGCCAGTAGGTTTGGCAGCCTTCGCCGCAGCAGCTATTGCAAAATCAGACCCAATTCGTACTGGTATTCAAGGCTTTACCTACGATATTCGAACCGCAATTCTGCCATTCATGTTCGTTTTCAACACGCAACTGTTATTAATGGGGATCGATACATGGTGGCATTTGGCGTTAACCGTGATCTCTTCGATCATTGCGATGTTGATCTTCTCAGCAGCAACACAAGGTTGGTGGTTCACACGTAACAAGTGGTGGGAAACCGTTCTCCTATTAGTGCTCACTTTCTCTTTCTTTAGACCAGGTTTCTGGTGGGACATGCTTTATCCCGCGAAAGTTCTTTCCCCTGGCGTTGAGATAGCTCAAATAACAGAAGGGCTAAATGTAGGAGAATCCATAGAGTTACGTGTCGCTGGTGAAAACCTTGAAGGTGACTACGTTGAAAAAACGGTACGTCTTCCGTTCGAAGATAAAGCAGCAACCGCTGAAGAACGTATTTCTTCAATGGGCCTAATGCTGACCGAGAACGACGGAAAAATGATCGTAGACATGGTTGAGTTTGGCAGCCCGGCAGAGTCAGCCGGAGTCGACTTCGACTGGGAGATCAAATGGATTGTTCAAGACGCAGATCGTCCAATGAAAGAATGGGTATTTGTGCCTTGCTTAATGATCTTGCTGGTACTTGCCCTGAACCAAAAACGTCGTGCTCGTAAGGAACAGCTGAGCGCATAACCGATTTGGCCCCGAGGATAAGGGGCCTCAATGAGAGACATTGAATGTACAAACAAATTCTTGTTCCGGTTGATCTAAATGACCAAGGCTTTTCTGACCGCGCTGTTGAATTAGCGGTATGGCAGGCAAAGCAAGCCAATGCTGAAGTTCACTTGTTAACTGTTTTGCCTGGTATTCATATGTCGATGGTCGCAACTTACTTCCCGAAAGATGCGGCGGCGAAAATGAAGCAAGACGTAAAGCAGCAACTCAAAGCCTTTGCAGACCAACATATTGATGACGAAGTGATCTACAAAGTCCACGTTGCAGAAGGCAAGGCGTATGCAACCATCCTTGATTACGCAGAACGTTTAGGTGCTGACCTAATCATTATGCCAAGCCATAAACGCTCAAAGATCAACAAAGTGATGCTGGGCTCTGTGGCAAGTAAAGTGGTAGAGAACTCACCAATCAATGTAATGGTAGTGAAACCGCAAGGTTAACGCGCTCATTCAAACTCATAAAATGAAAAAAGGTTGATGCTTGCATCAACCTTTTATTTTTACAATGTAGAAAACTTACCCCGCCGCTTTGACAAAGGCTTTCAATGCTTCACTGCTATGTTGAGCGTTAAGCTCACCAATCGCACCAGCAGCTTCAACCTGACCACCAGCTACAAATGCAAAATGACTAGCAATCGCTCTGGCATCACTTAGATGGTGCGTCACCATCAAAACGGTAATACCACGCTCAGCAGCAAGCTGTTTAACCAGTGTCAGCATTTCTTCACGCAGCACTGGATCTAGTGCAGAAAAAGGTTCATCGAGTAACCACATTGGATGCGGCTGAACAAAACAACGCGCAAGTGCCACACGCTGACGCTGACCACCAGAAAGATGTTCTGGTAAACGGTCCAGATACTCAACAACCCCGACTTGCTTCGCCGCTTGCTCAACAAGCAGTTTTTGGTCTGCCGTGAGCTTTAAACCCGGATGTAAGCCCAAACCAATATTGTCCCTTACTGGCAGGTGAGCAAACAGGTTATGCTCTTGGAACAGCATTGAAAACGGACGCTGATAAGGCTCTTTACGCACGATAGACTCACCATCAACCAAAATATCGCCTTGGTCTGGATTGATGAAACCAGCCACTAACGCCAATAGGGTAGATTTGCCCGCCCCACTCGGCCCCATTAGCGAAACAATTTGCCCACGCTGAATGGCTAAGTCAAAACGAAACAGTTCACGTTGATAGGTGTACTGCACATCATCCAACACTAACATTGCGCTCTCTCCTTCGTTTTCAACACTTTCTCAATCACCGCAAAACAGCCGACACTGAGTAACAACAAGGTAACCGATACCACTGCAGCGGCATCCATTTGATAACTGCCCAGCAGTTGGAATAGATACAGCGGTAAGGTTCTAAACTCTTGCCCACCGAACAAAGCAATCGCACTTAAGTCGCCAATTGCAAACATAAAGCTGATAGCAAAAGCATGTGCAAATGGCTTGCGCAGTGCTTGCCACTCCACGACTTTAAAACGTTGCCAACCACGCATACCCAAACTGGCGCACACGTACTGGTACTGCTGTTCAATATGTAACATGGGTTGAGACAAGGTTTTAATCACATATGGCAATGCCATTAAGCCATTGACCAAAATAACCACAAAAAACGCCAAGCTGAAAACATCGGTAAACGATCGCAGTAACAGGAACAATCCGGTACTGATCACCAATCCCGGCGTTACTAAGATAATGGTTCCGATAAGCTCAATTTGATCGGCGCGAGTGTTTTTACACTGCAATCGCCAACGTCGGCTGGTCAGTAAAATCGATACGCCTGCTGCAACGGCAAGAGAGCTCGCCAGTGCCGCAACTTTGAGTGAATTAAGCAGTGCAGACCAAAAACGCTCATCGGTCAATACCGACCAAACTTGTTGGTTTATACCACTGAACACCACCATCACAAGTGGCGGAATTACTAGTAAAAAGGCACCTATGATCCAAAAGCTATCCCAAGCTTTTGCCCCCCCATGATCCTTCGTTAAATATTGCTGTACCGATGTGCTACCAGCGCTTACTGAGACTGGCTTCGTCAACTTCTGCACGCCAATCGCTAACAAGCCACATAGTAGCATTTGCCACAGTGCCAAAAGCGCCCCAGCCTGCAGATCAAAATCGAACTTAATCGCCTGATAAATGGCGAGTTCAATGGTGGTCGACTTCGGTCCTCCACCCAGCGCCATCACGGTGGCAAAACTGGTAAAGCAAAGCATAAACACCAAGCCGCTTACGTGTGGTAATTGCTGCCTTAGGCGTGGCCATTCCACCCAACGAAACTTGTCCCAATGACTCATTCCAAGGTGTGCACACAGTTTATGTTGCTCTGCGGGGATCGACTCTAATGCCTGCAAAAGGAGTCGCGCCGCATAAGGCATGTTGAAGAACACATGCGCAAGTAAAATACCGTTCAGGCCATAGATGGAAAACGGCAGCTCCGAATCGATGCTTTTCAGCCATTGTGCTAATAAGCCACTGTTACCGTAAATCGCCAATAAGCCAAATACACCAACTAACACCGGCAGAACTAAGGTAGACGCAAACAACTTTAGTAGTAGAGACTTCCCAAAGAACTCACGTCGAGAAAGTGCGTGAGCAGCAGGAATAGCAAAGCCAACACTCAATAGTGTAGAAAGGAAAGCTTGGTAGAAGCTGAACTTGGTGACGTGTTGATAGTATGGGTCTCCCCACACCATAGACACATCAAGTGAAGGCGCTTGGACAATCAAAGCGCCGAGGGCAGAAATAACAAAGGTCGCGATAATCATCGCGACCCCTAACCCTATTTTCGGAACAGAATTCAAAAGTAGAACCTATGTTAGAACGTCAATGCGCTTTGCCACTCGCGAATCCAAGTCTTGCGCATTTTCGCTACTTCGTCTGCACTAAAGCTCAGTGGTTTGCTAGGTACGCTCAGAGTTTCAAAACCTTTTGGCAACTCAACGTCAGTCACTGGGTACATCCAGTTACCAGTTGGCATCGCAGATTGGAAATCATCACTCAAAATAAAGTTCATGAACTCATCTGCTAGCTCAGCATTCTTTGAGCCTTTAACCTTAGCCGCCACTTCCACTTGCATGTAGTGCCCTTCGGCAAAATTTGCGCTTGCGTATTTCGCGTCATCTTCTGCAATCAAATGGTACGCGGGAGAGGTCGTGTAAGACAGCACGAGATCAGACTCACCGTTCAAAAACATCGAGTAAGCTTCTGACCAACCTTTAGTAACTGTAACTGTTTTCGTTGCCAGTTGCTTCCACGCTTGAGCCGCATCATCGCCGTAGATGGACTTCATCCACAACATCAAGCCTTGACCCGGCGTCGAAGTACGAGGGTCTTGGTAAATCACTTTCAGATCATCACGCTCTTCCACCAGCTCTTTCATGCTTTTTGGAGGATTCGCCAACTTCTCCTTGTTGTATACAAACGCAAAGTAGCCGTAGTCATATGGTACGAAGGTCTTGTCTTTCCAACCACTAGGCAAAGTCGTTTTCGATGTATCGACATTATGTTCAGCCAGTAGCCCGGTCTTTTTCGCTTCCGCCATCAGGTTGTTATCCAAACCTAACACGATATCCGCTTTACTATTGTTTCCCTCTAAACGAAGGCGGTTAAGAATAGAAACACCGTCGTCCAGCGCAACGAAGTTAACATCGCACCCGCATTTGGCTTCGAACGCTTTTTCGACTTTAGGACCAGGTCCCCAATCAGCAGCGAAAGAGTCGTACGTGTAGACAGTTAGAGGGTTTTCAGCGGCAAACGCTGAAGTAGAAGTGATGGCTGCAAGGGCAATCAGACTAAGAGTGGTTTTCACTGCTCGCTCTCCATTTGCATTAGTAAAAATGAGTTGAGCGGCACAGGGTTGAGACGGTATTTAGGACTTCCAATATCCAGACTCAATTCCTACGCCAGCATTATCTGGTTCAGGTAATACGGGTCCCTGTTTGCTCAACAACGTTAAGCGATTAGGTCTCAGCGCCCAATAGTATTGATAAGATCAATGCCAAGTGGGTTTGCTCCCCGATGAGTTGGATGGATTGTAAAGGTCTTTTATTGATTACACAATCAACGTTGGTCATAACCCCAACGTGGCACTAAACCTTGCTCAATGCCAAGGTGATCAAGAATTCTCGCCACCATGAAATCAACCAAGTCTTCGATAGTTTTAGGTTGATGATAGAAGCCCGGCGCTGCAGGCATAATGGTGACACCCATTTGCGAAAGCTTGTGCATGTTTTCAAGATGCAACGTCGAGAATGGCGTTTCACGCACTACAAGCAGCAACTGTCCGCGCTCTTTCATTACCACATCAGCAGCACGCTCAATCAAGTTATCCGACATGCCGTGTGCAATGGCCGCGACACTCCCTGCAGAACATGGACACACCACCATTTGCTTAGGTGCCGCAGAGCCCGAAGCCACAGGCGAGAACCAATCATCTTTGCCACAAACGGTGATGTTATCTGGATTGCAATTAAGGTGTTCAACCAGCGCCTTTTGCGCCGCTTCAGGGCCACTTGGCAGTTTCAGGTCATGTTCGGTCGCCATTACCACGCGGGCAGCCGAAGAGATCAACACGTAGACGTGGTAATCCGCTGCCACTAAACATTCAAGAAGACGAAGTCCATATGGGGCACCAGAGGCACCCGTTAGTGCTAATGTGATGGCTTTTTTAGGGGTTACTTTTTGCTGCATAAATGTCATTAAGCTTTTTGTTTCAGTTGTTCTAGAAGCTTGCCGTGGATACCACCAAAGCCACCATTACTCATCACGAGAATTTGGTCGCCCGGTTGCGCTCGTTCGACGATTTTTGCGACAAAAGTTTCCATCTCTGCATCAACAAACGCAGGCTGTTTACACTGGTCTGCAATCTCTTGTACCGACCAATCAATGCTATCTGGTTGGAAGAGGAACACTTCATCGGCACTGTGTAGAGAAGCCGCTAAAGTATTCTTGTGCACTCCACGTTTCATGGTCGCAGAACGAGGTTCTAAAACGGCAAGGATACGTTTTTCACCAACCTTGTTACGTAAACCGCCCAATGTCAGTTCAATCGCCGTTGGATGATGAGCAAAATCATCATAAACCGTCACGCCTTGCTCTTCGCCTTTTAGCTCCAAGCGACGTTTGGTATTAATAAAGCGACCAAGAGCCTGACAAGCCAGTTCTGGTGCAACACCAACATGACGCGCAGCAGCGATAGCCATCAAAGCGTTATCCACGTTGTGATCACCAACAAGGTCCCAATCCACAATGCCCACTTTCTCACCTTGCAGTGACACTTCAAATTTTGAGCCATCAACAACCAGTTTGTGTGCTTGCCAATCACCATCGACCCCTGAGAACTGCTTTTCTGTCCAACAACCGCGCTCGATCACGTCTTGTAGCGACTGATCTTGCTTTGGTGCAAGGATCAAACCGTTGCCTGGAACAGTGCGCACCAAGTGGTGGAATTGACGCTTGATCGCTTCTAGATCATCGAAGATGTCCGCATGATCGAACTCAAGGTTATTCATGATCAACGTGCGTGGATGGTAATGAACAAACTTAGATCGTTTATCGAAAAAAGCACTGTCGTATTCGTCCGCTTCGACGACGAAGAACATGCTTTCACCCAAACGAGCGGATACACCGAAGTTACCCAGCACACCACCAACAAGGAATCCCGGTTGGTAGCCACAATCTTCTAGGATCCAAGCCAACATACTTGAAGTGGTGGTTTTACCATGGGTACCCGATACCGCCAGAACCCAGCGATCGTGTAATAGAAACTCTTGTAACCACTGTGGGCCAGAGGTGTAACGCATATTGGTATTCAGCACATGCTCAACACATGGGTTACCACGGCTCATCGCGTTACCAATCACCACGAGGTCAGGTTGTGGGTCAAGTTGAGAAGGGTCAAAGCCTTCAATAATTTCAATACCTTGAGACTCCAACAGGGTACTCATTGGTGGATAAACGTTGGCATCCGAACCCGTCACTTTATGACCTAGCTGACGCGCTAAAATTGCCGCACCGCCCATAAACGTGCCGCAGATACCCAAGATATGAATGTGCATAAACTTAACCTTGTAATGCGTTCTTTAATCCTTTCATTATCGTGATAACCACCAGAAAAGCGAGAGCCTTTCGCTGTGTTCTTGCAGTCTCTTTCACAAATCTGACAGGGCTTAGGGCTGACTGACCAAGCATTAACCAAGAGATTCGCTTCTTATGCAATAAGACAAATAATTTGCGATCTCAGTCGGTTACTTCATTACCATTAATAAGATCTACGTCATAAACTTACATCTAACGCAATCGTTTAACATCCATAAAGAGATGACCCCATTGCGTGACACCCCCAACGAAATGAAAAATGTAAGGATAAACCATGTCAGGACTGCGCACCCTAGGCGAATTCATTGTTGAGAAACAAGCGGATTTCCCCCACGCTAGCGGTGATCTTTCATCTCTATTAGCTTCTATTCGTTTAGCTGCAAAAATCGTAAACCGCGAAATCAATGCGGCAGGTCTTGGTGATATCACTGGCGCTGTAGGTACAGAGAACGTACAAGGCGAAGATCAGCAAAAACTTGATGTATACGCGAACGACAAGTTCAAAGCAGCACTCGAAGCACGCGACCAAGTGTGTGGCGTTGCCAGTGAAGAAGAAGATGAAGCGGTTGCGTTCAATAAAGAACTTAACCAAAACGCAAAGTACGTTGTACTAATGGACCCACTCGATGGCTCATCAAACATCGATGTGAACGTATCAGTCGGTACGATTTTCTCTATTTACCGTCGAGTTTCTCCTATTGGTACCCCACCAACAGAAGAAGACTTCCTACAGCCTGGTCACAAACAAGTGGCGGCGGGCTACGTGATTTACGGCTCATCTACTATGTTGGTTTACACCACGGGTAATGGCGTAAACGGCTTCACTTACGACCCATCGATTGGCAGCTTCTGTCTATCTCATGAAAACATGATGATCCCAGAAGACGGCAAGATCTACTCGATCAACGAAGGTAACTACATCCGCTTCCCGCAGGGCGTGAAGAAGTACATCAAGTACTGTCAGGAGAATGTGCCTGAAGATGGTCGCCCATACACATCTCGCTACATCGGCTCATTGGTTGCAGACTTCCATCGTAACCTGCTGAAAGGCGGCATCTACTTGTACCCAAGCACGCAAAGCCACCCTCAAGGCAAACTGCGTCTGTTGTACGAATGCAACCCAATGGCATTCTTGATTGAGCAAGCTGGCGGTTTGGCGTCTGACGGTGTAAACCGCATTATGGATTTGAAACCTACTGAACTGCACCAGCGCGTGCCTTTCTTTGTGGGTTCAAAGAACATGGTCAACAAAGTCGAAGAGTTTCTTGAGCTGAATCGCGAAGAAGACTAATTTCAGACCTTTGTCCAACGCGGCGGGTGTTTACCTGCCGCGTTTTTGTCGTTAAAGTGAACTGCGTAAATATTAGCCAGATTAAGCCTCTAAACGCTTAATCCTCAATGAAAAGGAATATTCAAATGAGCTTAAACAACGTACCAGCAGGTAAATCACTGCCTGACGATATCTATGTCGTTATCGAAATCCCTGCTAACGCGGATCCAATCAAATACGAAGTAGATAAAGACACTGGTGCTGTATTTGTCGACCGTTTCATGTCTGCGCCAATGTTCTACCCATGTAACTATGGTTATGTGAACGATACTCTTTCTCTAGACGGTGACCCAGTGGACGTACTGGTCCCGACCCCTTACCCATTAATGCCAGGTTCTGTGATTCGCTGCCGTCCAGTCGGTGTACTGAAAATGACAGATGAATCAGGTGAAGATGCGAAAGTCTTCGCTGTCCCGCACTCTAAAATCTCAAAAGAGTACGAAGGCATTCAAGATGTTGAAGATATTCCAGAGCTACTCAAAGCTCAAATCACACAGTTTTTTGAACGTTACAAAGAGCTTGAAGCAGGCAAGTGGGTGAAAGTCGACGGTTGGGCTGATGTAGAAGCTGCGAAAGCTGAGATTTTAGAATCTTATGAACGCGCTCAAGGCCAAAAATAGCCTCTAATAAAGAGACAAAGAGCCGCGCTAATTAACTGCGGCTCTTTGTTCTAAGCTGTACTAGGGGCGATTAAATCAGTAACGTTTACTACCCTTGAGGGTTCTGCCCAACTCATATTCTCGACGAAACCTATCGTCAATCTCATCGCAAATACCTCGGTAATAACGCCTGCTTTCACCTAATGAGAAAGCGTCTTGAGCACAATAGTTAGCACGACCTGTTTCATAGCCGTTGCTATACGCCATGTAAAGCTCATCATCTTTGTTAAGCTCTTGCATAGACAGCTTAGTATCACCCGCTTCCGCGCGCTGCATACCGTATTGATTCCATTGCATGCTGTCAGTACCGCTTGGCGGTGTGCTATTAGAACAACCAACAAGCAGCAGTAGTATGATTGGAGATAGATATTTCATCGCAGACCTCCCAAGTCTTTGTTGTATATATCGTCAATGCATACGTTGCTGGTTCAAGTATAGTTCACACTCGCTGGCACCAATCTCCTGAAGCAATCTCTTCGGAAAGTTGTTCTGTATCTTGATAAAGATAGATCCAAGCTTGGCCAAACGGTGTTGCAATGCTCTCTCGTCGGTACTCCACTGGCACATCTTCAAGCAGGTCTAAAGCTTCTAACGTTTGTTCATCAATAAGGTAGACCTCTCCAAACACCCTCTTTTCACCGCGAGACAATGCCGGATAAGGCCCTAGATCGAACAGCGCAAACTGGGCATCAGTCTCATGATGCCCCAAAAACTGTGCTGACTTCAGGTAGTGATGGTTTGACTCTCCTTGACGAAGAGTGCCATAGACAAATACGAGATGCTGCATAACTGCTCCTTGTTATCGAATGCACCTAATCAAACTCGAATTGGTAAAGAATATCGACAGCACTATCTAATCCAGACACCGCCTCGATGTACAAATCCTTCATTAAACGGTAGCGAACGGTGAACTCACCTAACGAATTGAAAATACCAACGCCATATTTCACTTGAAGGCCTGGTAAAATATAGCCACTGACCGTTACTTGAGAGTCATCACCTGAACCTGCCGTGTCCAACTGCAAGTCTTGCACACCGAATGCTTCGCCAATCTCACCAACAACTTTGCCGCTTTTTGCTAAGCTTAGACCGATTAACGTAGTAGTCATCGCATTACCGCCAGATTCCGCATCAATATCTTGACCACGTAATAAGTAAGATAATGCATTTGCTTGTGGCATCGCAGGATCAGAGAAGATTTCTACCGAAGGATCACTCGCGGGTCCCGTCACTCGAACACCTGCAGTGACATCATCTTGAGTATTATCTGGGTTACGAATTGCCTTAATAGAAACATAAGGCTGATCTGCAGGACCATTCATCATGATCTTGCCTTCTTCAATCACCAAATCTTGGCCGAATGAACGGTAAGAACCATCAATGATGTTTACTTCACCGACAATAAACGGACCTTTATCTTTTTGCGTCACGTTCAAGTTACCTTGCAGCTCACCTTTTAGACCAAAGGCTGACAGCTGAAACTCGTCACCAATTTTAATATTAATATCAGTTTCAACATTAAATGGTAATGCAGGGGTTTCATCAACTGGCTGCATGTCTTTGTTCAAGATAACCGTGTCTCTCGACACACTGACCGCACTTGGTGGCAGCTCATCAATCAAAATGCGCCCCCAAGGTAAGTTAACATTCCCCTCTACTTTGGCTAAAGTTGGCGTGACATCAATGGTCATATCTGGCTCAACTTTAATTTGCACCATTGGTGGCATATCAACTTTCAACTCTTTGGCAAATACTCGGGCTTTGGTGTGCCAGTTTTCTAAGTCGCTCCAATCTGCATCACCATTAATTTCAAGCTTGCCATCAGGTGTAATAATACCCGCATCTAAATCCGCTTGATGACCTTTGAAGTTAATCGCAACTTGCCCAGAGTTAATATCGATTGGCGTGACTTCACCTTGCAACTTCATCTGGTCAATCAAGAACTGACCATTCACTTTCGGATGCATCACATCACCAGACAGAGCCAGGTCGGTGTTCATGTTCGCTTTAAATAGGCTGTACTCACCGATCAGTGGTGCCAAGAAGTCTAAATGGAACGTTGATAGTGATACCTTACCATCGATAGTTGGCTTCTCTGACGAGACATCATTTAACGACACCTTCCCAGATAAATCGCCGTTATCTGTAACGTCAAATAACCACTCGGCATCCAGTTTGTCTTGGGCTAACTTAGCTTTAAGGCTGACACTGTCCCAACCGACCTTAATTGGCTGTTCTAGTGTTTGTTCTACCTGACCTTGCGGCACATCCACATTCACCGTGACTTCCGGTTTCATGTCTGGAGACCATTTTGCAAAAGCGTTGGCGTTCACTGAACCTTGCAGTTTGGTTTCGGCTGGTAAGAACTGTTTGATTTGGTCGAAATCAAAGTTAGTGATGGCTAACTTCGCTTCACCGCTCTTACCGACACTGATATCTTCACTCAAACACACACTTGATTTTGACTGTAGCCAACAGTGTGCTTGTACATCCGCAATCTGCTTATCAATATTGACTTTAACGGCCGTCGATTTCTGTAGTGCCCAAGGGCCTTGTGGCGTACTTAACGTGAGTCGGCGTAATGCACCATCCCAGATCATTTCTGGTTTCTGCTTGAAAGTGCCTTCGATTTCTAAACTACTTGAAACGATGTCTGAAACCACGTCTAGCGTCAGTTGGTGCAGTTTCTCATCGCCACTTAACTCCAAATCAGCACTATCGATTTTAATGTCATCGTAGGTAATGCTCTTCGCAACCAGACTAACATCGGCTTTTGGTGCAGGCAGAGGCGTCACATCCCCTTTTAGAGTGATGGTTTCTACCTTTGCCTGCTGTTGCCAATTCACTTGGTTAAGCGCGAGATCTAAGCTAATGTCTGGCTGCTTTAAACTGCCACGCAGTGCAACTGTACCATTCATCTTACCACCAAGATCAGGAACACTTTTTGCGAAATCGGGGAAGTTAACCTCAACATCCATCAAGATCTGTTTGTCGATCTTACCTTTTGCGCGCAAAGAGTTTGGACCATGAGATAAAGCCAAGCCTTGCGTATTAAGCCGAATGTCTTCGCCCTTTCCTGTCTTATCTGATGCCTCTAGTTGGCCTTCGATATTCAGTGGGTAACCACGCAAAATACCGTCGATGTCCAGCGTAGGTAGGCTGACTTGCCAACCACCTTGCTCAGTTAGAGAGCCAGAAGTTGATAGGCTACCACTGATGTCACCTTCCGCTTCTTTCCATTGCAAACCAGGCTGAATGTTCTTCAAATTCAGATCTGCTTGCCAGTTAATTGGTGCTGACCAGTTAGCCATCACCTTACCAGCTAACTCACCGCCTAACGTTTTGACAACGAGACTGTCCAAATCGATCTGTTCCAGAGTACCTTTACCGTCTAACACCACGTCCACATCAGGAATATCTTTACCCGAAGCCTTAGTTTCTAGCGCAACGGTATAGCCCTTTAGTGAGCCCTTGGCTGCGAGGCTAGGAACAGAAACTTGGTAATCACTCTTACCACTTAATGGCCATTGCGCGGCAACATCTTTCAGCTTGATATCAAATGGCAACTCAGGTTTGAGCGGTTGAACTTGGCCTTCAATCTTGGCTTTCACCAAGTCAGATAACGTCGCCTGCAATGATAAATCGCCAACCGAACCAGATGCAGACAGCGATAGTTTCTGACCTTTTACATCCGCTTGTTTAACCAGAGCGTCAATCTGCGCTTGAATTGGATAATCGGCTGATAATGTTACTTGAGTACTTAATTGGCCTTCCACTTCTGGCATATCAAGTTCTAGCGTTTTGACATCGACTTTGTCACCACCTGCTGTTGCTTCTAGCCCTAGATGGTGAACGACAACTGGAGTGTCGCCAGCTAATTTAAAATCATGAATATCCAGACGCTTTGCTTCAATGGTAAGCGGAATCCATACCTCAGGCAGTACAATCCCTTCAGGTTTAGCTTCTGCTGTAACTTGGGTTTTCGCGTCTTTTTGTTGATCTTCCGTAGAGTCTGGCGTCGCTTTAGCTTGCTTCTCTGCTTGCTTAGTCTTTGGCTCCGTATCTTTTGGTTGCGCTGGTTTCTCTTCTGTCGCACCTTCACTTGGTGCAAGTGCCACATTGATAGCTTTCAATGCAGTTGGAGCAATGACCAATCGGTCACCTTGCATCGACAATGCAGTCGAGAAATCTTGCCAATCAATCTTGTTACCCAAGATGTTCAGGTTGATGTCGTTAAAGCTAACGTTGTTAACAAAAATAGGAACGGGAGTACTGATTGAACGAAGCGGTGGTGTTTCTTCTTCTTGCTCTTCGTTTGAAGGCGGCAGCTCTGGCATCTGGAAGTTTACACCTTGCAGTGACAACTCATCCACACACACTTTAGGATCGAAGAAGCAACGGAAATTAATCGCTAGCGTTAAGCTTTCCACCTTAGCATCAACATGGAGAGACTCATCCACAAAGCTGACGTTATGCAGCGCAAAACGTGGGAATAGCGAACCTTGAATTTGCTCGACTTTAAGCTGCGGTAACGCTTTCTCTGTCCCCCAAAGAGCCAACTTTAGACCTGGATGGGTAAACAAAATTGTGCCGACGAAAATCGCCAGCAACACAATAAGAGTCAGTAGGCCGATTGAGAACCATTTCGTCCACTTCAGAGTTGTTTTGATCATAATTCAGGCCCCAAAGAGAAGTGGATGCGGAAGTCATTCTTAGGCACAGCATCTAGGCCCCATGCGAAGTCAAAACTCACAGGACCAACAGGAGAAGCCCAACGGATACCAACACCGGCACCTGCTTTCCAATCAGGGGTCTTATTGAATGCATCACCGTAATCGTAAAAGGCAGCTAACCACCAATTGCCATAGACACGATATTGATATTCCAACGTGCTGGTCGCAATGTACTTAGCACCCGTCAAAGCGCCACTCTCATCAACTGGTGAAATCGACTCATAGCCATAACCACGAATATTGTTATCACCACCAGCGAAGAAACGCAGCGATGGCGACAGTTTTTCAAGTTCATCGGTAATATTTGCCCCGCCCTCTAGGCGTAACAAACCACGATGATTTTCTCCAATACCGCGAATCCACGATGTACGCCCTAGTAGTCGCAACACTCGAGTGTTAGACAACACCGCGGGATCACCGTACTCGATAGTCACGCTTTGTTTATCTCCCCACATTGGCATATTTCCGCCACGAGTTCGGGTTCTTGAAAAAGACGCCCCAGGAAGGACAAACTGTACACCGTCTTCTTGCAAGCCTTGAGAGTAGTTTTCATACAAGTGACGTACGTACAGAGTCTTATGCCAACCACCATCGGTAATCCAATGGCGCTCCACTGCCAGGTTTGATTCCAAACTCTCCGTATCACGGTTATCAAGACGCTTTAAACCGAACTGAAGTTGGTAGTACTCGTGCAATACATCATCAAGTGGGATTTTATAACCTGCGGTGACAGTTTGCTCTGGCTTAGACAGGGAAAGTGCAGTGTCGAAACTATGGCCTCGTGCACTCACCCACGGTTTTTTCCACTTTAATGTCCCGCGGACACCAGTATCGGTTGAATAACCAATACCCGTTTCAATTTGGTTTTTCGCAGCAGGAGCGAGGGACACTTTAATCGGTAAATCTCGTCCATCGTCAAGCTGAGTTAAATCTGGTTCAACAAACACAGATGAGAACCAATCAGTATTGGACAAGTTTTGATTGTATTGACCGACCTCTGAAACTAAATAGGGTTCCCCCTCCTTAAACGGGCGAAGTGACGCCACACGCTCTTCCCAGATTTGGCTACCCGTAATTTCCACTGAACCAAAGTAGTAGCGGATACCACTGTTGTAATGTAAGCGTACATTCGCCTCATTAAGCTCTGGAATGACTTCAAGCTTACTAAGCTCAAAATCACCATTAAAATAACCACGTTGCAGCGCCAAATTACGAATGCTTGATTTCAGAGAGTCATACTCTCCTTGGTTTAGGATACGGCCCACTTTGAGCGGTGACTTATTGAGCAGCTTAGTAAACTCTTCATCTTGATTCGCTTCACCTGATATCACCACGTCCATGACTTTGATTCTGACAGGTTCCCCCGGCTGGACGTTAACGATCAACTCATCATTATCTTTCGTAATAGTGTATGAAATTTTCGCATGATAATAGCCGAGCGCATTGAGTGCTTCGGTGATACTTTGTTCTAATCGCGCCTGAAAACGCAAAGACGTAGAGTAATCATCTTCAGGAATGGAAGACAAATAAGCGTTCACATTATCTTCTAGCGCGCCATCAATCCCCTTTATCGTAAGGGATACATCGGCGTAAGCGCTATGAGAAAAGGCAAGTAGGCTGACAATGATCGGAGTAGCTTTTCTTATCATGCTTTTTAGCTGGACGAGGTTAAATAAACGTAAACAATAATAACGCCAAATAAAGGCTAAGTCTGTAATATTAATAGGTTTAACACGGTCTATGTCATCACAACATCATATTCAGACTGAATAGAGTTTTTCGCAAAATTAAGACATGTATTAAAGGACAAATACCATGCTCAACAAACAGACAATGATCAGTATAGAAGATGCCCTTCAGGGCCGAGAGTCACCAATGCAGATCGAGGACACGCATTTTGTAAATCAATCGAGCTTAACGGCGCAGCCAAAAACCAACCAGCAACAGCTATTACTCGGCCTGGGATGTTTTTGGGGAGCTGAACGTCTTTTTTGGCAACTCGATGGCGTACTCTCAACATCGGTCGGTTACGCTGGCGGTTATACGCCAAACCCAACTTACGAAGAAGTGTGCACCGGCAAAACTGGCCATACCGAAGTAGTACGCGTGGTATTTGATGAACGCGTGATTTCTTTAGAGCAATTGCTGGCGGTATTCTGGGAAAAACACGACCCGACTCAAGGAATGCGTCAGGGTAACGACTTAGGAACTCAGTACCGCTCTGCTATTTATACTTACTCGCAAGAGCAACAGGATGCAGCTGAAAAATCAAAAGCTCAGTATCAACAAGCACTACAAGAAGAGCAGCGCTCGACCATTACGACCGAAATTCAGCCAGCTGGACCATACTACTTTGCAGAAACCTACCACCAGCAATACCTAGCGAAAAACCCAAACGGTTACTGCGGCTTAGGTGGCACAGGAGTCTGTTTCCCACCGAGTCTCGAAGAGTAGCGACAACAAAAAAGAGCGACTAAAGTCGCTCTTTTACAATTTTTGATTTTAAATTGGGAGAGAGAGAATCGCTTGATTTACTTCTCTAAAAATTGAAAGATGTTGCGGATTTTTGACGTCTGGCAGTAACACTTTTCCATTATCAAAACGAAACTCGCCCACACCGACTATTGAGAACTGACCTTTAAACAAAGTCTTAACGAAACGCGCCACCTGACGTGGACGGTACACAGCAAACTCACGTAGCATAACTCACCTCAACATCCTTTTGAGAAAACACCAATTGCTCTTTCCTGGCAATCTTTATGCGCAATTTGCGACTGAGTTCATTCTAACAAAAATCCTCACTATCGCAACTATTTTGCATATCGTACGTTAAATAATTGTTATAAATGGTTCTACATTTTTATTCACTGTAAGTATATACTTGGAAAGTCTCACAACCCATACGGAACATAACAATATGAAAACTAAGACTCTCCTCCCGATTTTTTTTGCTCTTGCGCCAAGCTTAGCACTTGCTCACAACCTCTCAATGGGGGAAAGCGTCCCTACCGTTAAGGTTGATGCTTACGGAGAGATCGTAATGCAAGGTGAAGGGGTAGCCTACCAACCTTGGGCAACACAACAAATGCTAGGTAAAGTCCGTGTCATTCATGCAATCGCAGGACGCAGCAGTTCAAAAGCAATGAACGCGCCGCTAATGACCGCGCTAACTGAAGCGAAATTCCCAGAAGATGCTTACCAAACGACAACCATCATCAACCAAGATGATGCGGTTTGGGGTACCGGATCATTTGTAAAATCATCAGCACAAGACAGCAAACAAGAATTCCCTTGGTCATCAATGGTACTTGATGAAAATGGCGTGGTGGCAAACACTTGGGCTTTGCAAGAAGAGAGTTCTGCAATCGTAGTGCAAGACAAGCAAGGTAAGATCTTGTTCGTCAAAGAAGGCGCTCTAACCTCTGATGAAATCAACCAAGTACTTGCTTTGATCCAAGAAAACATCTAATGCACCTCAGCTCCTTGCAGACAATAAGCAAGGAGCACCTCCCCTCCATGAACGTAAGCTATTATTTCACATAAGATAATTTCTCTAGTCGCAACAAAAGAGTGAACTTTTAGCGAAAATGGGTGTTATATTATAACACCAGGTATCGTTTCAGGTTTTAAGATGTCTCCTCGCTGGCAAGTAACCACACATCATTGGCGTCGCACTGTTGTATTACTCAGTGTTGCGTTACTGCTTGCGTGGAACTTTGCCACCATCGCACATCAACTTGATCTCATTCCAGAGCACCATAGCCATCATCATTGCCAGATGTTTGCTGGCTCACATCATGGCTTGGCTAAGGCTCAACCAGAACTTCTCCCCCCAACTTACCAGCGTTCGACGTATTCTGACTGTATCGAAACACAGTTTAACGTCAGTGATGTACGCTACACTGCGCGTGCACCGCCTATATTTGCCTAAACTTAAGAAGCCCCCATACTAGAAATTAAACGGGTTGCTAACCCTATGATTTAAAAAGCAACCAAACAATACATTAAGCAAATTAGGAAAAGATAATGCCTTCTAAACACGCTCTAGCTCTTGTTATCGGACTATCACTAACAGCAACTGCAAACGCAGAGGAATACCGTCAACACGAAGCGCATGTGCACGGTCATGTAGAATTCAATATTGCTCAAGATGGTAAAGACCTGCTGATTGAAATCACTTCTCCAGGTGCAGACGTTGTTGGCTTTGAGCACGCACCAGAAAATGCAGAGCAAGAGCAAGCACTTAAACAAGCGATTGCTGCGCTAAAAGATACAGGCAAGCTATTTGCTATCAACAAACAAGCGAAATGTGTGATTGAAGATGTTCACGTATCTCACACACTTAGCCAAGACTCTCATGAAGGTCATGATCACCACGACCATGAAGGCCACGATCATGATAAACATGACCACGATGGGCATGAACACGACAAACATGATCATGAAAAGCATAGCGAGCATGAGCATGATGAACACGCACATGATGACCATCACGATCATGAAGGCCATGAGCATCACGACGAGCACGAGGGTCACGATCATGAACACGGCGGCCACGGCGAGTTTACGGCTGAATATCGCTACCACTGTGATTCAGTTGCTGACCTAAACAGCATTGATACCACTTGGTTCAAACTGTTCCCGGCAACAGAATCAATCAGCGTTAACTTGTTCACTGACACAACTCAGTCTGCGACCAACCTAAGCAAAGACAACACTAAGATCGCAATTAAATAACTTATATGGCGTGTAAGTAATCACTTACACGCCATTGCTTTGGTGATTTATTATGACTGAAACCACGTCAAACGTTGTTGAGCTGCATAATGCCCAGTTTGTCTGGCCCGGCTCAGAAAACGCAACCATCCATATCCCACAGTTACACATTGCTCAAGGCGAGCATGTATTTATCAAAGGCCCGAGCGGCTGTGGTAAATCAACTCTGCTTGCTCTGTTAACAGGCATCAATACACTCACATCCGGTTCACTGTCGGTATTAAATACTGATATTGCTAGCCTAAGGGCAAGTCAAAGAGACAAATTTCGTGCCGATCACATTGGCTATATCTTCCAACAATTCAATTTGTTGCCTTATCTAAATGTGATAGAGAACGTCCTAATTCCATGTCAGTTCAGTAAAGTTCGCCGCGACCGTGTTGCTCTCAATGCTTCAATAGCATCACTGGAAGAACAAGCAACAACACTACTAGAGCGTTTACGTTTACCAAAAGAACTGCATGACAAACCCGTTTCGGAGCTGAGTATTGGCCAACAGCAACGTGTCGCTGCGGCACGAGCACTAATCGGTCAACCTGAACTGGTGATTGCCGATGAGCCAACATCCGCACTGGACCATGACAACCGCAAAGCATTTATTGAACTACTAATGGAGCAAGCCAACCTTGCCAATGCCACGCTGGTTTTTGTCAGCCATGACCCAACTCTAGAATCTTTGTTCGACAGAACACTTAATCTGCCTGATATCAATCAAGCGAAGACCCTAGGAGGCGAATCATGAGTGCCGTTGTAAAGCTCGCTTGGAAAAGCCTGATGAACCGCAAAGCGACGGCCATTCTCACCATCATGACCGTCGCAATTTCGGTTGTCCTTTTGTTGGGAGTTGAACGTATTCGAACCCAAGCAAAAGACAGCTTCGCTAACACCATTTCTGGCACAGACTTAATTGTCGGAGGTCGCTCGGGGCAAGTGAATCTGCTGCTGTACTCAGTATTCAGAATCGGCAATGCCACCAACAATATTGACTGGAAGAGTTACCAAGAGTTTGCTCACCACCGCGCTGTAGACTGGGCAATTCCAATCTCGTTGGGTGATTCGCACAAAGGCTTCCGAGTCATGGGGACCAACCACAGTTATTTCGAGCATTACAAGTACGGAAGTAAGCAACCACTAACCTTCTCTGAAGGCAAAGAATTCAATGGCTTATTTGAAACAGTTCTCGGTTCTGACGTTGCGAAGCAGCTCGGCTATAACATCGGCAGCGAAATCATCATTGCCCATGGCATCAGTGATGTTGGTTTTAGTCGTCACGATAATTTGCCATTTAAAGTCGTCGGTATTCTGGAGCCTACAGGTACGCCCGTTGATAAAACCGTACATGTATCGCTCGAAGCGATTGAAGCAATTCACGTTGGTTGGGAAAGTGGAGCACGCTTAGGACCAACCCCAAAAGCAGAAGACCTCAAAAGCAGAGACTTCCAACCTAAGCAGATCACCGCCATGTTGGTCGGCTTGAAGTCACGCATTCAAACTTTTGCTCTACAAAGACAAATCAATACTTATCCAAAAGAGCCACTCAGCGCCATCATACCAGGTGTCGCTTTGCATGAATTATGGGGCATGATGTCGGTTGCAGAGCAAGCGCTGATGGCGGTCTCTGGCTTTGTGGTCGTCGCGGGCTTGCTTGGGATGCTGAGTAGCCTACTGACAAGCTTACAAGAGCGCCGCCGTGAAATGGCAATACTACGTGCTATGGGCGCACGGCCAAGACATGTCTTTTCACTACTGATCAGTGAAGCAAGTTTGCTGACTTTTGCAGGCATCATTACTGGTGTAGCTGGTTTGTATTCCATACTTGCCCTATTGCAACCGATAATCCAACAAAGCTATGGTATACATCTTACATTAACGGCGCTCTCTCCTTACGAGTGGATGCTACTTGGCTTGGTACAATGTGCCGGTATTGTGATTGGCTTCATCCCTGCATTCCGCGCTTACCGACAATCGCTCAGTGATGGGATGACAATAAGGATCTAGTAAAAATGTGGAAAAAAATACTCGCTAGCTGCTTGCTAGTGATTTCGTTTACTGCGCCAGTCATGGCCAGTGATGAAGCTCTGACACTTGATTGGATAGATCTTGTACCAGAAGCTGAACGGAAAATGTTTGATAGTGTGGGTATGCCAGCCTCCGATCACAGTGGTGGTGCGGCACAACAGTCAAAGATTGGCAATGTTCGTTCGGAACTGAACGGTAGTGAGGTGAAGATTCCTGGCTTCGTGATCCCTTTAGAAGGCGATGCGAATACAGTGACAGAATTCCTACTGGTACCGTACTTTGGCGCTTGTATCCACGTTCCGCCGCCACCGCCAAACCAGATCATTTATGTAAAATTCCCGAAAGGAGCCCCAGTGCAGGAGCTTTGGGATGTCATTTATGTGGTGGGAACGTTAAAAACCGAGACCATTGAACATGAGTTGGCAGAAACTGCCTACGTGATTGAAGGCTCATCAATCGAACCCTACGATGACATGTAACTGTCTGCTTGATTAAATAAATACACTAGGCGTCGGTTCGGCGCCTTTTTTATGCCTGCTGTTTATACTATGTAACGAGATAAATACGCTAACACGCCAACATACAAAACCAAAAGTAGCGCTATCGACAGGTGTTTTCTCAGTTTGCTTGCGTCTGAATATTTCATCACCCCTCCAAAATAACGATAACAATTTTAACAACTCATTATCATTTTGAATAGTCCTTATTCTGTCAAAATCCGGACATGTCTCTCTGGTCGCACAACATTTATCGGTGTAAATTGACAAAGGCATAAAACGCAAGTTCTTGGTAGGGCATCAGCATATGGCAGAATCCATCAAACAACCCGTCGTCATCGAGCACGATGCGAGTTCCTCAACTCATCAAGCACACGATAAAAAATCAAGCTACATCAAAGACAGTGCAAGTCGAGTTCAAACAATTGCACAGACCTATGGCTTAGATGCGTTATTACAAAGCGATCCACCGGCCAAGTCTGCAATAGAACGAGCCCAACTACGAGAACAAAGACGACAAGAGCAAAGACAAAAGAATCTAGAACAGATATTAAAGCTTGCTCATACATCGTGTCGGGATGAGACCGCAGGGGATCCAGACCAAGATTGGTTATATCGCTTCTTTGATATGGCACAAGATATACATAACAGCTCAATGCAAAAACTCTGGGCTCAAGTATTAAAACGTGAGGTAACCAACCCAGGCTCAACATCAATGAAAGCGCTCAAAGTGCTGAAGGACATGACACCTAAAGAAGCACAAATTCTCCAACGAGCATCTTCATTAGCCTGTAGCTTTGGGGGAGATAACAGCCGTAAACTTCTTATTGGATATAAAGCGCATGGTGGCATATTCAGTTTTGGTAAACGAGATACGACCAACAGTCTGAATATGGGGAGCTTCCAGCTTCCTTATTCGAGTTTGCTAGTGTTGATTGAATTGGGGCTACTGCACAGCACCGAATTAGAGTCTGGAGAGATTGGCATTGAAACGCCGTTAATGCTCACGTATCAAGGCAAGAACTTGTCACTACAGGTGAACACAAAAGGTGTGCGCCTGCTGTACTACCGCTTTACTCCAACAGGCAATGAGTTGTGTAAGCTACTTGGCAACAAAACTAACAGTCAGTACTACGATCAGATGTTAGCGCTTTTAAATCATAAATTTAGTGTTCATAGCGAAGCGAAACCTACGGTAAATCACACTGTTTAGTACAGCAAAAAGAGCTTTTGGTCACCTATGATCCAAAAGCTCTTTGAACTGCACAACAACTTTTTGGCCACCTATGATCCAAATGCTTTTTTATCGGATCACGCCGCGTTGTTTAAGGTCGATTAAACACAACTCCACCAGCTCTTCGACACTCTTTTCGCCCGCAGGCAAGTCAATTTCTGGGTTTGCTGGTGCTTGGTATTCTGAGTCAATACCGGTGAAATTAGGAATTTCACCTGCGCGTGCTTTTTTGTACAAGCCTTTCGGATCACGGTCTTCACACACTTCCAAAGACGCATTGACGAACACTTCAATAAACTCACCCTCAGGCAGTAGATCACGCACCAATTGACGCTCAGCGCGGTGAGGAGAAATAAACGCTGACAAAACAATCAACCCCGCATCTGCCATCAGTTTTGCTAACTCACCAATACGGCGAATGTTCTCGCGACGGTCTTGCTCAGAAAAGCCTAAATCGCTGCACAAGCCATGACGCACATTGTCGCCATCGAGCAAATAAGTGTGATAACCCAATTCAGCTAAGCGATTTTCCAATGCACCCGCCACCGTTGATTTACCCGCACCCGATAGCCCAGTAAACCAAAGTACCGCAGGCTTCTGCTTTTTTAATCCAGCACGAAACTGTTTATCAACCGAGTGCTGATGCCAAACGATGTTTTCATCTTTTACCGGAGTTTCGGCAGTCATAACGTATCCTTGTAAATTTAAAGATTAAAACGGAAAGAAGACCGGAATCAGCGTCAGTACTAACACTGAATACACGATGGAAATCGGCACGCCAATTCGCACATAATCGGTCAATTTGTAATTCCCTACGCTGTACACCAACAGGTTGGTTTGGTATCCGTAAGGAGAAATAAAGCTGGCACTGGCGCCAAACAGCACCGCCATTATGAAAGGCATTGGGTCAACGCCATAACCTACCGCCATACTGTAGCCAATAGGGAAAGACAGCGCCGCCGCTGCATTGTTGGTCACGAGCTCAGTTAACACCAAAGTCATGATGTAAGTGGCGACTAAAGCGCCAAACACGCCCCAGCCATTAAAGGCTTCGATAAACATATTGCCCATACGCACCGACAAGCCGGATGAAATCATCAATTGCGCAATAGATAACGCTGAACCCACAATCACCACGATATCAATTGGGAAGCGACGACGAAGTTCGGAAAGCTGAATCACGCCAAAGGCAAGTAGCGCAATCAAATACGCCGCCAGACCTTTGATAATAGGTACGAGTTCCAGCAGTGCACAGCCAATCACGGCAGCAAAGCCAAACAACACCAAGGCAGATTTGTTGGCATCCAAGCGTGCACTCGAATCCAGATCGTTCACCAACACAAACTCTTTTCGATGCGCGCGGCGTTCCGTCTCAAAGCGCTTACCGGGAACCAAAACTAACGTATCACCCGCAGCTAAGGTAATGTTGCCTAAGCCACCTTCAAGACGCTCATGGCCACGACGAATTGCTACGACAACGGCATCGAAGCGATCACGGAAGCGACTCTCTTTAAGTGTTTTATGGCAGAAAGTCGCCGATGAACTCACCACCACTTCCATAAAATTCTGACCATTGAGGTGTTGATGGCCAAACAACGTTAAACCAGGGATTTCCTGTAGCGTCGCCACGCTCTCTACATCGCCACAAAACAGCAGTCGGTCTTTGGCATTGAGGACAAAGTCAGGTCCGACCGACGGAACACTGACACCATCGCGTATCACTTCAGCCAAGAATAGTTTTCTCAGTGCGCGTAAGTTGTTTTCCGTGATAGTACGTCCAACCAATGGCGATCCCGGTTCAACTCGAGATTCTAAGAAGTAAGGTAAATCTTCTTGGCTTTGGTCATCATAGTTTGGCAATAAATAACTCAGCGGAATAAGAATAAGTACTCCGCCCACCAGCACCGCCAAACCAATCATAGTCGGAGTAAAGAAGTTCAGGCTTGGTAAGCCCGCATCCTCAACAAAGCTGTTGATGATTAAATTGGTCGAGGTACCAATTAGCGTCAGCGTGCCACCAAAAATCGCCGCATAAGAAAGGGGAATTAAAAGCTTAGAAGGCGCGTGCTGTTGGTTACGTTTTATCGCACCAATTAATGACACCACCACCGCTGTATTGTTAGTGAAAGAAGAAAGCAAAGCAGTAGAAAAGCCTAGTTTGGCAATAACACTACCAAGATTACCTTCAGAAATACTGCGACTGACCCAACTAATTAATAACGTTTTTTCTAATGCGCTTGATGCAAGAATTAATAGCACTAAAGTCAGAAGTGAAGAGTTAGTAAAGTTTGCCGCAATGGTATTGAGCTCTAACATACCAGCCATAAAAGCAATAAAGGCAGCGCCAGCAAACACATAACTTGGTTTAAGTTTGGTTACGAGTAAACAAGTGATAATGCCAAGCAAAATCGCTAATACAAATCCTTGTTCCCACATAGCCAATCCTTACCAATAAACCCAATACGGGCACAACAACTCGTGCAAACTTAGCTGCACGGAGTGACAAACGAGTAACCAGACAAAAAAGCAAAGCAAGCGAAAAAGAACGCCAGAATGCTCGGTTTCTTGGGCTTCCGGAGCATCCTGGATTCGGGGGAAATCAGCCTGACGGGTTTCGCAACCCCATCAGGCTTGATGAACCAAATTACTTCTTCAGTAACAGGCTTAGGTCTTTAGCTTCCCAGTGTGGGAAGTGCTTACGAACGAGAGCATTGAGTTCAAGCTCGAACGCAGAAACATCCGCAAGACCACGCTCAACAGCAGCCAAGCTTTCTTTCACCATGCCCGCACCAACTGTCACATTGGTTAGACGATCGATGATGATGAAGCCGCCGGTATCAGCACAATCTTGGTAGTTATCCAACGCGACAGATTCGTTCAGCGACCACTCACACAAGCCAATGCCGTTAAGCGGCAACTCCGCTGCGCCGTGAGTCGAAAGGTTGTTGATGTCGTACTGGTGACGAATCGCTTCAACGTGACCCACCGTCTTCTTACCAGCAATCTTAATGTCATAATCACGACCCGGTTGCAGCGGTTGCTCTGTCATCCACACAACGTCAGCCAACAAGTGGTTGGTTGATTCTACTTGCGCATTTTCCAGTACCAATAAATCACCACGACTGATGTCGATTTCGTCATTCAGAGTCAAGGTCACAGCCAGACCTGCTTGTGCTTCCTGTACATCACCATCAAAAGTCACGATACGTGCTACGGTTGAGGTTTTACCTGATGGCAGCGCCTTAATCGCATCACCTACTTTCACTGAGCCTGATGAAATCGTGCCCGCAAAACCACGGAAATCGAGGTTAGGACGGTTTACATACTGAACAGGGAAACGGAAGTCGCCTTCGCCTTTCTCGTGGTCAACGTCAACAGTCTCAAGTAGCTCAAGCAGAGATGGACCTTCGAACCAGCTTAGGTTCTGTCCTTTCTCTACTACGTTGTCGCCTTCTAGCGCTGACAACGGAATGATTTGGATATCCGTCTCACCCGCTAGGTTCTCTGAGAACTGTAAGTATTCATCGCGGATCTCTTCAAAACGTTCTTGTGAATAATCCACCAAGTCCATTTTGTTGATCGCTACAACGAAATGTTTCAAACCCAGTAGGTTAGAAATGAATGAGTGACGACGCGTTTGGTCCAACACACCTTTGCGTGCATCAACCAGAATCACAGCCAAATCACAGGTCGATGCGCCTGTTGCCATGTTACGCGTGTACTGCTCATGCCCAGGTGTATCAGCAATGATGAACTTACGCTTCTGCGTCGAGAAGTAACGGTAAGCCACATCAATGGTGATGCCCTGCTCGCGCTCTGCTTGTAGACCATCTACCAGCAATGCCAAATCTGGCTTTTCACCCGTGGTGCCTACGCGTTGGCTATCCGAGTGAACTGCCGCTAGCTGATCTTCATAAATTTGTTTTGAGTCGTGGAGTAAGCGACCGATTAGGGTACTTTTACCATCATCTACCGAGCCACAAGTCAGGAATCTAAGTAACGACTTGTACTGGTGTTGTTTTAAATAGCCTTCAATACCAAGCTCGGCTAACTGAGCTTCAACTGCACTGTTCATTATCTTTCCTTAGATCCTTTAGAAGTAACCTTGACGTTTCTTAAGTTCCATCGATCCTGACTGATCGTGGTCGATCGCACGACCTTGGCGCTCACTTGAGGTTGCCACCAGCATTTCTTCGATGATGCCTGTTAGCGTGTTTGCTTCAGACTCAATCGCGCCAGTCAGTGGGTAACACCCCAAAGTACGGAAACGTACACTCTTCTCTTCAATCACTTCACCTGGTTCTAGCTCCATGCGGTCATCGTCTACCATGATCAGCATGCCATCGCGCTCCACAACCGGTCGCTTGTCTGCAAGGTACAGAGGCACGATCTCGATGTTTTCTAGGTAGATGTATTGCCAGATATCCAGCTCAGTCCAGTTTGAAAGTGGGAACACGCGAATGCTCTCCCCCTTGTTTACTTGACCGTTGTATGTTTTCCAAAGCTCCGGACGTTGGTTTTTCGGATCCCAGGTATGGTTCTTATCACGGAATGAGTACACGCGTTCTTTTGCACGAGACTTCTCTTCATCACGGCGTGCACCACCGAATGCTGCATCAAAACCGTACTTGTTCAGAGCTTGCTTCAAACCTTGAGTCTTCATGATGTCAGTATGCTTTGAAGAGCCGTGCACAAATGGGCTACAACCCATTGCTAGACCTTCTGGGTTCTTATGAACCAAAAGCTCAAAGCCGTATTTCTCAGCGGTACGATCACGAAACTCTATCATCTCGCGGAATTTCCAATCCGTATCTACGTGCAGTAGTGGGAATGGAATTTTGCCTGGGTAGAAGGCTTTACGCGCAAGATGCAACATGACTGATGAATCTTTACCAATCGAATACATCATGACTGGGTTATCGAACTCAGCAGCAACTTCACGGATGATATGAATACTCTCCGCTTCGAGCTGTTTAAGGTGAGTTAAACGTTGTTGGTCCATGTTTTGTCTTTCCTTTTTAAGCTTGAAGGCTCATTAGTCCCTAATTTTTTGTCTGAAATTATATGGAGCTGGCAATAGCACTTTTGTTGAATTCAGTACTAGACAAAAACCAGTCCAACTTTTGAGATAGACGCACAACTTCGCCGACAACAATCAAAGACGGAGCTTGAGCTTCTTTAGATAATTCAGATAGTTGAGAAAGTTCTCCGGTGAAAACTTTTTGCTGGATTTGCGTACCGCGCTCGATGATGGCGATAGGGGTTGAGGCTGCCCTCCCATGTTTGATGAGCTGATTCTGAATATAGTGTGATTTCATGAGCCCCATGTAGATCACTAAAGTCTGATTCCCACGAGCTAGTGTCGACCAGTCCATGTCGTCACTTTCTTCTTTCAGATGACCGGTGACAAACAGTGCTGATTGCGCGTAATCACGATGCGTCAGCGGAATTCCGGCATAAGCGGTCGCACCTGCAGCGGCAGTAATGCCCGGAACGACTTGGAAACGCACGCCGGCGTCTGCCAAGACTTCCAACTCTTCACCACCACGGCCAAACACAAATGGATCGCCACCTTTAATGCGTACCACTTTGTAGCCTTGCTTAGCAAAATCCACCAGCAGTTGGTTGGTCTTCTCTTGCGGCACACTGTGGTGACCCGCACGTTTACCAACGCATACCAAAATGGTTTCGCTTGGGATTAACGCCATGATCTCGTCAGACACTAGATAGTCGTATAGCACAACGTCAGCTTGTTGCAGGCAGTTAAGCGCTTTAAGCGTTAATAGCTCTGGGTCGCCCGGACCTGCACCGACAAGGGCAACTTCACCCGGTTGAAGAGATTGTTTGCTGAAACGGGGAAGATCAGCAGCTTGGTTATTCGAAACCAGCCGAGGCTTATTGATTGGGAGAGTCGTTACTGAATCGTTCACTGCCATGTGCTTGCTCATCATCCATTGATATCGGTATGAGCAGCATTATGGCTGGCTGGCTATATTACCTGAAATTCTAAAATTTCATTTTTTATTCAAAAAACTGCTAAGAAGCTTTGGTTTGGTCTCATTCTAATTTGCACAAAAAGCAAACACACTAGAATATTGTTAGGCTATTTCTTATCTAATTATCACAATTTTCTCTCCAGCAATCGTTTCGTCACATAAAAGTTTGTTACAGTACGCCACACTTCCCTATCCCATTAAATTGGAGCACTTCATGAAAATGGCTGTTAATCCTCTATCCGTCGCAGTTTTGGGTGGCATGTTAGCACTTGCTAGCCCAGCAATGGCGGACACCATCAAGTTACGTATTATCGAAACCACCGACATTCACACCAATGTGATGGATTACGACTACTACAAAGACCAACCTTCGCAACAAATTGGTTTTAGCCGTGCAGCAACACTGGTAAAGCAAGCTAGTGAAGAAGCCGTGAACAGTGTTTTGGTCGACAATGGCGACTTGATTCAAGGCAGCCCAATGGGCGATTACATGGCAGCGAAAGGGATTAACGCTGGCGAAATCCACCCTGTATACAAAGCGATGAACCAGTTGGATTACGATGTGGGTAACATAGGTAACCACGAATTCAACTATGGTCTTGAGTTCCTGAAAAACTCTATCGACGGTGCAAACTTCCCTTATGTTAGTGCTAACGTTTTCGACAAGAAGACAGGTGAGCACTACTTCAAACCTTATCTCATTAAAACGCACACGTTCAAAGACACTGATGGTCAAAGCCACGAAATCAAAGTGGGTTACATCGGCTTCGTACCACCGCAAATCATGGTATGGGATAAGAAGAATCTAGAAGGAAAAGTCTTCGCTGAAGACATCACTGAGACAGCGAAAAAGCTGGTTCCTCAGATGAAGAAAGAAGGCGCAGACGTGATTGTGGCGATCCCACACTCAGGCATTTCGACTGACCCATACAAACTAGGCGCTGAAAACTCGGTTTACTATCTCACAGAAGTGGAAGGCATTGATGCGATTGCATTTGGTCACTCTCACGCCGTGTTCCCAGGTAAAGACTTTGCCAAGCTGCAGGGTGTCGACAACGCAAAAGGCACAATTAATGGCGTAACCGCAGTCATGCCAGGTCGCTGGGGTAGCCACGTTGGCGTAATGGACTTGATGCTGAAAGAAAAAGATGGCAAGTGGCAAGTGGTTGAAGGTCAATCTGAAGCGCGCCCTATCTTCGATAAAGCTAACAAGAAATCTTTGGCAGAAGCCGATAAAGGCATCGTGGATGCACTTGTTGATGACCATAAAGGCACACGTGAATTCGTCAACCAGCCAATCGGTAAAGCAAATGATGTGATGTACAGCTTCCTAGCGCTTGTACAAGATGATCCAACGATTCAAATCGTAAACCTAGCGCAGAAAGATTACGTGGAACGCTTTATCCAAGGCGACCCAGATCTTGCAGATATTCCTGTATTGAGCGCAGCGGCACCATTTAAAGTCGGCGGACGTAAAGACGATCCAAATGGTTTTACAGAAGTAGAGTCAGGTCAGCTGACTTTCCGTAATGCCGCAGACCTTTACCTCTACCCGAACACGCTAGTAGCAATGAAGGTTAAAGGCAAAGAAGTTCACGAATGGCTAGAGTGTAGCGCAGGTCAATTCAATCACATTGATGTTAACAGCAATAAACCTCAGTCTTTGATCAACTGGGATAGCTTCCGTACTTACAACTTCGATGTGATGGATGGTGTGAACTACCAAATCGATGTTACTCAACCGCCGAAGTACGATGCGGATTGTAAAGTGATCAACCCAGATTCACAGCGTATCGTGAACCTGACTTACAACGGTAAGCCAGTTGATCCAAAACAAGACTTCATCATCGCAACTAACAACTACCGTGCTTATAGCGCAACCTTCCCAGGCACTGGTCCGGATTTCATCGCGTTTGATTCTCCAGACGAGAACCGCTCAGTAGTTGCCGCTTACATATCTCGCATCAGCAAAGAGCAAGGTGAAGTAACACCAAGCGCAGATAACAACTGGTCTTTCGCACCAATCAAATCGGACAAAAAACTTGATGTTCGTTTTGAAACCTCACCAAGTGATAAAGCCGCGCAGTTCATCAAAGAGAAAGGGCAATACCCGATGAAACGTGTCGCAACTGACGAAGTTGGTTTTGCGATTTACCAAATCGACCTGAATAAATAAGGCAAGTTTGACAGTGATTTCAAGCGGCTCTCATGAGCCGCTTTTTTGTTATCAGTAAAAACCGTTAGAATGAGGAAAACCGTTTCTGAGTTATCACATGCACAGCGATCTTTTTTCAGACTTAATCCACCATGGCTTCCTTGAAGATGAAGCGAATCAGCTTATTGAACATGGGCAACAGCTTGAACTGCCAACGCGCCATATTCTCAATCACCAAGGTGAGTTCAGCTCGCACATCTACTTTGTTTTGGAAGGGTTGTGCCATGCCAGTTATCTGACCGACAAAGGTAAGGAGTTCAGTAAAGAGTTCTACTGGGAAAAGGATTGGGTGATTGGCTTTGAAGGGCTTATCAAGAATCAGCCATCGCCGTACTTATTAGAAACGCTGACACCTTGTCATCTGTTTTGCTTACCAATTGAAGTGCTACATCAATGGCGTGAAGAAAAGCATCCTATCTACTTAAAGCTGCTCGAAGCGCAATTAATGCATAAAGAAAACAAAGAACGCTTTATGTTGCTCTACTCACCAGAAGAGCGTTACCAACTATTTTGTCAGCATTATCCAGACTTAGAACAGCGTATTACCGATAGCCAGATTGCCGCTTACTTGGGGATTACCGCGATCAGTCTTAGCCGAATTAAGTCACGCTTAAAGAAAGGTAATGAATAAGGTCAGATAGGCTGGAAAAAACAAAGGCGCTCAATGTCGAGCGCCTTTGCATTAAATCAAGTTCTGCTTACTTCAGAATACGAGCACGGAATTGACGACCCTTCATCTTACCGTTGCTGATGGTTTGCAGTGCTTTCTTCGCCACAGATTTCTCTACCGCAACATAAGAACGCATCGCCATTAGTTGGATCTTACCCACTTGTGCACCCGTGATACCATTTTTACCAGTCAAACAGCCAAGGATATCACCCGCACGTACTTTCTGTTTCTTACCGCCATCAATGTTAATCGTCACCATCTTCGCTTGGTATGGCTGCTGAGTTGATTTCGCTGGCAGTGTTGCTGGTACCACATCCATATCTAGGTACTCTTCAATGCGAGCCACACGTAGGCCATCTTTCTCACCAAAGAAGCTGAACGCCAAACCTTTGCTGCCCGCACGACCAGTACGACCAATACGGTGAACGTGTACTTCTGGGTCACGAGACAATTCAAAGTTAAATACCGCATCAAGATTGTCGACATCCAAACCACGCGCCGCTACGTCTGTTGCAACAAGGATAGAGACACTCTTGTTAGCAAACTGGACCAGAGCTTGGTCGCGCTCACGCTGTTCTAGATCGCCATGAAGATCCACCACACTGAAGCCTTTGTGATGCAGTTCATCAGCTACATTCTGTACTTCTTTCTTGGTATTACAGAACACCACCGCTGACTCTGGCTGGTGCGTCAGTAGTAGGTTCGCCAGAGCTTCATCGCGTGCTTCTGAACCTTCAACGTTGTAAAAGTACTGCGCGATGCTCGACGTATCGTGTGTCGATTCTACTTTGATCATCTCTGGCGATTGCATAATACGTTGAGCAATCTGTTCGATCTTCTCAGGGAAAGTCGCACTGAATAGCAGTGTTTGACGTTGTTTAGGCGCAGCATCAATGATCGCATCGAGTGCGTCTTGGAAGCCCATCTCCAGCATACGGTCTGCTTCATCTAGAACCAGCGTGTTTAGCTCTTCTAGGTTAATGCGACCTTTCTCTAGATGATCAAGGATACGACCTGGCGTACCCACCAGAATATGAGCTCCATGCTCTAGTGAACCGATTTGCGGTCCCATTGGCATGCCGCCACACAATGTCAGTACTTTAATGTTGTGAATACCACGACCTAGCGTACGGATCTCTTTCGCCACCTGATCAGCCAGTTCACGCGTTGGGCACAACACCAAAGATTGTACACGGAAGCGCTTCACATTTAGGCTGGACAATACGCCCAGACCAAATGCCGCCGTTTTGCCTGAGCCTGTTTTACCCTGACCAATCACATCACGCTGATTCAAAATCGCAGGTAAGCTCAACGCTTGAATTGGCGTCATATGGGTGTAGTTCAATGATTCAAGCGTCTCTAGTAGCGCTGGATTAAGCCCTACTTGGTCAAAAGTTTGTTTGCTCACAGGGAAATATCCTCAGGTGGGATGAAAAAGAGGGCACATTATCGCCAGATTTGTCGCGAAGACCAGTGAAAATTAACCATTGTTAATGAGTAATAGCAGAAAACGACGTAAAGTCAGCTGCATTCGCTCATTAATGGATATTGGAAATGATCAACTGGACTGCCCTACCTTTCTCTCAACTGACAACGACACAACTCTACGAGATGCTGCGCCTGCGCGTTGATGTCTTTGTGGTAGAGCAAACCTGTCCTTATCCAGAACTGGACGGCAAAGATACACTGGAAGGGGTTTTTCACCTATTGGGCTACAAAGACAATGAACTGGTTGCCTGCGCTCGTCTATTGCCTGCTGGTACCACTTACGACAATGTCAGTATCGGCCGTGTGGTAACCAAACAAAGCGCTCGTGGTGGTGGTCTTGGACATGAACTGCTTGAGCAAGCCCTACAACATTGCCAACAGCTTTGGGCAGGTAAAACGATAGATATCGGCGCACAAGAACACCTGATGGCCTTCTATGCGAGTCATGGTTTTGAAGTCATTTCCGGAAGCTACCTTGAAGATGGCATCCCGCATGTCGATATGCGCCGAGTGAGCTAAATGTCACCCTACCACCTGGCGTTATTCTTACTGGTTATCGGCAACTTGGCGGCATCACTCTCCGATGTCGCCGTCAAACTGATTGAAGGCGGCATCAGCCCGTTCCAATATATATTTGTACGCCAGTTGGCTTCACTGCTGCTCATCCTACCTTTCTATCTCCGACAACAACCGAATAAACGTAGCCTGAAGCAAGCACCTATTACCTTGTTGCGGGCACACCTGATATTAATTGGTAGCGGCTGTATGATGGTTGCAGTCACTCACCTGCCTCTTGCGACTGCTAACGCCGTCTTTTACGCAGCGCCGATTTTAATGTTGCCGCTGTCGATATTGTTCCTCAAAGAGCATCCTCCACTGAGCAAGGTCTTGCTCACTTGCTTCGGGTTCCTTGGTGTCCTAGTTGTACTCAGACCGGATCATTTTCATTGGGCAGCGTTGTTTGCACTCGGCACGGCGACCACACTGGCGATGTTTAATATATTGGTAAGAAAGCTACCCAGTGAACAGTCTGTCGTCACCACACTTTGGTGGACCACTCTATTCTCGTTACCTATCTCTGCAGTACTGGCTGGATTTTACTGGCAACCGATGACGGGGCAGGAATTGGTATTAGTTATCGCTAGTGCAGTATGCATCTTAAGCTATAACGGCTTGGCAGTACTGGCATATCAAAAAGCTCCAGCCGGAGAAATTGCTTTAGCTGAATACTCTGGCTTAGTGTTCGTAACACTCTTTGGGATATGGTGGTTTGACGAGATTCCAGATTGGCTGACTGCGGTAGGGATCCTGATGATCGTATTACCGCTCTTGCCATGGAATAAGAGAAGACGGCTCACCAATCGAGAGGCATCAGATTGAGATGCTATCACTAGCAAACAGAAGGATATAAAAAAGGCGCGAATCATCGCGCCTTCAGAATGCTTGTTAATGAACGTTATTTATTGCGCCCGAATGTTCCATCAGATAAGCGGAAGAACATCACCGACTCGCCACTTTTCTCAAGCTGCAGCATATCTAACTTACCATCGTCAGCGAGCTTAAAGCGAACCAATTGACCTTGTTTAATCCGGCTCAGTGGCTTATCGCTGCCTTCAATTTTGACCAAGGCGTTTAAGTCAGCCATCGAAAGTTGATTGCTACGGAATACTTGGGCCAGCGTATCACCGTTTTTAACCGTGTACTCTTTCCACTGTTCCGATTTTGGTTCTGAGTTCTGTGCTGAGCGCTGTTCACTTAAGCTTTGCGCGTTCAGTTGAATGGCAACACGTTGACTCTCAACTTGAGCATCATCGATAAGTGCTTCAGTATCTTTGGGTACAGGGATGATCAGAAGCACCAACACCACTGGCACTAATACCATCAGTGCACGTTGATGGAGTTTTGGAAAGCGTTGCCAAAACTGAGCCACAGGTTGTACTCTTTCCTGCCACTTCTCTTTGTTAAACGGCTGCTTCCAATCGATAGCAGCGAACTTTTGTTTCATCAATTCGACGTGGTCGACTTGCTGCTTTTTCTTTCTGCGACGATTCATTCTGATGAGTCCTTTAATACTTCTAATCTCAGTATAAAAATACCAGCGCGGAGAGTATATGTTTTTCGCCAAAGTAAAATGTAATTTGGCGTAAATTAGCAGAAATTTCACTTGGAGTAAGAGATAAGTCACACCCTCCGATCCAGAATGCGACATTCGAGCACAATCATTTAAACCGAGGCTCGAACCTGATATCCTGTGCCTTTATCACTCCTAATAAGAGCGACATTCATGTCTGAAATTAAATTTGAAACTGCAGAACAGAAAGCGAGCTACGGTATTGGTCTGCAAATGGGTCAGCAACTGGCTGGTTCTGGTCTAGAAGGCCTTAGCGTTGACGCTATCGCTGCTGGTATTGCAACTGCACTAACTGGTGACATGCCTTCTATCGAGATCGACGAGATCAACAACGCACTGCAAGAGCTACACACTCGTGCAGAAGCAGTTCGTCAAGAAGCAGCTAAAGCAGCAGCAGCTGACGGCGAAGCGTTCCTAAAAGACAACGCCCTACGTCCTGAAGTAAACGTTCTTGAGTCTGGTCTTCAGTACGAAATCATCACTGAAGGTACTGGCGAAATCCCAACGGCAGCGTCTCAAGTACGTGTTCACTACCACGGTGAGCTAACTGACGGCACTGTATTCGACAGCTCTGTATCTCGCGGTCAACCTGCTGAGTTCCCAGTAACTGGCGTAATCAAAGGTTGGGTTGAAGCTCTTCAACTAATGCCTGTTGGCTCTAAGTGGAAACTATACATCCCACAAGATCTAGCATACGGTGAGCGTGGCGCAGGTGCTGCTATCCCTCCATTTGCTGCTCTAGTATTCGAAGTAGAGCTACTAGACATCCTTTAATTTGGATTTTTAGCAAAGCTAATAACGGCGACACATTGTGTCGCCGTTTTTTTTGGATAATACTGAGACAAATTCTTAGAAAGAATAGTTAGCAGTAAGTAATAAGGAGATGATATGTATAAGAAAGTAGCTATCGCAGCACTTGCCAGTGTCGCATTGATGGGCTGTCAAAGCACCTCGAAAGAGAATCAAGTAAGCGTTGACAGCGGCTATAGTGAAATTGCGAACGCGGCACTGATGGGAGCAGTTAAAGCTTGGTCAAAACAGGGGGCAGCAGATACTGACCTAGTTTCTGCCATTCAAAAAAGTACAAACGTGTCATCCGAACAAGCTATTGGTGGTGTAGGTTCACTATTGGCCTTAGCTCAGAGTTCTCTGGGTAATAATGAGACTTCAGAACTAGCGGGACTAGTTCCAGGCTTTGACTCTCTACAGGCGAGTGGTCTGTCTGCTTTAATCGCAAACAACGAGACAGTAAAAGGTGCGTTCTCTGCTCTAGGTATGGACCCATCCCTGATTTCCACTTTTACTCCCCTAATCTTAAGTGCACTGCAAAGCCAAGGTGCAAGTTCTGGCCTACTCGATAGCCTAGGTGCTATCTGGAAATAAGCGAGAAGCGAGAAAATCATGTAGGGTTGGCACACAGTGTCGACCCTTTTTCTTTGAATTCAGATAATCAAATCCAAATATGGGCCAGTAGTGCCAGTAACTTTCGACTTGCTCTTCGCGAGCAAATCTCGCAGGGCATAAGCCGTTATTTCCCTAGCTTCCAAACGCAAAAAAGCCGAGCTAACGCTCGGCTTTTTTTGTTCTTACGAACTGAGATTACTCAGCAGCTTCTTCAGCAGCTGGGCGATCTACAAGCTCAATGTAAGCCATTGGAGCTTTATCACCAGCACGGAAGCCAGCTTTTAGGATACGAGTGTAACCGCCCTGACGAGCAGCAAAACGTGGACCTAGTTCGTTAAACAGTTTTGCAACTACTTCGTTATCACGAGTACGTGCAAATGCTAGACGACGGTTAGCAACACTGTCAGTCTTAGCTAGTGTAATCAAAGGCTCAACTACGCGACGTAGCTCTTTTGCTTTTGGCAAAGTAGTCTTGATAACTTCATGACGTACTAGAGAGCTAGCCATGTTGCTGAACATCGCTTTGCGATGTGAGCTGTTGCGGTTGAGTTGACGACCACTCTTACGATGGCGCATGACCTAATCCTTCTAACTAGTATCGATTAATCTTCAGCGATTGATGCAGGTGGCCAGTTTTCTAGGCGCATGCCCAGAGACAGACCACGTGACGCAAGTACGTCTTTAATCTCAGTAAGAGATTTTTTACCAAGGTTAGGCGTTTTAAGTAGCTCAACCTCAGTACGTTGTACTAGATCACCGATGTAGTGAATCGCTTCTGCTTTCAAACAGTTAGCAGAGCGAACTGTTAGTTCAAGATCGTCTACAGGACGCAGTAGGATCGGATCGAATTCTGGCTTCTCTTCCTTCTCCTCAGGTACACGTACATCACGAAGATCTACGAACGCATCCAATTGTTCAGCTAGGATAGTAGCTGCACGACGGATTGCTTCCTCAGGTTCTAGAGTACCGTTTGTTTCCATATCGATAACAAGCTTGTCTAGATCAGTACGCTGTTCTACACGAGCTGCTTCTACAGCGTAGGCAATTTTGTCTACAGGGCTGTAAGTAGCATCTACTAGTAGGCGACCGATTGGACGCTCATCTTCTTCAGTATGGATACGCGCTGAAGCTGGAACATAACCACGACCACGTTCTACTTTAATACGCATTGCGATTTCAGCGTTGTCATCCGTTAGGTGACAAATAACGTGTTCAGGGTTAGCGATCTCTACATCACCGTCATGGGTGATGTCACCTGCAACCACAGGGCCCGAGCCTGATTTGTTCAAAGTAATGAACACTTCATCTTTGCCTTCGGCAACGCGTACAGCCAAACCTTTAAGGTTTAGAAGAATTTCAAGAATATCTTCTTGAACGCCTTCTTTAGTGCTGTACTCATGAAGTACGCCTTCGATTTCTACTTCTGTTACAGCACAACCTGGCATAGAAGATAGAAGAATACGGCGAAGTGCATTACCCAGAGTATGACCAAAGCCACGCTCTAATGGCTCAAGAGTTACTTTTGCGTGAGTCGAGCTGATTTGTTCAATGTCAACTAGACGTGGCTTAAGAAATTCTGTTACAGAACCCTGCATTGTGTCCTCTCTTTAGTTTAAACCTTACTTAGAGTAAAGCTCGACGATCAATTGTTCGTTGATGTCAGCTGATAGATCAGAACGCTCAGGCATACGCTTGAATGTACCTTCCATCTTGCCACCATCTACTTCAATCCAAGTTGGTTTTTCACGTTGTTCAGCAACTTCTAGAGCTGCTTTGATACGAGCTTGCTGTTTAGCTTTCTCGCGAATAGAAACAACGTCATTAGCCGCTACTTTGAAAGAAGGAACGTTTACAACTTTACCGTTAACTAGGATAGCTTTGTGGCTAACTAGCTGACGTGCTTCTGCGCGAGTTGCGCCAAAGCCCATGCGGTAAACTACGTTATCAAGACGACCTTCAAGAAGCTGAAGCAGGTTCTCACCTGTGTTGCCTTTAAGACGTGCAGCTTCTTTGTAGTAGTTACGGAATTGTTTTTCTAGAACGCCGTACATACGACGAACTTTTTGCTTCTCACGAAGCTGAACGCCATACTCAGATAGACGACCGCGACGAGCGCCGTGTACACCTGGTGCGTTATCAATTTTACACTTGGTATCGATCGCGCGAACACCAGACTTAAGGAATAAGTCAGTGCCTTCACGACGGCTAAGCTTCAGCTTAGGACCCAAATATCTTGCCATGATCTTTCTCCAGTAATCTAAAAAACGTTATACGCGACGTTTCTTAGGTGGACGACAACCGTTATGAGGGATTGGTGTAGCATCAACGATGTTTGTGATGCGGAAACCAGCTGCGTTCAGAGCGCGAACAGTAGATTCACGACCTGGACCAGGACCCTTAACCATAACTTCCAAGTTCTTTAGACCGTATTCTTTAGCCATTTCAGCACAACGCTCAGCAGCAACCTGTGCAGCGAACGGAGTAGACTTACGAGAACCACGGAAACCAGAACCACCTGCAGTAGCCCAAGCTAGAGCGTTACCTTGACGGTCAGTAATGGTTACGATTGTGTTATTGAAAGAAGCATGGATGTGCGCAACGCCATCTGCAACTTGCTTGCGTACGCGCTTACGAGCGCGAGTTGGTTGTTTAGCCATTGTACTCTACCTTCCCGATTATTTCTTGATCGGCTTACGCGGACCCTTACGGGTGCGAGCGTTGGTTTTAGTACGCTGTCCACGTAGTGGTAGACTGCGACGATGACGAAGACCACGGTAACAGCCAAGGTCCATAAGACGCTTGATGTTCATAGATACTTCACGACGTAGATCACCTTCTACAGTGTACTTAGCTACACCATCACGCAGTTGATCGATCTGCTCTTCAGTTAGTTCACTGATCTTAACATCTTCAGCAATACCCACTTCAGCTAGGATAGCTTGAGAGCGAGTTTTACCGATGCCGTAGATCGCCGTTAGAGCGATTACAGCGTGTTTCTGATCAGGAATGTTAATGCCTGCTATACGGGCCATTATTCACTCCTAAGTGTTTCTATAAAAGAATTAGCCGCAGCAAAGCCCGTGATGGATACGCTGCGGAGTACTACTTCTTTTGCACGCAAAAGGTAGGCCGAGGAATATACTCGACCTAACCTTCGTTTTCAAGTAAAAATTTCTGCTAATTAGCCTTGGCGCTGTTTGTGCTTTGGCTCACTGCAAATCACGCGAACAACACCGTTGCGCTTGATTACTTTACAGTTACGGCAGATTTTTTTAACGGAAGCACGAACTTTCATTGCTAAACTCCGTAATTGAAACTGAGTCTACCGTCGAATTAACGACCGTAGCCTTTCAGATTCGCTTTCTTCAACACAGAATCATACTGTTGAGACATCAGATGAGTCTGTACCTGTGCCATAAAGTCCATGATAACAACAACTACGATAAGTAGTGATGTACCGCCGAAGTAGAAACGTACGTTCCACGCGACCATCATGAACTCGGGAATCAGACAGATAAAGGTAATGTACAGTGCACCCGCTAGGGTTAAACGTGTCATCACTTTATCAATGTACTTAGCTGTCTGCTCACCTGGGCGGATACCGGGTACGAATGCACCGGACTTCTTCAAGTTATCTGCTGTTTCACGCGGGTTGAAAACCAACGCCGTGTAGAAGAAACAGAAGAAAATAATCGCTGCTGCATAAAGCATTACATACAGCGGTTGACCTGGGCTAAGAGCCAAAGACACGTCAGTTAACCAACCGAACGCGCTGCTCTCACCGTTCTGACCAAACCACTGAGCCAGTGTTCCTGGGAACAGGATAATACTTGATGCGAAAATCGCTGGAATAACACCCGCCATATTAATTTTAAGTGGCAAGTGCGAGCTTTGCGCAGCAAATACTTTACGACCTTGTTGACGCTTAGCGTAGTTAACGACGATACGGCGTTGACCACGTTCCATGAAAACAACGAAGTAAATTACTGCAAAAGCTAATACCGCAATTAGCAACAGAAGAAGTACATGCAATTCACCTTGACGCGCTTGCTCGATTGTTTGACCGATTGCAGAAGGCAATCCAGCAACAATACCTGCAAAAATCAGAATGGAAATACCATTACCGATTCCTCGCTCTGTAATTTGTTCACCTAACCACATTAGGAACATGGTACCGGTTACTAAACTTACGGTAGCAATTAGCGTAAACATGGTTTGGTTCATAACAACCAGATTGTCGACCATGTTTGGTAAGCCAGTTGCAATACCAATAGCTTGGAATGTTGCAAGTACAAGCGTGCCGTAGCGTGTATATTGGCTGATCTTACGACGGCCTGCTTCACCCTCTTTCTTGAGTTCCGCTAACGCTGGATGAACTACAGTTAGCAATTGGACAACAATAGATGCCGAAATATACGGCATGATGCCCAACGCTAATATAGATGCACGCTCAAGAGCACCACCGGAGAACATGTTAAACATTTCAACGATGGTACCTTTTTGCTGTTCGAACAAATCGGCAAGTACAGCAGCGTCAATACCAGGAATCGGCACAAAAGAGCCGGCTCGGAATACTAAAAGTGCACCAATTACGAATAACAAGCGCGACTTTAGTTCACTTAAGCCGCTCTGAGCACTACGAAAATCTTGTCCTGGTTTCTTAGCCATCTGTACCTCGTTCCTCGAGATTATTCCTCGATTTTACCGCCTGCAGCTTCGATTGCAGCTTTAGCGCCTTTAGTCACACGTAGACCTTTAACAGTCACTGCTTTGTTAATTTCACCAGAAAGAACAACTTTTACGAATTCGATGTTCTTAGTGATGATGTTAGCAGCTTTAAGGCTGTTTAGATCAACCACGTCACCAGAAACTTTCGCTAGCTCGGCTAGACGAACTTCAGCAGACACTAGGCTCTTACGAGAAGTGAAACCGAATTTTGGTAGACGTTGTTTCAGAGGCATCTGACCGCCTTCGAAACCTGGACGAACTTTACCGCCAGAACGTGATTTTTGACCTTTGTGACCACGGCCACCAGTTTTACCTAGGCCAGAACCGATACCACGACCTACACGCTTAGGAGCATGCTTAGAGCCCGCAGCCGGTGCAAGAGTATTCAAACGCATTCTGATTACTCCTCAACTTTAACCATGTAGTAAACCTTGTTGATCATACCGCGTACGCACGGAGTATCTTCAAGTTCTACTGTGTGGTTGATTTTACGAAGACCTAGACCACGCAAAGTAGCTTTGTGCTTTGGTAGGCGGCCAATTGAGCTTTTAGTTTGAGTTACTTTAATAGTTGCCATGGTGTTCTTACTCCGAAATAGATTCAACAGTTAGACCACGTTTAGCAGCAACCATTTCTGGTGACTTCATGCTACCTAGTGCATCGATCGTAGCACGAACGATGTTGATAGGGTTCGTAGAACCGTATGCTTTAGATAGTACGTTGTGTACACCAGCAACTTCTAGTACTGCACGCATCGCACCACCTGCGATAACACCAGTACCTTCTGCAGCAGGCTGCATGTAAACTTTAGAGCCCGAATGGCGACCTTTCACTGGGTGGTGAAGAGTGCCTTCGTTTAGCGCGATCGTAGTCATGTTACGACGTGCTTTTTCCATTGCTTTTTGAATCGCTGCAGGTACTTCACGAGCTTTGCCGTAACCGAAACCTACACGACCGTTACCGTCACCAACTACTGTTAGTGCAGTGAAGCTCATGATTCGACCGCCTTTAACCGTTTTAGAAACGCGGTTAACTGCGATTAGCTTTTCTTGCAAATCATTCGCTTGAACTTGTTGTTCTTTAGCCATCTTCCAACCCTACCTTAGAATTTCAGACCAGCTTCGCGAGCAGATTCTGCTAGCGCCGCTACTCGACCGTGGTATTGGAAACCAGAACGATCAAATGCAACTGCAGTTACGCCTTTTTCAAGAGCGCGTTCTGCAACAGCTTTACCTACTGCTTTAGCTGCATCAACGTTACCAGTGTATTTCACTTGCTCACGGATCGCTTTTTCTACAGTAGAAGCTGCTGCGATAACCTCAGAGCCATTAGCCGCGATAACCTGTGCGTACACGTGACGAGGAGTACGGTGTACAACTAGGCGAGTCGCACCCAGTTCTGCAATCTTACGACGTGCACGTGTAGCACGACGGATGCGAGATGCTTTCTTATCCATAGTGTTACCTTACTTCTTCTTAGCTTCTTTAGTACGCACATTTTCATCTGCGTAACGAACACCTTTGCCTTTGTAAGGCTCAGGTTGACGGTAAGAACGAATGTCAGCCGCAACTTGACCAACTAGTTGCTTATCACAACCAGTGATGATGATTTCAGTTTGGCTTGGACATTCAGCTTTAATACCCGCTGGCAACTCGTGCTCAACTGGGTGAGAGAAGCCTAGTGTTAGACCTACAGCGTTGCCTTTAATAGCAGCACGGTAACCAACACCTTTAAGAGTTAGCTTCTTAGTAAAGCCTTCAGTAACACCAACAACCATGTTATTAACTAGAGCGCGAGCTGTACCAGCTTGTGCCCATGCGTTAGTAACACCTTCTTTAGGACCGAAAGTCAGGTTGTTTTCTTCCTGAGCGATAACAACAGCGTCGTTAAGAACGCGAGTTAGTTCGCCTTTAGCACCTTTTACAGTGATTTCTTGGCCGTTTAGTTTCACCTCTACGCCAGCTGGAATAGCGACAGGTGCTTTTGCAACACGAGACATAGTCTACTCCTATTAAGCTACGTAACAGATGATTTCACCGCCAAGACCTGCTTTACGTGCAGCGCGGTCTGACATCAGACCCTTGGAAGTAGAAACGATAGCAATACCAAGACCACCCATTACAGAAGGAAGTTGATCTTTCTTCTTGTAAACACGTAGACCTGGACGAGAAACACGTTTAAGTTGCTCGATTACTGGTTTTGCTTGGAAGTACTTAAGTGTAACTTCTAGCTCAGGTTTTGCTTCGCCTTCAACAGCGAAGTCAACGATGTAACCTTCAGCTTTTAGTAGTGCAGCGATTGCAACTTTAAGCTTTGAAGAAGGCATTTTAACAGCAACTTTGTTTGCTGCCTGACCGTTACGAACGCGGGTCAGCATATCCGAAATCGGATCTTGCATGCTCATATGATTTACTCCAAATGATTAAGTGGCAATTACCAGCTAGCCTTACGAAGACCCGGAATCTCGCCTTTCATGCAAGCTTCACGAACCTTAATACGGCTTAGACCGAACTTACGTAGGTAACCGTGTGGACGACCAGTTTGGTTACAACGGTTGCGCTGACGTGATGCACTTGAATCACGTGGAAGAGATTGCAGTGTAAGAACCGCATTCCAACGATCTTCTTCAGATGCGTTTACATCGCTGATGATAGCTTTTAGCGCCGCACGCTTTTCAGCGAACTTAGCTACTAGCTTCGCACGTTTTGCTTCACGTGCTTTCATTGAATTTTTAGCCATAACAGTAACCCTTCACCTTACTTACGGAATGGGAAGTTAAAGGCAGCCAGCAGAGCACGGCCTTCCTCATCAGTAGCAGCAGACGTCGTAATAGTGATGTCTAGACCGCGTACTCGATCAACTTTATCAAAGTCGATTTCCGGGAAGATGATTTGCTCGCGAACGCCCATGCTGTAGTTACCGCGACCGTCAAAAGACTTAGCGCTAACACCACGGAAGTCACGTACACGTGGAAGTGCGATAGAGATTAAACGCTCTAAAAATTCCCACATACGTTCGCCACGCAAGGTTACTTTACAACCGATAGGGTAGCCTTCACGGATTTTGAAACCAGCAACAGATTTACGCGCTTTAGTGATAAGTGGCTTTTGACCAGAGATCGTTGCCATATCAGATGCTGCGTTTTCTAGCAGTTTCTTATCGTTGATTGCTTCACCAACACCCATGTTTAGGGTGATTTTCTCGATTCTAGGGACTTGCATGACGCTTGTGTAGCTAAACTGTTTGGTCAGTTCAGCGACTACAGACGACTTGTAGTAATCATGCAGTTTCGCCATAGTAGAACTCCAAATTACTTCTATTAGTTAGAAACGATTTCGTTGTTAGATTTAAAGAAACGTACTTTCTTACCATCTTCAAAACGGAAACCGATACGGTCAGCTTTACCAGTAGCTGCGTTAAAGATCGCCACGTTAGAAACATCGATTGCTGCTTCTTGTTCAACGATACCACCTTGTTGACCTAGAGCCGGAACCGGCTTTTGGTGTTTCTTAACAAGGTTGATGCCTTCAACGATAACTTTACCAGTTGCTAGGACCTTAGTTACTTTACCTTTCTTGCCTTTGTCTTTACCAGCAAGAACGATTACTTCGTCATTACGACGGATTTTAGCTGCCATTTCTACGTGCTCCTTACAGAACTTCTGGAGCCAGTGAAACGATCTTCATGAACTTATCGCCACGAAGTTCGCGTGTCACAGGACCAAAGATACGTGTACCGATTGGTTGCTCTGTATTGTCGTTCAACAATACGCAAGCATTTCGGTCGAAGCGAATGACAGAACCGTCAGGACGACGTACGCCTTTACGGGTGCGCACTACCACCGCCTTCAGAACGTCACCTTTTTTAACTTTACCGCGAGGAATTGCTTCCTTAACAGTAACTTTGATAACGTCACCGATATGTGCATAACGGCGGTGAGAGCCACCCAGAACCTTAATACACATTACGCTGCGTGCGCCTGAGTTATCAGCTGCGTCCAGCATACTTTGCATTTGGATCATGTTAGTGCTCCGCTAAATTATAAAAAAACTAGACCCTCTCGGGTCGGGCTGCCTCTTTAAAAGGGACGCGAATTGTACCACCCTTTTTTTCAATTGGGTAGTCAAAAAATAAACGGCCCCAAAAATAATTTTGGAGCCGTTTAGTTTCATAGAATTAGCTAGGATTAACCTTTAGCTTTTTCTAGAACTTTTACCAAAGTCCAAGACTTAGTCTTAGACAGTGGACGACACTCAGCGATTTCAACTGTGTCGCCTAGGCCACACTCGTTGTTCGCGTCATGTGCGTGTACTTTAGTCGTACGCTTTACGAATTTACCGTAAATTGGGTGTTTCACCATGCGTTCGATAGCAACTACGATAGACTTGTCCATCTTGTCGCTAACTACACGACCTTGTTGAGTACGTTTTACTTCGCTCATTATGCGCCTGCCTTCTCAGTCAAAACAGTTTTCACACGTGCGATATCACGGCGTACAGCTTTCAGAGTATGAGTTTGCTGTAGCTGACCAGTTGCAGCTTGCATGCGCAAGTTGAACTGTTCGCGTAGCAAATTCAATAGCTCAACGTTAAGCTCTTCAACGCTTTTCTCGCGTAGATCTTGTGCTTTCATCACATCACCTGCTTAGTTACAAATGTAGTCTTGAATGGCAGTTTACGAGCCGCTAGGCGGAACGCTTCACGTGCCAATTCTTCAGGTACACCACCCATTTCGTACATAACCTTACCAGGTTGGATTTGGGCTACCCAGTACTCAACGTTACCTTTACCCTTACCTTGACGAACTTCAAGTGGTTTTTCTGTGATTGGTTTGTCTGGGAACACACGGATCCAGATTTTACCTTGACGCTTAACGTGACGTGTCATTGCACGACGTGCCGCTTCAATTTGACGAGCAGTTAGACGACCACGGCCAACAGCTTTAAGACCGAATTCGCCGAAGCTTACATCAGTACCTTTAGCTAGACCACGGTTACGACCTGTCTGAACCTTACGGAACTTAGTACGTTTAGGTTGTAGCATCTGTCGACTCCTTACTTACGGCCTTTACGCTGCTTCTTAGGCTTGTCGCCTTTAGGCTCTACAGCGTTAGCTGCTGGCATACCACCTAGGATCTCACCTTTGAAGATCCAAGTTTTAATGCCGATCACACCGTATTGAGTGTGAGCCGAAGAAGTTGCGTAATCAATGTCTGCACGTAGAGTGTGTAGAGGCACACGGCCTTCACGGTACCACTCAGAACGTGCGATTTCAGCGCCGCCTAGACGACCGCTTACTTCCACTTTGATGCCTTTAGCACCTAGACGCATTGCGTTTTGTACCGCACGCTTCATAGCACGACGGAACATAACACGACGCTCTAGTTGAGACGCGATGCTGTCACCAACAAGTTGTGCATCAAGTTCAGGCTTACGTACTTCAGCGATGTTAATTTGCGCTGGTACACCTGCAATTTTTGCTACAGCTGCGCGTAGTTTCTCAACGTCTTCACCTTTCTTACCGATTACAACGCCTGGACGAGCAGTGTGAATAGTCACACGGATGCTCTTAGCAGGACGCTCGATAACGATACGTGAAAGAGACGCTTTTTGTAGTTCCTTAGTTAGGAACTGACGTACCTTGAAGTCGCCGTCTAGGTTGTCAGCGAAATCTTTGGTGTTAGCAAACCATGTAGCATTCCAAGGCTTAACGATGCCAAGACGAATACCATTAGGATGTACTTTTTGACCCATTGCTTACTCTCCTAGTCTCTAGCGATCTGCTACAACAACAGTGATGTGGCTTGAACGCTTCAAGATACGATCCGCACGACCTTTAGCACGAGGCATAATACGCTTCATGATAGGGCCTTCATCTACAAAGATTTTTGCGACATTCAGATCGTCAATATCTGCACCTTCGTTGTGCTCCGCGTTAGCGATAGCAGACTCTAGAACTTTCTTAACTAGAACAGCAGCTTTTTTGTTGCTGAAAGTTAGGATTTCTAGAGCTTGGTCAACAGATTTACCACGAATTAGATCCGCAACTAAGCGAGCTTTCTGAGGCGAAATGCGAGCAAAGTTATGTTTAGCAATAGCTTCCATCATTTACTCCTTAACGCTTCTTAGCTTTCTTATCCGCAGCGTGACCGCGGTAAGTACGTGTTGGTGCGAATTCACCTAGTTTGTGACCGATCATTTCTTCGGTAACGAAAACAGGTACGTGCTGACGACCATTATGGACAGCGATGGTCAAACCGATCATCGATGGGATGATCATTGAACGACGGGACCAAGTCTTAAGTGGCTTTTTGTCTCCGCTTTCCACCGCTTTCTCTACCTTCTTCAGCAAGTGTAGGTCAATAAATGGACCTTTCTTGAGAGAACGTGGCATGGCGATTCCTCTTTATATAGATTACTTGTTACGACGACGTACGATGTACTTGTCAGTGCGTTTGTTCTTACGAGTCTTGAAGCCTTTAGTTGGCATACCCCAAGGAGATACTGGGTGACGACCGCCAGATGTACGACCTTCACCACCACCGTGTGGGTGATCAACCGGGTTCATTACTACACCACGTACGGTTGGACGTACGCCGCGCCAGCGTGAAGCACCAGCTTTACCAAGTTCACGTAGCATGTGCTCAGAGTTACCAACTTCACCGATTGTTGCACGGCCTTCAGAAAGAACTTTGCGCATTTCGCCAGAACGTAGACGGATAGTTACGTACGCACCGTCGCGAGCAACGATTTGAGCGTAAGCACCAGCCGAACGAGCTAGCTGACCACCTTTACCAGGTTTAAGTTCAACGTTGTGTACAGTTGAACCTACTGGGATGTTACGCATTGGTAGAGTGTTACCAGCTTTGATTGGTGCATCAGCACCAGACTGAATAACATCACCCGCGTTAACACCTTTAGGTGCTAGGATGTAGCGACGCTCACCGTCTTTGTATAGAACTAGAGCAATGTTTGCGCTACGGTTTGGATCGTATTCTAGACGCTCAACTGTCGCTGGGATACCGTCTTTAGTACGTTTGAAGTCAACTAGACGGTAGTGGTGCTTGTGACCACCGCCGATGTGACGTACTGTGATACGACCGTTGTTGTTACGACCACCGTTCTTAGAGTTTTTCTCTAGAAGAGGTGCGTATGGCTTGCCCTTGTGTAGGTCAGCGTTAACAACTTTAACAACGTGACGACGACCAGGGGAAGTCGGCTTACATTTAACAATAGCCATTCTTAACTACTCCTGTTATTCCGCGCCGCCAACAAAGTCAAGATCTTGACCTTCTTTCAAAGTAACGTACGCTTTCTTAACGTCGCTGCGGCGACCTTGGCGTAGACCTTGACGTTTGGTCTTACCCTTAGTGATAAGAGTATTTACAGACTTAACTTCAACTTCAAAAAGCTTTTCTACAGCTGCTTTGATCTCTTTTTTAGTTGCATCTTTAGCTACTTTGAAAACGATAGTGTTCGCTTTCTCAGCTGCCATAGTTGCTTTTTCAGAGATGTGCGGAGCACGTAGAACTTTTAGGATACGCTCTTCAGTGATCATGCTAGCATCTCCTCAACTTGCTTAACTGCTTCAGCAGTCATTACAACTTTGTCGAACGCGATTAGTGAAACTGGGTCGATACCAGCAACGTCACGTGCGTCAACTTTGTATAGGTTACGAGCAGCTAGGAATAGATTCTCATCTACTTCGCTAGTCACGATTAGAGCGTCAGTTAGCTCAAGCTCTTTAAGCTTAGCAACTAGCTCTTTAGTCTTTGGCGCTTCAACTGAGAAGTTATCAACAACGATTAGACGCTCTTGACGAACTAGCTCAGAAAGAATGCTCTTCATAGCACCGCGGTACATTTTTTTGTTTACTTTTTGGCTGTGATCTTGTGGTTTCGCAGCAAAAGTAACACCACCTGTACGCCAGATTGGGCTACGGATTGTACCAGCACGCGCACGGCCAGTACCTTTTTGACGCCATGGCTTAGCGCCACCGCCAGAAACTTCTGAACGTGTTTTTTGAGCACGAGTACCTTGACGAGCACCTGCTGCAAACGCAACAACTACTTGGTGTACAAGAGCTTCGTTAAACTCACGTCCGAAAGTAGTTTCGGAAACAGTTAGTGCATCAGCACCTTTAACCATTAGTTCCATTACTTACTCCTGAGACGTTATGCTTTAACAGCTGGTTTAACGATCACGTTGCCACCTGTTGAGCCCGGTACTGCACCTTTAATAAGAAGCAGATTGCGCTCAGCGTCAACACGTACGATCTCTAGGTTTTGAGTCGTTACACGCTCAGCACCCATGTGACCTGCCATTTTCTTGCCTTTAAATACGCGACCTGGAGTTTGACATTGGCCAATTGAACCCGGTGCACGGTGAGACAATGAGTTACCGTGAGTCATATCTTGAGTACGGAAGTTCCAACGCTTAACAGCGCCTTGGAAGCCCTTACCTTTAGATGTACCAGTAACGTCTACTTTCTTAGTTTCGTTGAATAGTTCAACTGTTAGCTCAGCGCCAACTGCGAACTCTTCACCGTTTTCCAAACGGAATTCCCAAAGACCGCGACCAGCTTCAACGCCAGCTTTAGCAAAGTGACCTGCTTCAGCTTTGTTTACACGGTTAGCTTTCTTAGAACCAGCAGTTACCTGAATTGCTGCGTAGCCGTCTGTCTCAAGAGTTTTAACTTGAGAAACACGGTTTGCTTCAACTTCAACAACTGTTACTGGGATAGAAACGCCGTCTTCAGTAAATACGCGGGTCATGCCCACTTTACGACCGATTAGACCAATCATTCTTCTAATCTCCCTTAACCTAGGCTAATTTGAACGTCAACGCCCGCAGCAAGGTCTAGACGCATTAGAGCATCAACAGTTTTGTCTGTTGGCTCAACGATGTCGATTAGACGCTTGTGAGTACGAATTTCGTACTGGTCACGTGCTTTCTTGTTAACGTGTGGAGAGATAAGAACTGTGAAACGCTCTTTACGAGTTGGCAGTGGGATTGGACCACGAACCTGTGCGCCAGTGCGCTTAGCTGTTTCAACGATTTCCGCTGTAGAAGCGTCGATTAGTTTGTAATCGAATGCTTTTAGGCGGATACGGATACGTTGGTTCTGCATGAGACAGAGCTCCAATATTAAAAATTACACAAACAATATCGCCACTCAGACTCGTCAAGACGAGAGAATGCCGATTGATTTATGTGAAACCGTAGCGTCCAAGATTAGGACACATTGTCAGTTAATTTTCGATTAACTATCCCTATATACCAGAGTCACGTCTGGGGATAGTTTTTCCGAAGAAAAGATAGCTAATTGTATTAACCGCGAACATAAGCTGAGTCTACATTACCGCGTAAATCACTAGGATTTACTCGCTCCTCATTGCTCATTGGTTCACAACTGGCTTAACCAGTGCGACGCATTATACAGATCACACTTTAGGATGCAAGAGCTGAGTGAAAAATAATCGAATAAAATCCAACCACTCGAAATATCCAAAAGTTCTGCCGCCGCATAAACAAAAAGGACGCCTTAGCGTCCTTTTTTAAACAGGAATGATAATAGCGCTGGCTATTACTTCTTGCTTGATAGTGCACCGAAACGCTTGTTGAAGCGATCAACACGGCCGCCTGTATCAACGATACGTTGCTTACCAGTGTAGAATGGGTGACACTTGTCACATACGTCTAGGTGGATAGATTCCTTCGCTAGAGTAGATTTGAACTCAAAAGAGTTGCCGCAAGAACAAGTAGCAGTTACTGCTTTGTATTCTGGGTGGATACCAGCTTTCATGGGATAACCTCAATAGTAGGCCGTGTCGCTATACGAATCTAAGCCGCACACCACACGTAATTAATATCAAAAATGCGATACCGCATCGACCAATTGCCGAAGCCATATCTCAAGGCGCAGTATAGTAATGAATCACCTTGCTAGGATCAACACATTTGGCAACTTTTTCGCCACTTTTTTCACCAGCACTTATATATAGAGGACTTTCTCTTACCTTATTTGAGGATTACTCGAATTCCACCGAAGGTTTTAATAGACTATACCCTCTTCTTCCCTCTTTTATATAGTTAAGATTCTATGCGCCCATCCATCGCTAGAGTGGCACTACCGGTACCACTCGACAAACAGTTTGATTACATCATTCCCGGGCATCTCTTTCCGCTCATTGGAGGAAGAGTGTCTGTTCCTTTCGGCCGTCAGACCCTTGTCGGCATAGTCACTGCGATGGTGAACCATTCTGATTTTCCTAAAGAGCAACTGAAACCAATCAAAGCAGTTTTAGACGCCCAACCTCTATGGCCAGAGAAACTATACTCCTTACTTACTTGGTGTAGTCAGTTTTACCAATACCCTCTCGGAGATACATTACACAACGCGATGCCCACTGCACTGCGTAAAGGTAAACCTGCAGACTTTGCTACGCTGCAAGAGTGGAAGATCACTACATCGGGTAAAGATAAGCTGATGCAAGGTTTAGGGCGCGCAGTCAAACAACAGCGTGCTTTGCAGATGTTAGTTAATGGCTCAGTTCCGCATCAAGAGTTTATTGATCATGAAATTGGGTCTAGCGTACTTAAATCTTTAGAAGAGAAAGGCTGGGTCGAACGCATAGAGAAGAGGCCAACAATCACTAAGTGGGGCCAACAAGTCGAGTGCGACGTAGAGAAGCCAAAACTCAACCATGAACAGGCGCTGGCTATTGCAAGCGTAAACAGTCAAACCGGTTTTGCCTGCTATTTATTAGAGGGCGTAACCGGCTCAGGTAAAACCGAAGTCTACTTGAACCTCATTAAGCCAGTGCTTGAGCAAGGTAAACAAGCATTAGTTTTGGTGCCAGAGATAGGTTTAACACCACAAACTATCAACCGCTTTAAACATCGCTTTAATGTTCCCGTTGATCTGATCCATTCTGGGCTAAATGATACCGAGCGGCTGAATGCTTGGCTTTCTGCACGGGACAAAGCCGCCGGCATCATTATTGGTACCCGCTCTGCCCTGCTAACGCCTTTCGCCAATCTCGGCATTATTATCGTCGATGAAGAGCACGACTCGTCTTATAAACAGCAAGATAGCCTACGCTATCACGCGCGTGATGTTGCGGTTATGCGCGCACATAAAGAGCAAGTGCCTATTGTGCTTGGTTCAGCAACGCCTGCATTAGAAACACTGCATAATGCACTCACTGGTAAGTATCATCATTTAACTCTGACTCAGCGTGCTGGCTCTGCTGTGCCAACGACGAATAAAGTACTCGATGTAAAAGGCCTCTATTTAGATAGTGGATTATCCGCGCCTTTGATTGCAGAAATGCGCAAACACCTAAAAGCAGGCAATCAAGTCATGTTGTTCTTAAACCGCCGAGGCTTTTCACCAGCATTGATGTGCCATGAATGTGGCTGGATTGCGGAATGTAAACGTTGTGATGCTTACTACACCTTCCATCAATACAGCAATGAGATTCGCTGTCATCACTGCGGCTCACAGCAACCTGTGATTCATCAATGCCGAGGGTGTGGCTCGACACAGTTAGTGACTGTGGGCGTAGGCACGGAACAGCTCGAGTTACAATTGGCAGATCTATTTCCCGAATACAAAGCTATTCGTATTGATAGAGATAGCACTCGCCGCAAAGGCAGCCTAGAGGATGCGCTCGAGTCGATTCGTAAAGGCGAATACCAAATTTTAATCGGCACTCAAATGCTAGCAAAAGGCCACCACTTCCCTAACGTGACACTTGTTGCGCTGCTAGATGTGGATGGCTCTTTATATAGTAGTGACTTCCGAGCATCAGAGCGTTTAGCACAGTTATTCATTCAGGTCGCCGGGCGCGCTGGCCGAGCAAGTAAGCCGGGAGAAGTGATACTGCAAACCCACCATCCAGAACATAGTTTGCTACAGGCGCTGCTGCAAAAAGACTACCGACACTTTGCCATGACCGCCTTAGAAGAACGTAAGCTGGCTCAATTACCGCCATATAGCTTCTTAACATTATTTAAAGCAGAGGCAAACCAAAGCGAGGTGGTTGAAGACTTTTTACGCCAAGTGCGTTTTACCCTTGAATCACACCCACTATTCGATGATTCCTGCATGGTATTGGGGCCGACGCCATCACCGTTAGCCAAGCGTGCCGGGAAATATCGTTGGCAATTATTACTGCAAACTCAGCATCGCTCATTGATGCAAAAGTTATTAACCAGTGCGAAACCTGCTATTGAGTTGTTGCCAAATGCCAAGAAAGTGCGCTGGAATTTAGACATAGAACCACAAGATCTCAGCTAGCAAACGTTTAACTATGTAATGAATTACCGTCTTATGTGATGAAAATCACAATCGCATTGCAATTTTTGTTAATCAGGCCGTAACTTTCACTTTAGAAATGAATAGACTATCCAAATTAGCAAAGTCTAAAGTGGATCAATCACATAGGCTGATATTAGAACAATGACAAACGTCATCTGGCAATCAATTGAGAGGGTATAAACTATGGCGACAATGAAGGATGTTGCCCAGCTTGCTGGAGTCTCTACCGCAACCGTGTCGCGAGCTCTGATGAATCCGGAAAAAGTATCATCATCGACACGAAAAAGAGTAGAAGATGCTGTGCTTGAAGCTGGCTACTCACCGAATTCATTAGCACGCAACTTACGTAGAAATGAATCAAAAACCATTGTCACTATAGTTCCCGACATCTGCGATCCGTACTTTTCTGAAATCATTCGTGGTATCGAAGATGCAGCAATGGAACATGGCTACCTAGTCCTACTGGGCGACAGTGGTCAACAGAAAAAACGAGAAAGCTCATTTGTAAACCTCGTCTTTACCAAACAAGCTGATGGCATGCTACTGCTTGGCACCGATTTACCATTCGATGTCAGCAAGCCAGAACAGAAAAACTTACCGCCTATGGTGATGGCTTGTGAGTTTGCTCCTGAGCTAGAACTGCCAACCGTACACATTGATAACCTAACCTCTGCTTTTGAAGCTGTGAACTACCTAACTCAATTAGGCCATAAGCGTATCGCTCAAATCTCTGGTCCAGAGAGTGCTGCACTATGCCAATTCCGTCAGCAGGGTTACCAACAGGCGTTACGTCGTGCGGGCATTACTAAAGAAGCACAATACAGTATCGTTACTGACTTCACCTTTGAAGGCGGTGCACAAGCAATCCGTAAACTACTCGAACTACCAGAGCCACCTACCGCTGTATTCTGTCATTGTGACACCATGGCTATTGGTGCGATCCAAGAAGCAAAACGCCTAGGATTGAGAGTTCCACAAGACATCTCAATTGTTGGGTTTGACGATATCCAATTTGCTCAGTACTGCGATCCACCGTTAACTACCATCTCGCAACCTCGTTATGAGATCGGTCGCCAAGCCATGCTAATGATGCTAGAGCTGTTAAAAGGTCATGATGTACACTCCGGCTCTCGCTTACTTGAGACCAAACTTGTTGTTCGAGGTAGTGCTGCTCCACCACCATTACGCTGATAACTAACTAGCCACTCTAGCATCGCTAAAGTGGCCAGTTTCCTGCACGTAGCTAACAAGATTACATTGTCAGGGTGTTTTCTCTCCTCGTTCTGGATTACCATACTGTCAGAATCCTTGATGACCTGAAGTTACCGTGGCAAATAGAGATTATGTACGACGTGGTCGTGGCACGCCGAAAAAAACAACCAAGAAACAACCATCACGAAAAAAACCTTGGCGTAGTGGCCTACTAGCTGTCTTGCTTGTGGGGGGCTTTGGCTATGGCTTATACCTACTCAGTACCGATCCTGAGCCAGAAAAGCCAGTAGCGAAACAAGAGCCGGTGAAGACAAGCAAGCCGAAACCAAAGAAAGAACTTCCACCTCCTCCTGAGGAAAAGTGGGAATATGTCGAGTCTTTACCTAGCCGTGAAGTCGAAGTGGTCGCGAAAGAAATTGAAGTCTCAAAGATCCCTTACATAATGCAATGTGGGGCGTATAAGACTCAGGCTCAAGCAGAAGACCGTAAGCTAGCGATCGCTTTTCAAGGTATTTCTAGCAGAATACGTAAGAAAGAAGGCAGCTCTTGGTACCGTGTCGTACTAGGTCCATATAAGTTCAAACGTGATGCGGAAAAAGATCGCCATAAATTGCAACGAGCCAAGATCGAACCGTGTGCGATTTGGAAAGAGAATATTTAACTCTTAAAGATCTCATTAATGTCGAGACCAACCAAGTAATCGGTTGGTCTTTTCTTTTATCCAACAGTAAGTCGAGATCCCCTACTCGGGTAATCCATAACCACTCACATTGCTCAGTGAGCCCGCAGTTATCATCAAACCACTTACGCTCCAAAGCATCTCACTCTCTTCCTCGTTCAAAACGACAAATCATAATGTCGACAAAGGAAAAACGACTTCCCCTTGAATCCCGAATCCCTTCCCCCCATATAATGATTAAATCCAAAGAGAAATAATTAAGAGGTCGACTGTGACTACTATTGTATCTGTACGTCGAAACAACAAAGTCGTCATCGCGGGTGATGGCCAAGTATCATTAGGCAATACGGTAATGAAAGGCAATGCACGTAAAGTCCGTCGCCTGTACAACAATCAAGTACTTGCAGGTTTTGCCGGTGGTACTGCCGATGCTTTCACTCTATTCGAGCGTTTTGAAAGTAAGTTGCAAATGCATCAAGGCCATCTAACTAAAGCAGCCGTTGAACTAGCTAAAGATTGGCGTAGCGATCGAGCACTTCGAAAACTAGAAGCGCTGCTGGCTGTAGCCGATGAAACCGCTTCACTGATCATCACAGGTAATGGTGATGTGGTTCAGCCAGAAAATGACTTGATCGCGATTGGCTCAGGTGGTGCATACGCACAAGCGGCAGCCACTGCACTATTAGAAAACACAGACCTAGATGCTCGCGAAATCGCAGAAAAAGCATTGAACATTGCCGGCGACATCTGTGTGTTCACCAACCATCATCACACTGTAGAAGAACTAGAATCTACAGCAGAACTTCCTAAGCCTACGGCTTAAGCGTAATCGTAACGAAGTAAGGAAAGAATATGTCTGAAATGACTCCTCGCGAAATCGTTCATGAACTGAACCGCCACATCATTGGTCAAGACAAAGCAAAACGTTCGGTTGCGATTGCACTGCGTAACCGCTGGCGTCGCATGCAACTTGAAGAAAGCTTGCGTGTAGAAGTAACACCAAAAAACATCCTAATGATTGGTCCAACTGGTGTAGGTAAAACAGAGATTGCTCGTCGTCTTGCAAAACTGGCTAACGCGCCGTTTATCAAAGTAGAAGCGACCAAGTTCACCGAAGTTGGCTACGTGGGTAAAGAAGTGGAAACCATTATTCGCGACCTAACAGATGTTGCCGTAAAGATGACCCACCAGCAAGCAATGGAAAAAGTAAAGTTCCGTGCAGAGGAGCTGGCTGAAGAGCGTATTCTTGACGCCCTACTGCCACCAGCTCGTGATGCTTGGGGTCAAGCTGAACAAACTGAAGACAGCTCAAACACTCGTCAAATTTTCCGTAAAAAACTACGTGAAGGTAAGTTAGACGATAAAGAAATCGAAATCGACGTAGCTGCGCCACAAATGGGTGTGGAAATCATGGCTCCTCCTGGCATGGAAGAGATGACCAACCAACTGCAGGGTATGTTCCAAAACCTAGCTGGTGACACCAAGAAAAAGCGTAAGCTGAAAATCAAAGACGCAATGAAAGCGTTGGCGGAAGAAGAAGCGGCGAAACTGGTAAACCAAGAAGAACTGAAAGAATCTGCGATCTTCAACGTAGAGAACAACGGCATCGTATTTATCGACGAAATCGACAAGATTTGTAAACGCGGTGAGAGCTCTGGCCCTGACGTATCTCGTGAAGGTGTTCAACGTGATCTACTACCTTTAATCGAAGGTAGCACAGTATCAACCAAGCACGGTATGGTGAAAACAGATCATATCTTGTTTGTAGCTTCAGGTGCATTCCAAGTGGCAAAACCGTCTGATTTGATCCCAGAGCTACAAGGTCGTCTACCTATTCGTGTTGAGCTTGAAGCGCTAACTAGCAACGATTTCAAACGCATCCTAACTGAACCGAAAGCGTCTCTAACTGAGCAATACATTGCACTAATGAAGACAGAAGACGTGAACGTAGAGTTTACTGAAGATGGCATCACGCAAATCGCAGAAGCAGCATGGACAGTAAACGAAACTACTGAGAACATCGGTGCTCGTCGTCTACACACCGTAATGGAACGCCTGATGGATGAGATTTCTTACGATGCGACTGAAAAAGCCGGTGAGAAATTCGTCATCAACGCGGCATACGTGAAAGACCGCCTAGGCGATACAATTGAAGATGAAGATCTAAGTCGCTTCATTCTTTAACTAGCACTATAGAGCTCAAAGCCCAGAACCTTGTTTCTGGGCTTTTTCTTTCTGAATGAGAGCTACTTTAGCGAGCTCAAGCGAGACTAAGGATCTAATAACAACATTCGCCGTCCCCTTCTCTTTATTAAAAAGCGCCATTTTATTCCCTCAAATATGGAAACTGTGTTCCTTCTCCGTAACCCTTTGACTCTTAATTGAGTTGCGTCAGGTCAATAGCGTAACGGGCGCTTTGTGCTTATACTGGGCACATTGGTTACTAGCACGAAATATCCATGAAACAATCTTTACAGATCTGGCTTGAAGCCGCTCGTCCAAAAACATTACCACTGGCACTGGTATCGATTCTTACTGGGAGCGTACTCGCGTATTCTGCGGGGCACTTTTCTCTGACGATCGCTATCATGGCATTAGTCACTGCCACGCTACTGCAAATTTTGTCTAACCTAGCTAACGATTATGGTGATGCTGTGCAAGGTACGGACAATGATAATCGCTTAGGTCCTCAGCGCGCGATGCAGTCTGGTGTAGTAACCGCAGACCAAATGAAGAAAGCGATCATCTTCAACATTATCCTGACTGCTATTGCAGGTTTAACTTTGGTGTTTTATGCCCTCAGCTCTTTTGAAAGTATCCTTACTTTTATCGGGTTAGGTATTCTTGCCATCCTAGCGGCAATTGCTTACACCATGGGCAGCAAGCCATACGGCTATGTTGGCTTGGGGGATCTCTCAGTATTCTTATTCTTTGGTTTACTTGGGGTCTCGGGGACGTACTTCCTTCACACTGGTCATGTGGATGCAACACTTTTCCTACCAGCGTTAGGTTGTGGCCTGCTAGCGGTTGCGGTACTGAACATCAACAACATGCGCGATATTGAAAACGACAGTCAATGCGGTAAACGCACCATGGCGGTTCGACTTGGCCAACGTAAAGCGAAGCAATACCACTTTATTTTGCTTGGCTCTGCCCTCGTAGCTTTTGCAAGCTATTTACTGATTCAAGGCAAGCCAGTTTGGATCAGCCTGCCATTCCTCGTCAGTGTGTATGTAGTCGCGCAGCACGGTAGAGCAGTATGGCAAACGCAGCAACCAGCACAAATTGCACCGATGATGCCCGTTGTTGTCAAATGCTCTCTGGTAACTAACGTTTTGTTTGCAACAATTGTGGTAGCTCAAACTCTCGTGAGTTAAAAAAGGAATGTCATTGCATTGACTTAATGCCTCTATATACTCAAAGACAACAGTTTCTGTTTAGAAAGGCACGCTATGGAATACAATACCTCAGCACTCTGTGATATCTATCTTGATCAGGTAGATGTGGTTGAACCGATGTTCAGTAACTTTGGTGGTCGCGCATCCTTCGCAGGACAAGTGACAACGATTAAGTGTTTTGAAGACAACACTCTGATCCGCGAAACGTTAGAGCAAGATGGTATCGGGCGAGTATTGTTGATTGATGGTGGCGGCTCTCTACGCAGAGCATTAATCGATGCAGAAATCGCAACACTAGCCGAAGAGAATGAATGGGAAGGGATTGTCGTTTACGGGTGTGTCCGCGAAGTGGATGAACTTGAAGACATGAATCTAGGCATTCAAGCACTAGCCTCTATTCCTGTTGGTGCAGCTAACCAAGGTATCGGTGAAATTGACGTACCAGTGAACTTTGGCGGAGTCAGCTTCCTACCAGAAGATTACATCTACGCAGACAGCACTGGCATCATTCTTTCACCAGAGCCGCTCAACATTGATCTTGAACTAGATGCAGATGACGAAGAACAAGAGCTAAGTTAGCCAGCCTCAAATACACAAACACCCGCACATGGCGGGTGTTTTTGAATCTGGATACAAGAGTGGATTATTCCACTTCGTCCATCTTGCCAAGTAGTGCACGAATGCGCTCTTGCCATTGTGCGTGCTCTTGTTGAGCCTGCTGAGATTTTTGCTCAAGTTCTTCACGTTGTGAACGAAGCTCAGTCGCTTCAGTTTCAAGCTTTGCTTTGTCTTCTTTCAGCTCTTCAACTTCCATTTGAAGAAGAGTGATTGTGTCAACTGCAGTTTGAATTTTCGCTTCTAGTTTTTCTAGTACTTCAAAAGACATCTGGGCCTACCTTGATTATTCGGTTGGGATGAATCGTCATCGTTCATCTAATATAGCTTCATTCTACTCAGCGTAGCGTTCAGAAACACTTACTATATTCGATCTTTCGCATCATTCGGTTAAAAAATCAACGCAATCTCACTAAACCTTGACTTTTCTTATCTACGAAGCATTTTTGCTCCTCTTTATTGCCCGTGATGAGCGCTAAAAGTCACTCTACATTGATCAAATTCAACTTAGATAGAGTTAAAGCTCAGCAAAAAGGCAAACGTTTACTTTGTGGTGTGATAGAATCGCCGCGCAAATTCTTCTTCCCCTGTTACTTGGAGACATCATGAAACGCGATTTAGCAATGGCATTTTCCCGTGTTACTGAAGGTGCAGCACTAGCTGGTTACAAATGGCTAGGCCGTGGCGACAAAAATGCAGCCGACGGTGCGGCTGTTGAGGTAATGCGCACCCTACTGAATAAAACAGACATCAGCGGTGAAATCGTTATTGGTGAAGGTGAGATCGATGATGCACCAATGCTCTACATCGGCGAACAAGTTGGTTGTGGGGGCGATGAAGTGGATATCGCAGTAGACCCAATCGAAGGCACCCGCATGACAGCGATGGGCCAATCGAACGCACTTGCTGTATTAGCTGCGGGCGAGAAAGGCAGCTTCTTGAAAGCGCCTGACATGTACATGGAGAAATTAGTTGTAGGCCCTGGCGCAAAAGGCGTTATCGACCTTGGCAAACCACTCAAAGAAAACCTAGAAAACGTCGCTAAAGCACTGAACAAGTCTCTTGATACACTTGTTGTCATTACTCTTGCTAAACCTCGTCACGATGACGTGATCGCAGAGATGCAAGCAATGGGTGTTCGCGTATTCGCAGTGCCAGATGGTGATGTAGCCGCTTCTATCTTAACGTGTATGCCAGACAGCGAAGTAGACGTAATGTACTGCATCGGTGGTGCGCCAGAAGGCGTCGTATCAGCAGCAGTTATCCGCGCGCTAGACGGTGATATGCACGGTCGCCTTCTTCCTCGCCACGAAGTCAAAGGTGATACGGAAGAAAACCGCATCTACGGCGCAGCAGAGCTTCAGCGCTGTGAAGAAATGGGTGTTAAAGCCAATGTCATTCTAAAAATGGAAGACATGGCGCGCAGCGACAACGTTGTGTTCTCAGCAACAGGCATCACTAAGGGTGACCTACTAGAAGGCATCTCTCGCCAAGGCAACATCGCAACGACAGAAACTCTATTGATCCGCGGCCGCTGTCGCACTATCCGCCGTATCAAATCTACGCACTACCTAGAGCGTAAAGATCCTGAAGTGCGAGATATTATTCTTTAAGCATTGTTCGAGGCTCCCACTCACTCTGAGTTGGAGCCTTTCTTTCCTTGTAAGTCATTCTAGCGAGCCTCAACGAGACTAAGAATCTAGCTCCAGCAAGCTCTTAACCTTTATTCCTCATCCAAAACCCCAGAATCAACGGATAATAGATTCTGAATCACGTTCGTTCCTCGTTGTTCAGAATGACGATATATATTTGTTCGCATGAACATGGACCCGACAAATCCCTACTCAAATTAAGTCAACACTTTTCTTTACTAACCCTATCGCGCATAATATGTACGGATGTATAAAGGTGGGTATATGAAGACCGTAGATAGGATTTTGCAAATCGTTAAGCGTGACGGATCTGTCACAGCAAAACAACTCTCTTCTGAGCTTGGCATGACGACCATGGGTGCGCGTCAGCATCTGCAAGGCTTGGAAGATGACGGGATCCTGTCCACGTATGATATGAAAGTGAAAGTTGGTCGCCCAACTCGCCATTGGTCTTTGACACAAAAAGGTCACGAGCAATTTGCTGACCGACATGGCGAGCTCACCATTCAGTTTATCGAAGCGGTTGAACACATTTTTGGCAAAGCCGGCCTCGACAAAGTGACCTCAGAGCGAGAAAAGCTTACCCAGCAGAACTATCAACAGCACATCGAACAGTGTGACTCACTAGAAAGCAAGCTTAGAACGCTAGTGTCTCTTCGTGAACAAGAAGGGTATATGGCAGAACTTGAACAAGATGAACACGGCTTTATTCTTATTGAAAACCATTGCCCTATCTGCAAAGCAGCCACTCGTTGCCCGAGTTTGTGCTCATCTGAACTCAATGTCTTTCAATCTCTACTGGGTGACAATACCACCATAGAACGAACCGAACACATCATCAGTGGTCAACGACGTTGTGTATATCGCATCTATCAGTAAATGAACTCAATTCACCTCAACTACAATCTGTCTTAAAACTGAGACCATCTAAACGTTCCCACTAACAATAGCCAGAACTGAATTACGCTTACTTTACTATCATTAAAAATGTTCCAGATGGAATTGGAAGTAAAGTTATGCCAAATACAGTTAAGACTCAGCACTTACCGCCCTTCGACGAAATGGTGAGAATGGCGGAGAAAGATCCAGAAGCGTTTGAACAATTTCGTCATGATATGGCAAAAGAAATGATCGACTCTGCGTCGAATCAGATGCAAGACCGACTATGGGCTCAGCAAAGCCATATTGATCGTGTGATTGATAATTGTAAGAATCCCAATCATACCAACGTCGTTCTGATGAACGAGCTCCAGAAGCAAATGGTGAAGTTTAGAGAGGCACTAGAGGGAGATGGTGAGCCATCGCAAAAGGCGGATGTGGTTCCCTTCCATCGCGGTGATTTTTATTAAAAAGGAGCGCATCAACGCTCCTTTTTCATGGCCTATAATGGCTCAGGTCCGTATTTGTTCTGGCCAGCGGTACCTTTCAAGAAACCACACTCGACAAGAATCCACAAACCACAGATCAATGATACCGAAGCAATTAGCATTTGTGGTGTTGAAGCTTCTTGCGCTGCAGGGTTGGTCATTGGCGTTGCGACTCGTCCAATAATCAAAGGAATGTTTAACGCCAACCAATAGATAGATTTATCGCGATCATGCCAACGTTTCGTTGTAATCGCCAAATCAGGGATCAGCAGAATCATTAAAAACACTGGCAATAAGATGTAAGAAAACGCCGGGAATAGCTTACTGATGCCAGCGCCAAACCCCAGAATCAGGATGTAATAAATAATATTCCACACCCAATACGTTTTACGACCTATACGCCCTTGGAAAGAAAACAATAACTCTTTAATCGACATCGACACACTCAACATATTGAAAACGCGACCAGATTTAGCCGCATCAAATAAAGCTAGTGAGGTTAATTTACCACCTTCTGGAAGCAATCAGTATCCATATCTCGAACATTCACCGTCAAACTGCGCACATGACTCGCTTGCTCTTGTAAAACGACCATCAACGCTCTTGAGAGCTCACGTTTTTGCTCGGCACTTCTGCCAGCCAGCAAATCAAAGTTGATATGAATGAAATCGACACTATCGCCCTCTTCTCCTACGAGCCAGTTGTGGCAACGTAAAGCTCGAGACTTCACAGATGCTAACTCAAATAATCCGCTATCAAGCGTGACTTTATGTAGATCTTCCAATAACCCCTGAACATTCACTCGCTCATCCACCGAGTTGGAATATTCTAAAACTAAGTTTGGCATTTTGATTCCTTTCTTGTTACGGCTAACTTTTAGCCCACAGTAATACCAATCTAGGCAGCATTTTCCGAGGAATGAACTATCATTCTGTCTACGCGATCACCAATCGATTGCTTTTGACAAAAATAACAGAACTAATGCAGCACCGACCAGATGAAGAAAGCCGAATAAGACATGACGCCAATCATGATCTGTTCACATTATTCTGTTATATTCCTACGTAGATTTTTTACATTAATTGAAATAAATATGGAGATATTCCTATGCGTCGTCCTGTAGTGATGGGTAACTGGAAACTAAACGGTAGCAAAGCAATGGTAACTGAGCTGCTAACTGGTCTTAATGCTGAGCTTGAAGGCGTTGAAGGTGTTGACGTAGCAGTAGCTCCACCAGCACTTTACATCGATCTAGCTGAGCGTGTAATCGCAGAAGGCGGTAACAAGATCATCCTTGGTGCACAAAACACTGACCTAAACAACAGCGGTGCATTCACTGGCGATATGTCTCCAGAAATGCTGAAAGACTTTGGTGCATCTCACATCATCATCGGTCACTCTGAGCGTCGTGAATACCACAACGAATCTGATGAGTTCATCGCGAAGAAATTCAACTTCCTAAAAGAAAACGGTCTAACTCCTGTTTTCTGTATCGGTGAATCTGAAGCTCAAAACGAAGCTGGCGAAACTGAAGCTGTTTGTGCACGTCAAATCAACGCAGTTATCGACACTTACGGTGTTGAAGCTCTAAACGGCGCAATCATCGCTTACGAACCAATCTGGGCTATCGGTACAGGTAAAGCAGCAACAGCTGAAGATGCACAACGCATCCACGCTTCTATCCGCGCACTAATCGCAGCGAAAGACGAAGCAGTTGCAGCACAAGTTATCATCCAATACGGCGGTTCTGTTAAGCCAGAAAACGCAGAAGCTTACTTCTCACAACCAGACATCGACGGTGCTCTAGTTGGTGGTGCTTCTCTAGACGCTAAGAGCTTCGCAGCAATCGCTAAAGCAGCGGCAGCAGCTAAAGCTTAATTGTTCCGATAAGATATAAAAAACCGACGCCATCTGCGTCGGTTTTTTTTTATGTTCAAATTACAATGTAATTCATATGTAAAATTGAGTTGGAGCTATAGTCTTGTGATCTTGATACTAGCTAACTAGGCGAGTTCTTGCTATCCATGCAACATCAGACAAACTATCAGAGGGAGCAAAACCTGTCGGGGCCATCAACAGGGTATCCCAAACCTCTTTTAAATCCCCACGCTCACAGGAGAGAACAAGCTTCTCTAATATCTCGTCAAATTCATTGACCGTTATCGACATCTCACTAGCGGACATAATTCTTGAGTGTGCTGTAGGTTTCACATTGTCCCCTATCAGCAGTTCCTCATAGAGCTTTTCACCAGGCCTCACGCCAGTATATAAAATTTCAATATCACCTTCTGGATTATCTTGACTTCGAACATCTCTACCACTCAAGTGAATCAAATTTTCCGCAAGCTGGCTGATTTTTACGGGATGCCCCATATCAAGAACGAAAACATCTCCCCCCTCTCCCATGGCTCCAGCTTGTATAACTAACTGAGCAGCTTCGGGAATTGTCATAAAATAGCGGGTAATATCCGGGTGAGTTACCGTAACAGGCCCTCCATTTTCTATCTGCTTTTTAAATAGTGGGATGACTGACCCAGATGAACCAAGAACATTGCCAAATCGAACCATACAAAATCGAGTACATTGTTCCGCTTTTGATGCTGCTTGTTGAGATAAAGCTTGTAGACCCAGCTCTGCAAGCCGTTTTGTTGTCCCCATTACATTAGTGGGACGAACAGCTTTATCCGTAGAAATCAAAACAAACGAGTCTACACCGCACTGTATCGCTGCCAATGCTGTTTGATAGGTTCCGTGAACGTTATTCAGAATCCCTTCAGCTACATTGTACTCAACTAAAGGGACATGTTTGTACGCTGCAGCATGGTAAACCGTATTAACATTAAATGATTTGAACACCTCCACCAATCGACTATATGTTTGAACATTTCCGAGGATTGGTACCAATTCAATACCATGTTTTATGGCTTCCGGGCGGAGTTCCTGTTCTATGTTATATAGGGCAAACTCAGAACGTTCGAATAAAACTAACCGACTCGGAGATTGTTGGACGATTTGACGACACAACTCAGAACCGATAGATCCTCCCGCCCCAGTTACCAAAACCGTTAGCCCTGCAATATTCGCACGTAAAAGCTCTTGATTGGGAACCACTGGGTCACGCCCTAGTAGATCATCAACAGAGACCTCTTTTAACTGATCGATGGCAAAAGAGCCATTTAACAGATCATCTAAGTTAGGAATAGTAAGAACTTCACATTGCTGCTCAGCTAAATACTCAATTATCTCTCTTCTTTCTGAGCGTGTTGCAGATGGTATTGCTAAAAGAACCTTTCGAACTCCGTACTTACCTTGTAGACACGAGAGTTGGTTACGTGGATAAACAGTCAGCCCTTGTACAATGCTTTTATGCAGAGTGCGATTATCATCCATCAAAGCCACAGCTTTGTATTCACTACCTTGTTTAATTAAATTAACTAACTGCCTTCCAGCTGCACCAGCCCCATAAACAATAACCTTTTCTCGGCCACTCACATTTGTTCGCCCAATATAGCTGCGCATTACCATTCGAGATCCACCAGAAAGCGCTATCAGGTAAGTTAAGTAGATAATCGGAACGGATCGAGGCAAAAACGCTTGAAAATAATAAGCGAGTAAAACCAAAGTAAGGGCTGAAATGGTTGAGGAAACACTGACAACTATAACCGCATTCGCGCTCATATAGCGAAGAATGGCTCGATATAGTCCACTGCGAATAAATACAACTACAGTAAATAAAATTAAGCCAGCTAAAACGTACCAATGCTCTTTTGTTGGCGAGAAATCTCTCACCTCACTCATTCGTGTATAAAAAGCCGCCCAATAAGCAACGAATATAAAAGTACTGTCAGCAGCAACACTGATCAGCCTTTTCGTCGGGCGAGAAAAATTTAATAGTCGATTTATCATGAGTTAGTTATTTTCAAAGCAAAATCAATAGAATATATGCGTTATAAGTCGCTTATTTTTGTGCTTTCATAAGTACTTCTTTTAACACTGCAACCGTTGTATCTAACTCTGCTTCATTTAAAGTAGGATGAACTAAAAACATCAAGCTGGTCTCGCCAAGCTCTTTTGCATTTTCCAAGCGCTTATTAGGTCGCCAAGAGGTTCCGTCAAACGCTTTCTCTAAATAAACTTCCGAACAACTCCCTTGATATACTGGCACTCCTTTACTATTCATTTCGTTAACTATACGGTCTCGGCTCCAACCTTTGGCCAAGTTTTGAGGTTGAACAAAAAGGTAATGTTTGTATTCCGCATGAATCATGTAGCTAGGCACATTCACGACACGAACAACGTTAAATAAACTTGCTACATCATCAATTCGTTTGGCGTTACTCTGTCGTCGCTCGCTCCAGTCTGGCATCCTCGTCAGCTGAATACGCCCAATCACGGCTTGAATCTCAGTCATTCTCCAGTTCGTGCCGAAGCTCTCGTGCAGCCAACGAAAGCCTGCGGAGTGCTCTCGATTATAAACGGCATCGTAACTTTTGCCGTGATCTTTATACGCCCACATTTTGGACCACAGGCTCTTATCATTCGTCGTCACCATGCCACCTTCACCGCCAGTCGTCATGATCTTATCCTGACAAAAAGACCATGCACCGACATGGCCAATTGAACCGACACTTCGACCTTTATACTTTGCACCGTGTGCTTGGGCACAGTCTTCAATGACATAGAAACCATGTTGCTCTGACAGTGCCATAATCGCATCCATCTCAGCTGGCATTCCCGCCAAGTGGACTACAATTACAGCTTTCGTTTTGTCGGTTAAAACTGCACTAATCGACTCTGCAGTTATTGCTTGGCTATTGACGTCAACATCAGCAAAAACAGGAGACGCGCCGCTCGTAACAATCGATGACGCTGTCGCTAAAAAAGTACGCGGAGTTGTAATGACCTCATCTCCGACACCAATATCTAACGCCTTTAATGCTAAATCGAGAGCAAGAGTGCCATTTGCCAATGCAACTGCATATTGGCAGTCTGCCCATAGAGCAAACTCCTTTTCGAATTGACGGCATTCATCACCCGTCCAGTAATTGACTTTGTTGGAGAGCAAGGTTGAACTGACAGCATCGGCTTCTTCTTGTGAGAATGAAGGCCATGGAGAAAAAGACGTATTTAACACTGAAACACCTAGATTTTATGTAATGATATTAAAGGAGTGGTTTAGCTGGATTTCCTACGACCGTTTCGAAGTCAGTGATATCTGAAACAACCACCGATCCGGCGCCGACAACAACACCTCGCCCAACAGCAATAAGTTGTTTGACCTTGCATCCAATGCCTAACCATGAGCCCTCGCCGACTTGAACCCCACCAGCAAGGTTCACGCCAGGTGAAACATGAACACCGTTAGCAAGAATACAGTCATGATCCACGGTTGCTCCTGTGTTAATGATGTTCGCATCTCCAATATAAGAGAAAGCATTCACAACACTATTCGCCATTACCACCGTACCAATACCTATTTTTGCATAACGACTAATCACAGCAGAAGGGTGTATTAAGGTAACAAGTGTCGCACCCATCGCCACCAAATGATTCTGTTTAATCAATCTCACTTCGTTATTTCCGATAGCCACAACAACCGCATCAAATTTTGATACATCCTTCAATAAATCTTCAGTAGTACCAACAACGTTCCAATGTTCTAGTTGATTCAACACGGGAAAACGATCATCGAAAAAAACGATGTTCTCATAACCATTTAACTCAGCAACTTCCGCAACAACTTTGCCATGCCCACTTGCACCGAGAATCGCAATCTTAGTCATCATGGTTTCCTCTGAATGGCTCGACAGTGACATGTCCTTCAGCGGAAATTCCATCCTTAACCAGCACTTTCTTCACTGTTAGGAAAAGTACTTTCAAATCAAGCCACAGAGATTTGTTATCCACATACCAAACATCAAGTTTGAACTTCTCACTCCAGCTGATCGCATTTCTTCCGTTGATTTGAGCCCACCCAGTAATACCAGGACGAACCTCATGCCGGCGAGCTTGTTCAGCATTATACAAGGGCAAATAATCCATCAGCAGTGGCCTCGGACCAACTAAGCTCATATCCCCTTTTAACACATTCCACAACTCTGGCAGTTCATCCAAGCTCGAATTTCTTAACTTAAGCCCAAAGTCTGTTATTCGCTCAGCGTCTGGTAGTGGATTACCTTCTTCATCAAAAGCATCTCGCATGCTCCGAAACTTGAACATTCGAAATGGCTTCCCATTCAGACCAGGCCGAGTCTGGGAAAAAATAGCCGGGGTGCCTAGGTTCTTGCGCACCTTTATAAAGAGCAAAATGATGATTGGTGAGAGTAAAATTAAAGCCGCTGACGATGCAATTAGATCGAATAACCTTTTCATCACCTTATCGCCTCATTCATGTAAACACCTTTCACTTGATCAATAACCTTAGATTCTTCGAAGCGGGTGCAAATCAGATCTTGTCCGACTTTGCCCATAGTCTCTCTGAGAGACTCACTATTCACAAGCTCTTGGATAGCGACTTGCCACCCCTCAACATCATTAAGCTCAACAAGAATGCCTGCCCCACTCTGTAGTAAGTCACTGTTTCCTCTTATATTCGATGCAATTACAGGCTTTCCAACGCTCATCGCCTCCATAACACATCGAGGTAGACCTTCTTGTTTTGAACTTAGCACCAATACATCAGAAGCCGATAAAAGACGTTTTACATCCGTTCTATATCCCAAGAACAAAATATGCCCATTCAGCTTCAATTGACGACTGAGTTGCTCCAGCTCGGTCAACAAAGGACCACTTCCGACGACCACATACTTTACATTGCCGAGCGCCTCAGTCTTTTTCATCTTAGCCAATGCTTCAAACATGACACTATGGTGTTTTCTTGGTATCAACTCAGCAACATGAAGCAGCATTACTTCTCCATCCTGAATACCAAGTTCATCTCGTAAAATCTTTCGGTCTTCAACAGAGAAAGTAAAGTATCCCATGTCAACGCCGATGCCATCAATTTTACTGACTTTGGACGCGATGTGCTTTTCGGTGGCGAAACGGTAGTCTTCCTCATTAATCACAAATAAATGATCGGTTAGTAAACCAGCACATTTTTCTGCCAAATAATAAATTGCATTCTTCCAAAAAGGATTTCCTTTCACATAGTGAAAGCCATGAGCCGTGTAGAAAAGCTTCGTGTTACCGACCCCTATCGATGCAATGCGCGTTAAGAATGATGCTATTGGTGTATGGACATGCACAACGTCATAGCGCTCTCGCTTTAAAAGATTCCGAATCTCAATCAATGACTGAATTAACGCGCGAACTTTGAAAGGGTTTCTGCAAAAACCAATTTCATAGTATTTGTCATGAGCATTTTGTACATCAGGAAACTGCTCGATTCCCTCTGCAGCCGCATCGACTTGCCAACCAAGATCGCGAAATTCTCTCGCGAAGGGCAATAAAAATGCGTTAATCGTGGTTGCTACGGTGGCAACTTGAAGTACTTTCATAACGTTCGATAAGTTCCTTAATGATTTTGTAGAAACCGCATTCATCAAGAATAGAGTCCCACGTGAATCGCTTAGCTTGAGCCTCATTCAAAATAAATCTACCAAGTTCAACGTTATTTAATTCAATAGCAGAATCAAGATCGAGAAAATCGTATCCGGTTGACATTGAATGCTCGCGAATCCACTGATAGTTGTTCGATATAACTGGAATCCCAGCGACCAAATACTCGATAACTTTTGTCGCGGTTTGCCTATTTAATGGATATTCATCAGGAACGATGTTCAAACCAAAACGGGACCTAGACAAGCAATCATAAACCACCTCTCGACTACAAACCCCTAAATAGTGCACATCATGCTTAGCAAATAGCTCTTGATCCTTTTCACTGGCGTTACCACCAACAACAAGTTGGTATCCTTTACTTGCTAGATGAAGTATCGCGTCCGAAACCCCTTCTCGGTTACTTATCGAACCAAAGTAGCAAATATCATAATCTTTTTTATCTGATAACTTTCTAATATCTAAAAGAGAGGACTCCGCTCCCATATCTCTATAAAAAGTAGGGATCCCAGAAGAGAAGAAGTAAGTACTTTCCACATAAGAATTGAGAAACGAAAGGTAGTCAGGTTTTGCGCTAAAAAACGATTTCACGATATTTTTTAAAGAAACAAATCGCCCGGTGCTTATCGTATGATACTCATGAACTTCAAGAGAGTCGTTTGCAACTCTTTGTGTAAGGAAACCTCCGAAGCGATAGTAAACTTTACAGTGTATTTGTTTTGCCTGTTTCAAATCATCTGCGATACAGGTAGTGATACCTTTTTTATGAAGGTACGCTCTATACGCATAAATTTCAGGCAAAAATGCTCGGCCTGTTTTAACAAAACACACATCTATCATTGTATTACTTAGCTCTTATCAACAACTTCGTTGATTCTACTAGCTACCTCTTCTAAATTATGCCGCTTTAATATGTCGACATTAGGAAACGTTTTTCCACTCGTTGTAGAAAAATTAAGTGAAGAAAGATCGAGGTTCTCAAGACTTAACTTGCCTGGATAATATTTGAAGTTTCTATAATATTTTAATATTTGATAGCTACAAGCCTTATTACACCAAGCAATAATATTCATATTAGCTTGCATGGCTTCAATCAACACGAGCGGATAACCTTCATAATTACTAGAAAACAGATAGTTCTCAGATAGAGATGTCCAATCAGAATGTGAATAAAAGAAATCAATATTTGCAGTTTCTATCGCTAACCTATCTCTCTCATTAGGTTGGTCATAAGAAGCGATGGCAACTTTCTTGCCACTTTTAGCTAGTTTAGCAAGAACATCAAGTACTTCAGGCCATTTCTTTTGATAGCTCAACCCGCCAGACCACACTAAGTCATAATTGTGGTTACTACCCTTGGCCATTTCTTCACACTGCGAAACACCGTTGAGTAATGGGTTATATATTACAATTGAATCACCTTTAATAAATTTCTTTCTATTTTTTTTGCTATAATCATCCAAACATATCGTTTTTACATTAAATACCTTTGTTATATATAACCTTAAAAAAAAGTAGAATCTTCTAAGCTTAGTTTTAACTTCATGTTTTAGCATTTGCGACATGACGAAATGCTCGACATTAAAAACTTTAACATTATGATTAAACAATCTAAAAATAAGGCAATACTTAAAAGCCAATGCAATATTATGAAAAAATACTGTGTCTATTTTTTTGTTAAAACACAACTTAAATATTTGAATTGGGCTTGGATTTATCAACAACTCTGATTCTAAACATTCAGCATAGAATTTAGCAACACGATATGCTCCACCTTTATTCGTGTGACAAATTACGACCTTCACTTTGCTCTTACCTTGTAATAATCTTGTAGTATTTTGAGCCCCATATCTAAGCTTACAACTTCTTTTTCTTTCTGAGAGAGGGTATTACTAAGCAACTTCTCCCACATAGTATTAGTGCCAAAGTCATTGCTTTTCTTTAGAATCACTCTATTTATTGATACTTTGACTAACGATCTAAGTTCATACAAACATCTTTTAAGCACTTCCTTATACTGCCAATATGGTGTTTGGCCAAGCGCTTCATCTGTATAATATGAATCAGTCCATAAGTTGCACACTGTCCAACCTTGCTGGTGGGATATAGTAATTTCCCACTTATTATTAAATGTTTTGTCATCCTCAATAAATATCACATCATCAGAGTTTAATCCTTTGTCTACATATAAGGTTCTAGATAAATAACCAAAGTGAGGAAACTCATCTAATCCTATACCGAAAGGTAACTCATCTATCCATTTTGGTAATTTTCTATCTTCTCTATTCACCTGAGTAAAGATCGAAAATTTGATATCTTTTCTATCAAGACTCAGAAGGTATTTACCGACTTCAGAAAATGCAAAGTTGTGCAAACAGTATGCTTCTGCATTGTAATCACCTATTAGTTTGATAATTTCTTCTGCATCTTCTATTGTGTGTGCTAAGGGTTTTTCTAGGTATAATCTAACTATCCCTTTTTCTAGGCACTTTTTGACTGCGTGCAATCTTGACATTGGAGGAACGGAGACAACAGCAAAATCATATCCACTGTTGCAAAAATCATCATCAGTTCTTATGTCATAAGTATCATAAGAGATACTTAATTTATCTAAAGCGGGTTTATGCCTAGCGTTAGCAACCCAGCCATCACCCAAAATAATAGCTTTCATATTTTGCCTATTTTATTAAATACAATTGTATTTTCTTGATTAGAGATTTACAGCGCACGAAAAAGAAACGTAATTCCCAGTATAATCTGGTGTATTTTGATGATACTAGTTTTAAATACTCACCTCGAACTACTTGCTCTTGATAGATACATTCTGGTGGATTAATGTTTTTTATATTTCTGTCGTAACCCAACAAATCAAAGTCCTGTGAATATATACTCTCTATCAACTTTGCTTCATCTTGAGATATTTCATCTATATAAGTGTTAGAAGCATTTCTAGCATGAGGGATTTTATTTACTAAATTGACATTGTACCTACTTAAAAAAATCTCAACCTCTTTCATTCTTTCAATACGACCAATAAAGCATGGCTCAACATCATCAGTGTATAAATTAAGCACTTGAGGTCGATAATGCATGTCCATAATGGATTTATCTTTATCGTTGTTCAAAGCACTTAAAAACTGATAAAAACTAATATCATCTTTTGTTTCTAAACCATATTTTTTACAAAATCCATCTCGTACAACAACATCATGCTTATTTTCAATTCTATCCTTGTAAACAGAAAGTGCTCGGCTATAAGGATTTCTTGTTAAAATAAAAATTGGTATATCTTTATTATTGGGGAGACTTAATCTTTTCCTTGCTTCTAGATGGACATCGCCATCAAAGCCACACAGAAGAGAGTTTTTTATCGATGAGCATGCTACCTTAGGGTTAGATATATAAACTAAACCGTGGCTCTTACAGTATAGAACATTATACATTCAATTTATCCACTACTTGTACCTCAACCATGTTTTCACACCAATTTTACTGTATATAACTTTTGACATAACAACGTTAGAAAAAATAACGTTAATAGCAATAGAGATAGCGAAGCCTAAAGGCCCGTAAAAATAGACTAAAATAAAGCCAAAGATCATAAATAAAACAAAGGAAATACCAGATATTTTAAGTGACATACGCTCTAAACCACACATATTCGCCACAAGTCCTACTGGTCCTGTAATTAGATTTATAACTTGAGAAACTGTCAAAATAGCCAATACTGCTTGTGCGCTTCGATACGCATCTCCAAAAACATAACTTAAGAAAATCTCTCCATGGAAGAAAAATACATATATGATTGGTATTGATATAAAGAAACTGATCTTTGTAATTTTAGTAATTAGATCTTGTAGTTTATCCACCTGCTCGCTACTGTATAGCTCTGCGATCTTCGGTGATATAATCGAGTTAATAGAGATCATACCAAGCGTTATTAAGTTTACTGACTGGATAGAAACCGATAACATCGCTGCATGACTTGATTTATATAAGTTACCTAGTAAAATTATCGATATCTCATTAACACTCAAACTAAATGCTGCAACGAAAACAAACGGGGCAACACTTTTGCTCCACATTGAATAGAGTGATTTGTTCTTATTTTTTAGTAGAAATACTTTATTTTTCACTCGAAAGAAAAACAAAGAAGCTACTAATGCAGACAGGAATATCATCAATGTACTTTTTTCATTTAGTTTAGCGTCAAAAGCCAGTACAGCTATAGCTAGTCCTAAAAAAAATAGTATCATAGGTATAATTTTAACTAATGTTTGAGCATATATAACTCTTCCATTTCCAGTTAATATAGCCCCTCTTCTAAATAATTCAGCCTTTGTTATTATTATTGTAGATAATATAGCTGACATAATATATGAAGTACCCTGCCACCAAGAGTTAACTAACACAAATAGAGCTGAAGGAACACAAAGAAACATCAAGAAACTTCTAGACCAAGCTATAACATTGTACTTTCTACTACTTAGATTTTCTTTTGGTTCTTTACTGGCCAACTCCCTTATAACGATCTGAGGAATCCCATTAACTAGAGGAATTATCGCCATCGCTACAATAGACATATACGTGGCATATTCCCCATATTTTTCAACACCAAGAATTCTTGCTAATACAATTCCGGATAATGCTATTAACATTATACCGACTATATTAACCGCACCACTGCTGAATATTTTTGAGTAAAATTTATTTACCATAAAACTAATAATTGCTTAATTTATTTCCAAACATCCCCATTCAGGGTAGTGCTCTCGAATATATGTATTAAGCGCAATTTCTGCTGGCGTGTACTCTCGCTTAGTCTCTTTTGTTTTTTTATTGTCGTGAACATAAGTAATCATACCTGCGCCTACGGTAACATTTGACAAGCGATCAATAACAATAAACGCACCAGTAGATGGTAGTGATTTGTAACAATCCATCGCCACTTGATCATTTAAATCAAAAGAAGCTAGCGCAATCTCATTAAGATCCAATGTATGTGAATCTTCAGCGTGCTGCTCTAGAGTGTTTACGTCGATTTTGTGTTGAATATGACTTACCTTACCGACACAAGTTTTGGTTGAGAACTTAAAAACGTACTCTTTGTGCACTCTCATGGACTCTTCGCCCATCCACACCAAATGAGCCGATGCTTTGTCCGCCACAATTGGGGGTTGCTCTGGATGAACGATCATATCACCGCGAGATATATCGATTTCATCATCAAGCGTCAATGTGACAGCTTGGCCAGGAAATGCTTGGTTTAACTCACCATCAAAGGTGTAAATGGATGCAATGGAGGAAGACTTCCCTGAAGGAAGAACTGTAACTGTATCACCAACCTGAACAGTACCTGAAGCGATAGTGCCACAATAACCTCTGAAGTCAGAGCTAGGGCGATTCACGTATTGGACTGGAAAACGCAATGCCGATGTATTTTTATCTTTAGCAACCTTGACCGTCTCAAGCAACTTCATCAGTGTCGCTCCCGGATACCAATCCATGTGCCCACTTGGAGTTACTACATTATCGCCTTTGAGGGCTGATATAGGCACAAAACGAATGTCGTCGATATCAAAGTTTTCTGCCATCTTACGATAGTCGCGCTTAATGCTTTGATAAATCTCTTGGTCATAGTCCACTAAATCCATTTTGTTAATCGCGACAATGACGTGCTTGATACCCAGCAAAGAACAAATATAACTATGGCGACGAGTTTGCGTTTGAATCCCACGACGCGCATCAACCATCACAATAGCAAGGTCACAGGTTGAAGCCCCTGTCACCATGTTTCGCGTATATTGTTCATGCCCTGGAGTGTCTGCGATGATGAATTTACGCTTATCAGTAGAAAAGTATCGATAAGCTACATCAATCGTGATGCCTTGCTCACGTTCAGACTGCAACCCATCAACAAGTAGAGCTAAATCAAACGCTTCATTTGTGGTATTAAACTTTTGCGAATCTTTCTCAATTGCCGCCATTTGATCTTCATAGATCAACTTTGAATCATAAAGCAGACGCCCAATTAACGTTGATTTACCGTCATCAACATTGCCACAAGTTAAAAAGCGGAGAAGATCTTTGTTCTCATGCACTTTTAAGTAGGCTTCAATGTCTTTTGCAATCAAGTCAGAACTGTGGGACATAAGTAATATTCCTAAATAAAATCTTTTTCGGTGAGGGTAGCAATGATAGTGTCCACAGCATCTTCAATGGACATATTAGCGTTTAAAGTTATCTCTGGTTCTATTGGCGCTTCATAATCAGAGTCAATGCCAGTGAAACTCTTAATTTGTCCAGCTCGCGCTTTTTTATAAAGTCCCTTAGGATCACGGTCTTCGCACACTGCTAGTGGGATATCTAAAAACACCTCTATAAATGCCTCTGACCCAATTTTGTCTCTTGCTAGTTGTCTATCGCTACGAAATGGAGAGATAAAAGCTGTAAGTACGATCATTCCAGCATCAACAAACAAGTGAGCAACCTCTGCAACCCTGCGGATATTCTCTACCCTATCAACATCACTGAAGCCTAAATCCTGATTGAGTCCATGACGAACATTGTCGCCATCGAGCAAATAGCTATGCTTATTCAGCTCTAGCAATCTTCTTTCTAGCGCATTGGCGATTGTCGACTTTCCGGAACCACTTAGTCCAGTAAACCACAGTACGACGGGACGTTGTTTTTTTTGTTTCACCCGCTCTTGATGAGTGACATTAGTATGATGCCAAACTAGGTCATCACTAACGGATTCATTCTGTTTTCTTTCGTATGTTTTCATTTCACTTAAATTTAACAGTTAAAACGGGAAAACAAGGGGAATTGTGATTAACGCAACCGAAGTATACGCCAATGACACCCTCCAACCGACTCGGATAAAGTCTTTTACCTGATAGCCCCCTGCATTCATTACCATCAGATTAGTTTGGTATCCATAAGGCGTTAAAAACGAAGCGCTTGCGGCGTATGCTACTGCCATAATAAAAGGGCTAGAATCCACCCCATACGCTTTTGCTAAAGCGATTCCTACAGGCAGTACGATCGCTGCGGCGGCTGTGTTAGTGATGATCTCGGTCAACAACAAAGTCGTAATAAAAACAACGATTAATGCGGTATAGGCCGAATACCCATTAAGCATCTGAAATAAATTCGTTGATATCCACTCAGCCAAGCCTGAATTAGTAAATGCCTGTGCTAGGCATAGCGCTGAAACCAAGATTAACCACAACTCAAAAGGGAAGCGCCTTCTGATAGTGGAGCTATCTAATGCATTACCGATAATCAGTGCAATCAAATACCCAACCATAGCCTCAAGTAACGTTATCGAAGAGACAACAGAAACAACAATCGCGGCTAGAAAGCCCAAAATCACCAGCGCGTTTTGCCACCCCGTTAACGGTTGCTCCACCGTCTTCCCTGATAAGAAGAAAAAGTTACGCGACAAGTTTTGCCTTTTATCGAAATCCGTACCCACTGCCAGAACCAGCTTATCCCCAGCACGGAGCACTTGTTCACCGAGTTTACCTGACAATCGCTCACCATCACGGGAAATCGCCACCACAGCAGCATCAAAGCGTGAACGAAATTCTGTTTCTTTTAGTGTCTTACTCACCAACACCGATTCTGGGCTAACGATCGCTTCAGTTAAGTTGGATTCTAATAACTGAATATCATCAGAAAATAGCCTTAAGCCATCAAAGAGCTGCAACTGTTTAATCTGCTTCACATCACCAGCAAAGATTAACTTGTCCTGTGCAAGGATTAACGTTTCTGGCGTAACGGGTGAGATAAGTTGGCCTTGTCGAACAACCTCAACCAAGAATAAACCATCGAGCGCGCGTAGCCGGTTTTGCTGTACTGACTTACCAATCAATTTACTCCCGACTACGACTTCTGCATCAATGAAGTAATCCAGCTTATCTTGTTGAGCTCTATCCTTTGCAGTTAATGACTTAGTCGACCATATCACTACGCTACCAACAACAAGAACCAGAGCAATCCCGACAGGGAAGAATGAAAGAAAGTGTAGGCTTGGTAGCTCTGCATCAATAAGTAACGCATTCACCACAAGGTTTGTCGAGGTACCGATCAAAGTTAACGTACCACCCAAAATGGCAAAGTAGGAAAGCGGCAACAACAACTTCTGAGCGGGATGATCCTGATTGCGTTTCACCGCCCCCATCAAAGTCGCGACAACGGCAGTGTTATTTAACAACGCAGAACTTAGCGCAGTACTGATACCAAGCAAAGAAATGGTTTGAGTATAGCTAGGGCGGAAAATCTTTGTCGAAACCCACGGCAAAAGCTGACTCTTCTCCAAGGCTAGAGATGCTAACATCAAACAGATAAGCGTCAGGACGGAATGGTTAGTGATGTTCGAAGTGACTTCTTCTAGAGAAAGCTCTCCATAGGTATACAGGCACAGCACAGCTATCATAAATAGCATGGCTGGTCTGATTTTTGTCGTTGCTAAAAAAATAAGCAAGACGAGAATGACGGTCGCAGTGAAAAGCATCTGGGTAACGGCTATATGTGTGGATGATTAAAAGTAGCCTTCACGCTTTTTCTTCTCCATCGAGCCGGAGCTGTCATGATCAATAGCGCGCCCTTGTCGCTCAGAAGTCGTCGTAAGCAACATTTCCTGGATGATTTCTGGCAGTGTCGTGGCTTGAGATTCCACAGCGCCAGTTAATGGATAGCAACCTAAGGTTCGAAAGCGCACCATCTTCTTCTCTACCTTCTCACCTTCTTTTAGCTCCATCCGATCATCATCCACCATGATCAACATACCATCACGCTCGACAACTGGGCGTGGTTTGGCCAAATACAAGCTAGGAATTTCGATATTTTCTAGATAGATATACTGCCAGATATCTAGCTCTGTCCAGTTAGATAAAGGGAAAACTCGAATGCTCTCCCCTTGATGAATACGACCATTATAAATATTCCATAGTTCTGGGCGCTGATTCTTCGGATCCCATCGATGGTTTTCATCTCGGAAAGAATAGACTCGCTCTTTAGCGCGAGATTTCTCTTCATCACGGCGTGCACCACCAAAAGCAGCATCAAAGCCATGTTTATCCAGCGCCTGTTTTAACCCCTGGGTTTTCATTATATCTGTATGCAATGAGCTACCATGCACAAATGGGTTGATGTTCATTTTCAAACCTTCAGGGTTTTGATGAACGAGCAACTTCATGCCCAATTTGTTCGCCATATAGTCACGAAATTCAATCATCTCTTTGAACTTCCACGTAGTATCTACATGCATCAACGGAAAGGGTGGAATGCCAGGCGCGAAGGCTTTTTTGGCTAAATGCAGCATAACCGAAGAGTCTTTACCGACAGAATAAAGCATCACGGGATTATCAAACTCAGCAGCCACCTCACGCATGATGTGAATCGATTCCGCTTCTAGCTGCTTTAAATGCGTCATTTGTTTTGTATCAATCATTATTAATTCACACCACTTTATAGGTTATGGTTATGTTCTCTCAAATACGCTACCGCCTTAGGTCTGGCTCCTAAATCGCGGCAGAACGATGGAAGGCGAACTGACTAATTAAAAAATCTTTCCTATTTTAACTGAAATGTTAGTGCGCTTAAATCGATATTAAAAACCATGTTAAGTATGACTTTGTTTGAGATCAGTCGCGCAATATGAGCATTTGAACAATTTACCTATGGGGTACTGATAGAATTTCCTTCAGAGCTGACAAGGTCCAAAATTGACTTAGAAGATTTGAAAAGACGAGGGAGATAAAAATGGAAGTGATTCATCATGGCGGGAAAGACACCGTGACTGGCTCATGCCACGAAATACCCCTTGATATTGGTCACCTGCTCGTTGACTGCGGCTTACTGCAAGGCGGGGAGGCAACTCAATCAGAGCAAGTGGTTCGATTTCCGTCTAAACACCTGATCGGCATTGCAATCACTCACGCCCATATCGATCACATAGGTCGATTACCTTGGCTAATTGCGTCTGGATTTAACAAGCCTATCTATTGCACTCCTGCGACCAGCAAGTTGATCCCTCTCATGCTTGAAGATGGTTTAAAGTTGCAGCTTGGCCTTAGTGCGTTGCAGCGAGATAAAGTTCTGAGTTTTATCAAGCGACTCATTCGTCCAATTCCTTTCAAGCAATGGTATCGTCTAGGGACAAAAACCTATTTAAGGTTTCAACCAGCAGGGCATATTCTTGGCTCTGCATATTTAGAAGTGAAGCTTCCTAATAATAAGATTGTGGTTTTCTCTGGCGACTTAGGCCAATATGACACACCACTATTACCCGACCCAATATCACCAACTAGAGCTGACTACCTATATATCGAAACCACTTATGGTAACAAGAACCACGATCCCGCAGAGCAACGTGCAATGCGACTGGCTGGAATTATCAACCATGCTCTGACAGATGGTGGAACCATCCTCATTCCGGCTTTTAGCGTCGGCAGAACCCAAGAGTTGTTGTTCGATATTGAACTGCTTATCCATCAGCATAATATTGATGCCAACATTCCTATCATTCTTGATTCGCCACTGGCAGAAAAAGTCACCAAAACGTATCGCCAATTTAAAAAGCTATGGGGCAAAGAAGCCAAAACTCGGCTAGATGCTCACCGCCACCCGCTTGCCTTTGACCAGTGCATTACCGTCTCTGATCACAAACAGCACTCCCGACTGGTAAATCGGCTTAAAGTCTCTGCAGAACCTGCTATTGTGGTTGCCGCTTCAGGGATGTGTGAGGGTGGCAGAATCGTCAACTACCTGAAAGCCCTACTTCCTGATGAGCGCAACGACGTCATTTTTGCTGGCTATCAAGCAAAAAACACCTTGGGACGGGAAATACAATCAGGCGCAATCGAAGTGGATATCGATGGCGAAAAAATTGAAATCAATGCACAAGTGCACACTATGTCGGGATACTCGGCTCATGCAGGACAAGATGACCTAATGCGCTTTATTAAAGGTATTGAGCCCCCTCCTGAAGAAATCCACCTAATCCATGGTGAAGATGACGCCAAACATGCATTCGCCACTCTGCTTAGGACCCAACAGTACCGGGTTATAGAATAGCTGCTGTACATCCATTTCAGTAGTAAACCGTATTTAACGCAACTTCTAAGCAATAAAAAAGCACTGCCAATACAGTGCTTTTGCTATTTTCCGTTATGGTGAAAATCTAAACTCGGCGCTCAAACGCCAGTGAAAAATCTTCACGAGCCATGGTTAAGTTCGGGTTGTAGCATGGATCTGCATCCAAGACATTCGCCCAACGGCCACGCATGTACTGCACTTCTTTGGCAAAACGTGCTTGTTTCTCTGGCGTATCTTCAAAACCACGAGTTTTCGATTCGTAGTGGTACAACTCTGCATATGGTGTCCACACATTGAAATAACCCGCTTCTTGTACTTTCAAACAGAAATCGATGTCATTAAATGCCACGGTCAGATCTTTCTCATTCAAACCACCGACTTGTTCAAACACCTCTTTACGAACCAGTAGGCAGGCTGCCGTTACTGCAGAGTAGTTTTGCGAAACAATCGCACGACAGCCGTATCCAGGTAAACCTTTTGGCAAGTGTTTATGTGCATGGCCAGCAACGCCCCCCACCATAATCACACCACCATGTTGTAACGTATCATCTGGGTACCAAAGACGAGCGCCAACCGCTCCGTTTTGTGGTTGGATAACATGACCAACCATTTCCGTTAACCAATCAGGCGTGATCACTTCTACGTCATTGTTCACCAGCGCTAAGATCTCACCTTTCGCAATCGCTGCTGCTTTGTTGTTCAGCGCAGAATAGTTGAATGGGCTATCATCACGCAGCACAACTACATTGCTGTTCTCTTGCTGGAGTTTCTCTAAGTACGCTAAGGTGTCTGGGCAGTCTGAGCCATTGTCTACAATGATGATCTCGTAGCTCTGGTAAGTCGTCTTTTCCAAAATAGAGTCGATACACACAGAAAGTACGTCCAAACCATTACGTGTTGGAATGATCATACTTACCATTGGCTGAGGTGTTGGGATCTCGTATTTAACTCGAGCATAGTGACGCTCTGGATGTTCAACCACTTCGGCTTTGATCGCCATTCGGTCACAGTGTTCTTGTACGGCTTTCAAACCCGCAATTAAAGCATAAGGTTTTTCATCACCATCAACCGCTGTACTGCCTTCAATTGCACGCCAGTGATAAAGAATACGTGGAATATGGATGATGTGCTCGCGTTCTACTTTCTCTGTAAAACGCAGCGCAAAATCCCAATCCTGCGCTCCCTCAAAGCCCTTACGGAAGCCTCCGATTTCTTTTGCCAACTCAGTTTCGTAAACGCCTAAATGCGAAATACAGTTCTGGTTTAGCAGCAGTTCTGGATTCCACTGAGGTTTAAAGTTTGGATCATAGCGGGTTGCACCATCTGCAGTGATCTTGTCTTCATCACTGTAAATCAATGCCGCTTCCGGGTTCGCTAGAATTGTTTCTGCCACCCAGTAAAGAGCATCGTTTGGCAGCTTATCATCATGATCCATTAAGGCGATGTATTCACCTGTTGCGACTTCAAGCGCACTGTTGGTTGCCTCGGAGATATGACCATTCTGCTCACGTTCTACCACTTTTATTCGGCTATCTTGTTGCGCGTACTCACGCAGTACATCACGCACTTCTTGGTTTGGTGACGCATCATCGGCAATACATAGCTCCCACTCAGGGTAAAGCTGAGCGGTCACTGATTCGATCGCTTCACGCAAGTAGTTTACTGGTGCATTATATACAGGCATCAAGACAGAGATTTTCGGCTTATTTTCTAAGCTTGCAATACGTGCTGATACTTGCTGCGTTTGCTCGGCAGACAACTGACCATACTTTTCAAGCCATTGACCGTAATCGATCAGTGGTTCACCTGTCGGCTCTACGGCTTGAGCCGCTTGGTATTGACCACGGCTAAGCAAACCTTTCAGCCCTTCACGTTGGTAAACACCCCACGCTTTGCGGCAGGTATTCTGAACGCCACCATGATGCCTAACAAAGCCAACTCCACGCTTGGCCACTTTAATTGGCATCGAAAGCACAGGACGAATTGCACGTATCGGCGAAGTTAGCTTCCAAGATGTTGAGTTTTGCATTTCAGCGACTGCAGCTTGCAGCGAGTATGCCCATTGCTCTGAATTTGCATTGCGGTGTTCCAGTTCAGCCACTCGTTGCTCTAGTGCTTGAGCTTGGTTTTGCTGCATCGCTATTTGCGATTCCTTCTCACGCACCACAAATTTAAGTTCATTGAGTGTCGCGATCTGAACATCTTTCTCATGCAAACTTAGGTGTGCTTTTTCTAATTCATGATGCACTTTTTTTAGTTCAGGGCGTAATTCTTCAAGCGCTTTCTTATGTGCAACAAAAGCATCGCTGGTTTCTACCAACTTTTGGTTCATCTCAATTAAGCAATGTTCTTTCTCGTTAACAATAGCATGAACTTTTTCAAGCTCATTCTGTAGCTCAGCTTGCTTGTTGCGGGAATCATCTATTAACTGATCGTTACGAATATTCGCATGATACAGCAAAGCATGATTTTTAAATGCAGATTGATTCAGCTCTTCAGCTAGACATTTCCACTGTTCCGAGAATGCACTTTGAAAGTCTCGGTGAGCGTTATCTGCCTGCTCTTCATTTAGCCATTGCTCCAACGTCAGCGAACCTTGGCTGAACTTCTCCATCGCCTCGTAAAGACTCAATACTGGTTCAAAGTGCTCAGTATCTTGATAAAGGTCGCTCAGTTGGGCATTACTATGGCTTAAGGATGGGTCAATGTAAGAATCGCAGAACTTATCAACGTTTTCTGTTGATACTGAGTCTAACTCTAATTGCTGTTGTAACTTAGCAATCACCGTTCTAGGCTGAGAAAGTAGCTCATTAAAACCAACCCAAGACACATTCTCGGATTGCAATAAATTTAAATTTGGTAGTGTGTGCCAAAGCCACAATAAGTAGCCCTGACGATGATTGATCCCATCACGACGAGCCAACGAGCGAGCAATATCTAAAGGGTTACGCAATGCGTAGACATACTTAGCCTGTACACCGGCACGCTTGAATACTTCTTGCCAAAACATAAGTAAACGAGAAGTACGAGGATCCTTAAAGCCCCAAAGGTTAAACTCTTCAACTCGTTGCTGAACCATGTTAACCGCTTCACCCAGAAGCAATTGAACATATTGATCATCAAGGTTTATCTCTGGTTGAGTAGCACTGAACCAGACGTTGCCATAATGTGCCAGAAGCTTATCGTTGATACTAACGACATCAATATCTTCCCAGTGACCTTTAGGGTTAAATTCCCCCTCAGGCATTAAGTTCTCACTTAATGAAACCCCAATAACTTGTAGGGCTTTAGTCAGTGCGCTCGTACCACTACGGTGCATGCCTAGAACAATCACTACCGATTTGTTCTGGCTTGTTTCTACCGACGTTTGCTCAGTGTTTTTCGACATATATTCGATACTCGTTATTCTGATTTGCTTGGCAGTTTTGTCGCATATTGGCGTACAAACTTCTGCTCTTTATGTAATTTGGCTTGGGCGTATAACTTGGCGAGTCTTTCACCTATGCTTGGGGAGGCGTATTGCCCGGCAAACACTGATTCCGCTGCTATCGCCACACTCTCAATTTGTAAAAAATCAAAGATGCGCTGCATGGCCTGTTGATGATGGTGGCGCAGCTCATCATTGTGCATAACTAAGACATTGTTCTCACCAAAATGGCGCTTTATCTCCGCCAACTGCTGGCTAAAATGACCTCGGTCTAGGTAAGAGTGCGTGCGAAGCGATGAATGCCAACTGTAGTCATGTTGAGCAGCTCGAAGGCGCGATGGCTCTTTAAGAAAGGCTTTCAGCATTGATTCACTCTCGAAGCCTCGCTTACTCTCCATAGTATATTGTGAGATCGCCCTTTCAACTGGATCACGCAACATAAAAATGACTTTAGCATTGGGTTGATATTCAGCCAACTTTGGTAACACCTGATTCCAGTAGGCATAGATTGGCGTTGCATCGCATAAGTAGCGCTCTCCATTCGCATGCGTAAATTTCTCGGCGTAGGCTTGGTCTAAAACAGCGTCGCTCACACACACTTGTCCCTCTTTATTGAGGTACTCTGGATGATCAAGTATATGTGCCTCTTTACCTTGAGCTAAGCAGATATCGGGATGCTGAGCGATGAAATGGGCTAACGCACTGGTGCCACACTTTTGTCCACCAATAATAAATAGATTAGGACGCATGAGAGCCCTCTGTCACCAAAGGCTTAGACGTGATCTTTTTCACTAAGTCTACTGCTCCCGTCACATGGCTGCTTTGCTCAATCACGGTAAACATTGCCGCATCTACACCACGATGTAAGAACTGACGTTCACCTTCAACTAATGCAGAACAACCACAGTTAAGGAAGTACGATCCATTTGGCAGATTACATGAGAAACGGAAGCGCATCTCTATCGTCTGTTCTGCAGCAACGTAAGGAATACGCATTTGATGATTGCGTGTGCTCGTTGCACCCGCGATTTCTAACCCAGAAACAGTCTTGATCATCATACCGCCACCAACTTCAAACGCTTCACGCTCGAAATGCACCTGATAAACGTAGTCGTACTCTTCGCCAGCAGTGAGCAGATTGACCGCTTCACCATCTAGATTTTCAATATGAGGCTCACTGATAACGGCACCTTGACTTTGATACCATACTGTAGAAACAGGCTGAATATTTGGATCGTATGCCCCTTTGCTTACCGCAAGTTGCTTCTTCTTCGGTTTGGTTTCTGTCTGCTCACGTAAACCATCTTTGATTTGCTGACGATACGTTTCACGCTCTGGGCCATGCATATGCAATAACTTGTGATACTGCTGGACTACTTGCTTAGGTGTCCCTTCCATAAGTAACTCGCCATGATCGAGCAGTACTGCGCGATCACACAGTTCAATAACTTGACCTGCAGAGTGAGAAACGAACAGCAATGTCGCCCCTTTTGCCTGTAATTGACGCAGCTTAGCGTGACATTTACGTTGGAACGCATCGTCGCCCACCGCAAGAGCCTCATCGACAATAAGGATGTCGGGATCAATGTGCATGACAACAGAAAAGGCCAAACGCAACATCATACCGCTGGAGTAGCTTTTTACTGGCTGATCGATAAAGGTACCAATGTCAGCAAAAGCGAGAATATCATCAAATCTCTCGGCCACTTCTGCCTTACTCAAACCTAGCAGTTGCGCATTGAAATAAACGTTTTGGCGACCAGTAAATTCAGGATTAAAACCAGAGCCTAGCTCTAGGAGCGCCGCGACTCGCCCTTGAATAGAGACATCACCTTGATCGGGTTGCATAACACCACAAATCAGCTGCAATAAGGTCGATTTCCCGCTGCCGTTATGACCAACAATACCAACGGTTTCCCCTTGCTTAGCAGAAAAGTTAATGTTTTTTAGGGCGTAAAAGCGCTCGTCACTTGCTTTTGGCCACAATGCTTGGCGCAAGCGCTGCCAAGGGCGGTTAGCAAGAGAAAAGCTTTTACTGAGTTGAGAAACGGATATAACCATCGGGGTAATTTATTGCGATTAGGGGGGAGTATTATGAGCAAAAACAGAACGCTTTGCAAAACGGTGAGGTCAATGAGAAGTAAATTTGCGCATTTACCGTCATAAATACGCTGGAAGAGTCACCTTACTGAAACGCAGACATTAAAAAAGGAGCCCGAAGGCTCCTTTTGGACAAAAGTTACTAAACTCTATTATAGAGTGAAGTCAACGATCTCTTTCTCTTGAGCTTGAGAACCAACTTGGATGTCAGTACCTTTACCGTCAGATTTCTTAACAGCTACTTCACCAACGTTAGTTTCAACTTCGAATAGCATACGTGCTTGACGAGCTGGAGCTACTTCGATGCCTAGTTGAGCAGCGATAGTTGCTGGAGATAGAGTTACAGCACCGTTTGAAGGTAGCTTAACTGCTAGCTCTTCACGCTCTGCAAGAACGTTACGCTCTGCGTTTTCACCAGCTTCGTGTGCGTCGTATTCCCATACAGTCACGTAAATCTTACCACCTTCAACAGGAAGGTTACCAGATACGTCACGAATGTGAACAGTGTTAGAAGAAGTTGTACCAGTTAGGATAGTATCGAACTTCAGACCGTCACGAGTGATCAAGAACAGTTGTTCTAGAGTGTTAGAGTAGTTTTCGAAAGTATCTTGCTCTGCACCTAGAATAGAAGCAGTCATTGAGATAACTTGCGCTTCTACTGGGATATCGTTGTCTGTTGCTACATATAGATCTTCAAGTGTAGTAAATGCAACGCTTGCTAAACGATCATCTTCACCTTGTAGAACACCAGAAGAACCACCTGTGCCTACATTAGCTAGAGCTGTTGCTGATTTCTTGTCTGAGCTCAGTTTCCAATCAGAAGTAGTGCCTGATTTAGTTAGAAGCATACCAGAATCGTCAGCTGCAAACGCAGATAGGTCACCGTTTAGAGTTAAACGAACTTTGTTCAACTGAATGTTCTGGTTAGACGTACGGTTGATAAGTTTCAGACCATCTGCTGAGATGTCTAGATCATTTACAACTGTACCAGCGTTAGAACCCGCAAACACACCAGTAAACCCTGTAGAAACAAGAGCTGTCGCTTTACCGTAAGAGTCTGCATCTGTTAGAGCTAGCTTAAATAGTTCACCTAACTGGAATAGACTACCTGTAGATTTAGGATCAGCAGAGTATGACGCGTTCTTCAATGCACCGATTTTAGCTTTAACATCTGAACTACCAGTCTTCAGGTTGAAGATTTGGTTAGCGTTAGCAAAATCGAAGTTAGTTGTAGTACCTGCAGCTGCAACTGTTGAATCACCTTCTGCGAAACCAGCAAGACCTTCTAGGTAAGTATCATCAGTACCACCAGTAGCGTTAGCGCGGATGTAAGCAACTTTTTCTGCTGCTGTTGTTGCTGTGCCTGAAGTATCTGAGAATTTGTAACCAGTCGTTGTTGAACCATCACCATCAACAAGAGTACCTGTTACACCAGCTGTAGCTAGTGCCGCTACGTCAGCAGCAAGAGCAACGTTAGCTGCTGCAGCGGTATCAACCTCTGCTGCAGTTTTTGGAGCGCTAAGCGCGATCAAATCATCAAATGAACCGATAGTTTGCTTAAGTGCCAAACGAAGGCGTTTGCCATCTAAATCGATCGCGTAATCTAGCTGGTAGCCAGAAGACGCTGGAATTACTTTGAAAATCTGACTTAGAGTAGGGTTCACTACAGCAGTAGGTACACCAGTCAGAGCGTTGTTTGCAACAGTTTGTTGGTATAGATCCAAGCCGATAGTAATATCTAGGCTGTCTGCATCAGCAGCATCAATGTCTGTCAGCCACTGACGAACTTCGTTTTCATTAAATGTTGCATCACCCGTTAGTTCGATAGTGATAAAACCGTTTTGCTTAAGATCGCCAGTTACGCCGAAACGAGCGCCAACTTGTTCTTCAGCAGTAGAGAAACTAAGTACAGGTTGCTTAGTTACTGATGCTAGATACGTTGTGTTTACTTCTGTATCAGCAGTGTTGTTACCATAAAATAGTGTTACATCAGCCATTGCTGGTGCTGCTGCGAATGCTGCTACTGAAGCAGCAAGAAGCGTTTTCTTTAACATGTTATTTATATCCTTAGTTTGGATCCATATTATTCTCACCGACATCTTAGGAAGGTGATTTTTGATCAACTTCGGTGCACTGTTCGTCGCACCATACTTCGCGCTTTCCTGTCTCCACCGCTAAGTAGTAGAAAGTTCAGCCAACTTGCGAAGCATTAGTTTAAAGATCGCGCCCCGAAGTGCGCACTCGCTATTTTTATTAGAAGTACAAATAAAGTCAATGGAAAAAGTGTGACAGTGAGACGTTTTTCTCTTAATTCAAGGAAAAATGAGAGTGATTTTAATCACAAAAAAAAACACACCACCCAAATCGTTCAAATATTCGCCATTTTGTGTTTTTTATCTCGCCATTTTTCTTGCTCATGGTTTTAAACATGATGCTTTTGATTAGCATTTAACAATAAATATCTAAACATTTGATTTTATTGGCTTTAAAACAAATTCAATCGCTCAAATATAAATATCAAACCCATGTCAGAAGAATGACATAAATGTCAAGAATATGACAATCTCACAATTCTTGACCATTAAAAAAAGCTCAACACTACTCTGTGGCACGTACAAAACTTCATCCAATAAAACCGTAAAAATATAGCGAATTTTTCCCTGCGTAGTTGAACAATACCTCCTTTTTGGGACCCCTGACACAATAATTTGTTACTCGTCTGCGCGAATAAAAGAGGATATTTACGACTAATTAATTAAAACCTCACTCCTTATCACCTTATTAATAAATAAGACAGTAAAAGCATGAAGCATAAAAAAGCCCCTTTTAGGGGCTTTATTCTAATTTAATAAGGTAGACTTTCTACCATTTCCCAACCCGTCACATTCCTGAACTCTTTGGTATAGAACTGGGCTTCATCACGGCTATTGATCACGTAAGGCGTAATCAACAACACTAACTCGGTAGAGTTCTGCTTCTCCGATTTATATTTAAACAGGTTACCTACTACCGGGATATCACCTAAAATAGGAACCTTCTTCTCACTGTTGTTGTTATCTTTGGATATCAAGCCACCCATGTAAATGGTGTCGCCACTGTCTGCCAACATACGAGTTTGGAGTGAACGCTTATTGATTGGGATGCTATCGCCAGAAGCCACCCCTTGCGAACTGACCTCTTGGCTGATACTGAGTTCCACCAAGCCGTTTTGATTAATGGTTGGGGTAATATCGAGCGTGATACCTACATCCACATATTGATATGTGATGGTCGCTTTGGAGTCATCACCACCACCAGACACCTCACCCGTTTTTACTTGAATCTGCTCACCGATGCTGATTCGTGCGGGTTCTTGATCCATTGCAATGACTCGTGGGCTCGAAAGAATTTGCGCCTTACCATTGTCCATCGCGGCGGTGAACTCAGCAGTAACATCGCCAAATACACCCGTTAGGTTTAAGTTGCCGGCATTAGTTATAATACCGTTGGTACCACCTGTAATATCACCGCTTTTAATGTTAAACGATGTGCCTAAAGTGAAGCCATCTTCTACTTTAACTTCGGCCACTGTTGCTTGCAGCAACACTTGACGCGGACGTTGGTCAACGAATTTCAGCAATTCAACTAAACGTTGATACTCTGCGTATTGGCCTTGAAAGATCAAAGCATTACGTTTGGTGTCGATCACTACACGGTAATCTTTAGACACCACACTCATGGTTTGCTGCACCGATCTTTGTCTTGGCTGATATCCCTTATTACCTGCAATCGAGCTACCTTCTTGGGCAGATGCAACAATATCTTGCCTCGGCGTTTCTGGTTGTTTGGACTTGGATTTACCATCGCCAAATATCGCTTCTACCATCTGCCATGCATCGGCCGCTTTGGTGTTTTTCATGTAGTAGGCATAAACACCTTGGGTGCCTTCAACCGGTTTGGGGATGTCTAAACGCTTAATCCACTCTTTAGCATAATTTAGCCAAGCTTTGGTGCTTGATGTAACCAACAACTGCTCAGGGCTGATTTGCGACAAAATCACACCGTGCGTACCTCTACCAATAGTCGCGGGGATTGAAGCCGCATCTAGGGCTGCTTTTAACTCTTTAGCAAGATCACCTGCCGTTGAGTACGTTGGTTTAATCAACGTCATATAGTTTGACGACTTAGCTGGTACGTCTAACTCTGCAAGTAACTTTTCAAGACGCTCAATATCATCCTGACGAGCTACGACCATTAAAGAGTTAAGATGGTTTTGGACCAACACGGTTCCGCCATTACCCTCACGCAGTAAGCTATTTGCCATGCTCGATGCTTGGTTAATAGACAGATAATAAATTGGTACCAACTGCGCCACCTTGCCATAACGCAACATAGGCTTAACCGCTTGGTTCATCAAGCTTGGCGTTTGATTATTGGTTTTGCTAGAAGGAATAACCTTAATCAAGTTGTCTTCCAGTGCGAGTGCGACGCCGTTAACTTGTAACACCTCTTCAACTAACCCGAGCAAGCGCAAAGGCTCTACAGGTTGGTTAACACGCATGGTAATTGGTGTTGTTTTTTTGGCTAAGTCAGTATCTACCACATAGTTCACGCCTAGCACATCGCCTAATGCAAGGTTGATGAAATGGTTCAGTGGCAGGCCATCGGCGTTCAGGCTTACGGGTTCTTTTGGCAGGCCCAAAATGTTCTCAGAAGCACTGCTTTTCTGTGATGCATGTAGTAGAGGAGCCGAACGAATACTGGTATCTACCTGAACATAACCACCGTTCAGTTTACCTTCTTGCTGGTCTTCTTTTTTCGCATCAGCATCAATAACAGTGACTGAATTTTGATCATTGACCGATGGGGGCTGTGAGTAAACGTTTGGTGGTAAAGGAGCAAAGTTAGCACAGCCAGCCATCAGGCTACTGATCGCTACCGCCATCAGGGCTTTTTTATGTCGCCTTTCCATCATCAATAGGCCGTTCATTGTGTGGTGGTTTCCTCTTGGTTTGGAGACTCTTCTTTTGGTGTTAGATCACCAACTGGGAACAGTCGCCACTGCTTCTCTGCGCCATCAACTCCGGTTGTTGTCGCTTGATTTCCTGTAATTGAACTTAATGTACCGATAGCATCATTAAACTCACCTTCGGCTAATGCAATTCGCTGCTCTTTACCAACGAAGACAGCGTAGGTGTGCTCACCTTGGGTGACGATACTGACCATCACAAAGTCCCCGAGTGTTGCTTTCGCGGAGCGGGCGGCCTCTGCCGCTTGCGCTGCCGCATCAAGCTCAGCTTGTTTGTCGGCATCGACAGCGCGAATCACACGATCCACTTTGAATATATTGCCACTTGGAGCCTGAGGCTGATCTGCGTCCACTTTTGATTGATATGCTGACACACTGAGTAAGTCGTCGGCACTGTTACTAGGCGTTAAACTGACGTAGGTCATTCCCAAAGATGCAACGGCCAATGACGCCGCACCTAGTACTATTTTGGTCTGCGCTATCATTGTCTTGCTCTCATTTTCAGTTCTCTGATCGGTAGCTGACGATAACTGCGAATGTCTACCGCTACTTCGTAATTCGGCACTGTTTGATTACGCGTTGTGCGTCCACGTTTGATTTCAATCGATGTGGGCTCAATGATGGTACGTTGGTTTGCTAATGCATATAGCATGTACAAAATATCGTCCGATGCACCTTCTAGGCGCCATTGCGATTCTACTTTCTCACCTAGCCAAGGATAGACATCTGGTTCACCAAAACGACGGCCGCTGAACTTTAGTCCAAATGGGCGATATACGTCTTCAAAAGCATTCACTTGGACCGATATAGCACGGCTATTGGTGCGCTCCTTGATCAGGGACTGCTCCGCAGCTTTGTAATTTGCCTTCAGTTGCGTAATAGAGTCAGTAATGACATCGCTGCTCGCCTTCAACTGTTGCAACCTTTCAAGCTGCAATGTTTTTTGCTCCAGTTGCCCAACAGTTTGAGAACGCCACTCGGTGTATGGGCTGATCGCTAACCACCAAACAAAGATGATGGCACAGAAAAATCCTGCCCACTGGACAACCGGACTCGATAACTCTTCTTTTAAGTTCGAGTCTTGCAGCAACTGATTTAGTTTTTCCATTGGTCTGCCTCCAACAAGATCAGTTCTGCACGGAACTCTTGTCTATCATCATCCACTGGCACGACTTCGCCAAGCAATCGTGCTTCTTTCACTCCTTTTAGAGACGACAACGTTTCTAACAGGCCCAGAGAATCTCGGATGGTACCTTGCAACACAATACGCTCCGGCTTGTATGTTAAGCGTTCTATGACAACGTCTTTTGCAAGCTGTGTAGTAAGCGCTTCAATGATCTGCACTGGTACTCTTTGTCGCAGTTGCGCTAGCTCTATCTGGGTCAGTACTTTACTCGTGTCCTGAGCTTCGCCACGTAGGCGCTGAAGCTGGAAAGTTTCTTGTTGTAACTGGGTAATTTCGTCTTCTATTTGCCCTTGCTTGAAGCTCACTAGAGTGGCATCCGCTCCCATATAAGCAAGCAGAACCAACAGCAGTGCCAATAACGTTCGCCAATATTGCCATGGATTATCCAGATCAAACTGGTTACTACATTTCCCTTCCGATAGCACTGCAGAGCGAGGGACTAGGTTCAGGCTTGCTAGCTCGACGCCTTGAAGTAATGAATGGTGGTCCTGGTTTGAGTAAACATGCTGTTGCTCACTGATTCGCTGTGCCACGGTACGCTGGTGTAGTGGTGAACGCATTGGATACAGTTGCTCAATGACTTTGCCACCTTGCCAAGTGATCGCCCACGACTGTGCCGAAGTATTTTGACCTTCTGTGTAAAGCAGTATGCCTTCAGGTGTATTGACTTTCGCAAGCTCACACGCCATCGCAGGAACGATATGCGTTACAGGCTGAGCAAAAGAAATCTCGCTTTTATCCCAAAACCAAACTGCAACTTGCCAGCGATCTTGGACTTTATTGATCCACGTATGACATTGGTATTCTTGCCAGTCAACTAGCTGTTCTAACTCGTTATCCACACACTGACGGATCTCGCTTTGTGGTATCAGCTCGGTTTGGTAATAAAATACCTTAAAGAGACATACAGACTGAGGTACTAAGCCAATCACTTTATCCCATTGACGTGCATTTTCGACCGTTTTGGGTTCAAACTGACTTTGCTCAGGCCAAACGTACCATTGCCTTTGTAATTTATGTATCACCTTATTGCCTATGGTTGTGTATGGGTAAAATAACGATATTGGTCGGGAAAATACCACGATATACGAGGCACAGGAAGTGAGTATGCGTATATCTCATATTCACCTCTTGCTCGGACTCCCTTATATTGGAAGCGGATAGTGTAATCCACACTTGGGGACATACTTCCCTCACCAAAAGCCATGCCTAGTGACTGAAAAGTACTTTGGACTCCTCGCCAGTTTGCATTGGCTTTGAGTCGATCTAGCCTTTCAATATCATCGGCATTAAAGCCATATAGCGTTTGTAGTAGAATATCTGGCGTTGCGGCATAGTTCAGTTGATCTTGCCCACCAAGCGTGAGCAAGTCTCTTAATCCATACTTAGGTAGCGGCCTCAACTCATCCATTTCTGGTGAGGGCTCATCACTCGCAATATTCCATCGACCATTATAAATTTCAGGTGTAATTTCAGAGATCAGCATTAGCTCATCTAAACTACGAAACAGAGCTTGCCTAGGCAGCACTGCAGCATCAATAGGAAGCTGTCCCCCCGGCGTTTGCCAGTTAATGATGGCTTGTGTTGTATTGGTATCAAAGCCTGGGCCTAAATATGCTCGAAATAATTCGCTAAGCAATTTACGATCAATAAAACGTAGGCTCATTAAACCCGCATGATCTTGAATCGATACCCAAACATCATTGGATAATTTGGTTGGTGTTCCATCCGTCAACAACAGTGTTTGACCTAATTGATAGGCTCCAGGTTGTTGCTCTCCCGCCAACATCGCGTAAAACACACGTTGCTCTGCGTTGTGAATCTCTAGCCTTGCTTGCCATTGATCGCGCATGTTTTCCGTATCAGCGACTTTGTTTCGATCTCTCACCATTACCACGCTCGCCATTGCTGTGAGAATTGCGAGTATAATAAGAGTCAACGGCAATACGACGCCTGTTTGATGACGATTAATTCTCATCTAGAACACACTCAATCGAGTTTCTTGGCTATAAGCCGCTGTTTTTGTTGGTAGATAAAACTGCCATACGTATTCTTTGCCATTTTGAGTAAAATGAAGTTTCACCGTCTGCGGCACTTCTTGCTCAAAACGTGCATCATATTCCTGAGACCATAAACCTTCGGGTCTACGTCTAAAGGTGTTGTATTTGATTTCCCACGGCGTAGCCTCATCGCGCGGTGCAAGGTAATACTCCCACTCCAAACTTTGAATGTCTTTAAGCAATACCAATGTGTTGGACTCGGCCGCCTCCTGCGGAATACTCAGGTATGGGTCACTGTATGGCCACTGACGAAATACTAACTGACTCATCCCATTACTCTGACTTTCGAGTGTTAAGTTAACACTCGCATATGTGCCCGGACCCGATATGATTGGTGCATTGCTAATGAACGACACGTCGTTAGCTGTACCTAAAAAGTGTGGCGCTTCAGTACCATACGATATTTGAAATGTCGCGCTGTTTGCTTGAGTAAAGAGCTGTTGCAACCATTGCTTACGTTGAAACATATGATAGCTTTGATCCGTAGATCTCATTGCCCTATCCCATTGGCTTCTGCCTTGCTCCAAACCTATTAGGACGAGTGATACGACTGAAGAAAACACGACCAGTGCAACAAGTACTTCAATCAGTGTGAAACCTTTACTATGACGCTTAGCGGGATACACCGGTTTTCCTCTCCCACCCCATCTGATCAAATTCAAAACTGCGCTCTACTTTTTTTTCCTGATAGACCACATTAATCGTAAATATTTGAACATGATTCTGGTTGGTGTTGTCTTCGCTACGTAACCTCAATAGAGGACTAATTGGTGTTGCTCGCCACTGAAACGTGATATCACCTTGCGAGCCAACACCTTGTTGATTTGCCGATGGGTTGATATGTGACAACTCCATAAAAATGGATTGCTCGACATCGACTCGATGCTGAACTTGTTGAATTCGGTTTGCTGTAATTCCCGATTGCTGAAACATCTGGAAAATCACAGAGAAACCCGCGGCTAAAATCGCAAGTGCGACTAAAACTTCAATTAACGTAAAACCACGTTGAGGCGTTTTACGAGCTTGTGAATTATCGGCGAGCAATGTTAACCGTTCCATCTGGCGTTGCTATTTCAATTTTCCAATACGCTTCTTTTGACTCCACTTGAAGGTTAATTGTACCACCAGCAGTAAAGCCATCCGCACGGACTATAATGACGTCACTTTTTTGTAAAGTAAGGTCGTATTCAGCCGCGAGCTTTTGCCATTTAGGATTTTGCTGCTCAAACACGAAGTTTTCCCCTTGTTTACGTAGCAGCACAGCTCGATCACGAACTTTTCCCCAGAATTTTTCAACTTGTTGCTGCTGTGCGAAGCGAGTGTATTGGCCCCAAAGCTGTGGGACAACAATGGTGCTGACTGCACCAAGCAGTGCAAGAACAACGAGTAGCTCGATCATGGTAAAACCACGAGTACTCTTGATTTTTGCCGTCAGCACCTTAGTTGGCATTACTTAATACCAACGTCTTGATCTTCACCTTCACCACCAGCTTTATTGTCTCGGCCTAAGGTGTATAGTGCGAACTCATAATTTGGTTTTAGTTCGTAATGGTATGCTCGGTTCCATGGATCAAGCGGGATTTCTTTCGCTAGGTATGGGCCATTCCACATAGTGGTATCGCCTGGGTTTTCCATTAGCGCATCAAGGCCTTGTTCAGTGCTTGGGTATTCACCCATATCAAGACGATAAGTATTCAGTGCTGAAGTTAGCAGTTCAATTTGTGCGCCTGCCACTTTAGTTTTTGATGAACCCACTTGGTTAAACAGTTGAGGACCAACCAAGCCAGCTAGCAAAGAGATTAGGACAAGTACGACTAGCAACTCTATCAGCGTAAAGCCACGTTGTTTTTGGTTATTCATTTTTTACCTCTTTATAGGCTGATATTGTTCACTGAAATAATGCCAGATATCAGCACGATCATAATACTACCTACGATCCCCCCCATGATTACAATCACTAAGGGCTCTAGTATGGTAAGGATTTGTTTCAAACCTTTAGAGAGACGACGCTCATACAAATTATGTATTTCTCGGAAACATGGCACGAGAGAAGCCCCCGCCTCGCCGGTATGAATGAGGCGAATAACCATAGGTGGAAATACATGATATTCAGCAAGTGAATCTGCAAGGCCTTTACCCTCGCGTACTTTTACTACGACGTGGTTTAAGCGCTTTCTTAATTGCGTGTCAGAAATGCTATTGAGTGTGATTTCTACAGACTCAACAAGTTCCACTCCAGATTGCAAAAGCTTTTGCATACTACTGGAAAATTGAACTATGTTCCATGAATCGATGAGGTTACGAAACATGGGGATTATGCATAAGGTTTGCATAGCATAATCTTTGAGGTTGCCATACTTTGCGCTGTAATAAACTCCGCCAATCAATGCAGACATTAAAATAAGAATAATAGTTAGGTTATCATTCAAAAATGCTGAAATATCTAGCAATGTGCCAAGTGCGCCGGCGTCTCCTCCACCTTGAACCATATTCTCAAAGTTCGGGATAACATAGAGGAACATGAAGAATACCGTCGCCACACAAACAACCAGCAGGAACGCTGGGTAGGTCAATGCCGACTTTACTTCACTTACTAGCTTCTCTTCTCGCTCGATACGTTCAGAAATGCTAAATAGCGCCTCTCCTAGCTGACCACTTGCTTCACCCAAACGTAGCATTGAAGAGACGTAAAACGGGAAGGCATCGGGCTGAGCACTAATGGCTTCGGACAAGCTTGAGCCACTCTCAATGTCACTGTATAAACGCTTAAGTACTAATTCCATTTGCTTGTCTTCAACGTTTTCCAGCAAAGAAAGCATACACTGGTCTAGCGGCATGCCACTTTCTCGCAGTGTGGCGAGTTCGCGCAATGTGGTGATCAGGGTTTCACGGCCTAGATTTTTCGCACCACTGGAGCGCTGTTCAGTCAACATAACAACTTGTCGTTGCTGCTGTTGCAACTGCCGTTTCGCTTGCTGCTCGCTTTCTGCTTGTAGCCATCCGTCGATCAATGAACCGTCTTTTCGGCGTGCGACGTATTTAAACTGCTTCATTGGTTAATCCTTTAGCCTACAACACGTAGCACTTCTTCTAGCGTGGTGTCTCCTAATGCTGCTCGCATCAAGGCATCCTGACGTAAATTACGCATGTTCTGCTTTTTAGCGACTTGCTGTAACTCTGTCATTTCTAGCTCTGCTGTTTCTTCCTCAGACCAGCCTAACAGTTCGAAAATAGCCAGACGTCCGTGGTAACCAGTGCCATTACATTGGTCACAGCCACACGCTTTGTACCAAGTGACTTGTTGTGGTAACAAATGCCCCCAACGCGAGTAAACATCTTGGTATCCAAGTGACTGAGCCGCTTGCTCACCATGTCCATCTACTTGCTTACAATGCGGGCATAACTTACGCACAAGACGCTGCGCCATGATGCCAACTACTGTTGATTTAATTAAGTAATCTGGAATGCCGATGTCTTTCAAACGAATAAAGCTGCTTGGTGCATCATTGGTGTGTAACGTTGATAGTACGAAGTGACCTGTTAGCGCAGACTGAATCGCGATTTGTGAGGTTTCTTTATCGCGCATCTCACCAATCAACATGATATCTGGGTCTTGACGAAGTGCAGAACGCAATACGTGAGCGAAGCTCAAACCAATGTCTGAGTTGACTTGGATTTGAGTTAACCCCTTCATTTGGTATTCCACCGGATCTTCTACTGTGATGATTTTAGTTTGATCATCATTGAGCTGGCCAAGAAGTGTATACAAGGAGGTGGTTTTACCGCTACCTGTTGGTCCTGTTATCAGGAAAATACCGGTTTTCTTGCTCAAGATATCTTGAATAATGCCTTTTTGATCAGGCAGCATATCCAGCTCTTTGCGCTGCTGCTCTTGGCTTTGCTTCTCGTTCGCAAGCAAACGAAGCACCGCATTCTCACCGTAAACGGTAGGTGTGGTTGCAACACGAATATCGACCTGTAGGCCAGATAGTCGAACACGGATACGACCATCTTGTGGCAGACGCTTTTCTGAAATATCCAAGCCCGCCATTAACTTAATACGCGATAAAATCGCTGAGTGCTGTGCCATTCCTGGCTGATCAACGGTACGTAAAACCCCATCAACACGGTAGCGCACAGAGAATTGTTGCTTGTTTACTTCAAAATGAATATCTGATGCGTTCTCTTTGATTGCACGTTGAATACATTCATTCACAAACTTAACGACAGGAGCCGAACTGCTGTCTTGCTCCGTTAATGCGGTTGCCGTTGTCTGTTGCTCATCTATGGTTGAGAGCAATTGACGCATTTCGTAGTTCGAGCACAACACTGGAATGACATGTAGGTTGTGCGTTCTTAGCAATGACTCAAATACGAAGTCATCCCAAATATCGCTTTGAGCAACAAGTAATTCGTTGTCGTTTTTTAAAAGAGGGAACGCTTGACGCTGCTGCCACCATTCAGCCGGATATAATGACAATGCCAACTCTGACGGCGGCAGATCGCTGCCATAATGCTGCTCTAGAATATCGGCAAGTAAAGGTAACTCTAGCTGTTCACTTAACGCGGCGAGGATATCTTGCTCAGAACACAAGCCATGCGAAACACATAGCTCACCAAAGCGAGCTCGCTTTCCTATCGGGGCTTGTTCCTGAAGAGCGATAATTTGTTCTATGTCCTCATCCGAGATGAGTTGCTTCTGTTTGAGTCGCTCACCTAAAAGCATGATTCCCTCATTTAACATGTTATTTTATAAAATATCTGAAAAGCTCGGACGTAAACGACCGAAGAATTTGTAGGTCATAAAGCCACATACAATGCTCACGACACCCAAAGTGAATAGGTGTGTCATATTTGGCATTTGACCGTACAAGATGCTGCGGATTGCATCCGCTATTGGACTTATTGGGTTGAAATACAAAACTTGTGCCAGCTCATCTGGCGCAGATTGCGCCGAGAAGAAGACTGTACTCGTAAATAACAATACTGTGATCAAAACCGGCATCATTTGTGACACATCACGAATGAATAGGCCAAGCGCTGACACTAAATATGCGATTGCGGTCAAAGTGCAAACGTACACTAACAAGACCAGTGGCAAATAAATAATGTAGGTATAATCGGCAATGTAGTGGTTGAATGCACCGTAGGCAAATGCAAGCAGTAAACCAAATAAATAGTTCACGCCTGCACTACAAACGGAAATCATTGGCAGCATTGCAACTGGAAAACGTACCTTTTTCACTAGGTTACTGTTGTTTCTAATCACATTACTGGTTGTGGTTAGCACTTCTGCCATATAGGTATGGGTTAAAATACCCACAAACAGCATCAGACCGTAATCGGCTTGCTCTGTCGCTGTTAAATGCCACTTTGCTTTAAATACGGTCAGGAAAACAGTGGAGTAAATGGCAAGCATCATCAAAGGCGTTACAAGATTCCATAGGAAGCCTAGTAATGTACCTTGGTATTTTGCTTTGACTTCTCGACGCACCATAGTGCGGAAAAGTTGACGGTTTTCTTTGGTTGGAAACATGTTTTAGCCAAAATTTGCGAGTCGATATTAATAATGTTGTCTGAATCTGTTCCGTTCAGAGATTGGCTAATTGCCTGTTTTCGACTTTGTGTTCGGTTCTCTGTAGAGGCGAGCATGATACGAAATCTAACCAGAATTTGCACTTTTATTCGGCTATCTTTTGTATCCGCGGGTGTTTTGATAGGTATCAAGACGCAATGGTGTTTGATGCATTTACAAAAAGCATAACTCGCCTACTTTCTATAACGAAAAAGAAAAAAGTGAGGCAATGCCTCACTTCTAATCTTATTTCAGGGAGCTAAAGCTGATGCCTTGCTTGTCTTTCTCTGACAACGCGGGCTCACCCTCTAGCTGCCAGTCAATCGCTAGGTCTGGATCATCCCAACGAATGCTGCGCTCATACTGAGGCGCGTAGTAATCAGTGGTCTTGTAAAGAAACTCAGCGACCTCAGAAAGAACGCTAAAGCCATGTGCAAGGCCTGCAGGAATCCAAAGCTGGCGTTTGTTCTCTGCACTCAGGTTTACGGTAACAACTTTACCAAACGTTTCTGAGTCTTTACGAATATCAACTGCCACATCCAGTACTTCACCAACTGCACAACGTACTAGTTTTCCTTGTGCTTGTTGCTCTTGGTAATGCAATCCACGCAGTACATTTTTTACTGAGCGAGAATGGTTGTCTTGAACAAATTCGACTTTTTGACCGATCGCTTCTTCAAAACGTGCTTGGTTAAAGCTTTCAAAAAAGAAACCGCGATCATCACCATACACTGTCGGCTCGATGATGAATACATCTTTGATTTCAGTAGGGATAACTTTCATGCTTATTCCTCTAGCATGCGCAGTAGGTATTGGCCATAAGCATTTTTTGCCAACGGAGCTGCACATTTACGTACTTGATCTGCATCGATAAAGCCCATACGGTAGGCAATCTCTTCCGGCGCTGCAACTTTCAAACCTTGGCGATGCTCGATCGTTTGAATAAAGTTTGTTGCTTCAATCAGGCTCTCGTGAGTACCTGTATCTAGCCAAGCATAGCCACGACCCATTCTAGCAACAGAAAGCTCTCCGGACTCTAGGTAAATTCGGTTTAGGTCAGTGATTTCTAACTCGCCACGAGCTGAAGGTTTTAAGCTCTTCGCACGCTCTACCGCTTTCTCATCGTAGAAGTAAAGGCCAGTAACCGCGAAGTTGCTCTTCGGTACTTCTGGTTTTTCTTCTAGAGAAACAGCTGTACCTTCGTCATCAAATTCCACAACACCGTAGCGCTCGGGATCATGAACATGGTAAGCAAATACGGTTGCACCCGAATCTTGGTTGCTCGCTTCCGCCAATTGCTTTTGTAGTGAGTGGCCGTAGAAGATGTTGTCACCCAGTACCAATGCACTCGGTGCACCGTTTAAGAACTCTTCTGCGATAATAAATGCTTGCGCTAGACCATCTGGTGACTCTTGCACTGCATACTCCAGTGACAAACCCCATTGGCTACCATCACCAAGCAGTTGCTCAAAACGTGGGGTGTCTTGAGGCGTACTAATGATCAAGATTTCTTGAATACCTGCTAGCATCAGTGTGCTTAGCGGGTAGTAAATCATTGGCTTATCGTAAATTGGCAGTAGTTGTTTACTTACGGCCATAGTTACTGGGTACAGACGTGTGCCTGAACCACCAGCAAGGATAATACCCTTTCTTTTTTGTGTATTTTGCATTTTTAAGACTCTGTTAATTCTACAAGCATTCGTTCTACGCCGTGCTTCCAATGGGGAATGTTAAGCTCAAATGTTTGCTCAAACTTGGAAGTATCAAGACGTGAATTATGAGGTCTTTGTGCAGGGGTCGGGAAGCTGCTTGTTGGTACTGCATTCACTTCTTTAACGGCCAACTCAATACCGCTACGACGTGCGTAGTCAAAAACGAATTGCGCGTAGTCGTACCATGTGGTTTCACCCGATGCTACTAGGTGGTAAAGACCTGCTACCTCTGGTTTATTTAGCGCAACACGTAACGCATTTGCTGTGCAATCTGCCAACAATTCTGCGCCAGTAGGAGCACCCACTTGATCGTTGATGATTGAAAGTGCTTCTCTTTCTTTCGCCAACTTGAGCATGGTTTTCGCAAAGTTGTGACCACGACTTGCGTATACCCAACTTGTGCGGAAAATCAGATATTTGCTGCAGTGCTGAGCGACTACCTGCTCACCTTGAAGTTTACTAGCACCATACACATTCAATGGAGCAGTTGGAGCTTCTTCTTTACGAGCATGCTCTCCTGAACCGTCGAACACGTAATCTGTAGAGTAGTGTACAAGCCATGCGCCAAGCTTTTCTGCCGCTTTAGCGATAACTTCAACGCTGCCCGCGTTTACTTGATAAGCAACAGCTTGATCATCTTCGGCTTTATCTACGGCAGTGTAGGCTGCAGAGTTAACGATGACGTTAGGCTTAAGCGCTAAAATTGTCTGCTCTAGCCCCTCTGGGTTAGTAAAATCACCACAGTAATCTGCGCTATCAAAGTCGACAGCCGTTACTTCTCCGAGACAGCTTAGGGAGCGTTGCAGCTCCCAACCAACTTGGCCATTTTTACCCAACAATAAGATTCGCATTACTTGCTAGCTCCATATTGCTGGTCAACCCATTGTTGGTACTCACCACTTTGAACGTTCTTCACCCATTCTTGGTTATCTAGGTACCATTGAACGGTTTTTTCGATGCCACTCTCAAATGACTCTTGTGGCTTCCAACCCAGCTCGCGTTCGATCTTGTCTGCGTCAATCGCATAACGACGGTCGTGACCTGGACGATCTTTTACGTAAGTAATTTGTTCTGCGTATGGCGTTGCTTTAGGAACTAAACGATCAAGGATTTTACAGATCGTTTGAACCACTTCTAAGTTTTGCTTCTCGTTGTGACCGCCGATGTTGTATGTTTCACCTACCACACCGTTTAGAACCACTTCTGTAAGTGCACGCGCGTGGTCTTCTACGAATAGCCAGTCACGAATTTGGTCGCCTTTACCGTAGATTGGTAGCGGCTTGTCTGCAAGGGCATTCAAGATAACTAATGGAATTAGCTTTTCAGGGAAGTGGTAAGGTCCGTAGTTGTTAGAGCAGTTAGTCACTAACACTGGCAGACCGTAAGTACGAGCCCATGCACGAACTAAGTGGTCACTTGATGCTTTCGATGCTGAGTACGGGCTACTCGGAGCGTAAGCCGTCGTCTCAGTGAATAGTGGTAGTTCACCGCCTTCAACTTCATCTGGATGTGGCAGATCGCCGTACACTTCATCTGTTGAAATATGGTGGAAGCGAAATGCTTGACGAGCATCTTCTGACAACTCATTCCAATACTTACGCGCACCTTCCAATAGGGTATAAGTACCGATGATGTTGGTATGGATAAATTCAGCAGGGCCGTCAATTGAACGATCAACATGTGACTCAGCAGCAAGGTGCATTACGGCGTCCGGCTGGTACTGTTCAAACAAACGTTTTACGTTGTCCGCATCGCAAATGTCGACCTGCTCAAAGGTGTAACGCTCTGAGTCTGCAACGCTAGCAAGAGACTGTAGGTTGCCTGCGTAAGTCAGTTTATCTACGTTTACTACGCTATGTTCTGTATTCTGAATTAGGTGACGAATAACCGCAGAACCAATAAAGCCTGCCCCACCGGTAACCATTATCTGCACAGCTGATTTTCCTTTGATTGATAATTACTAGATGCCAACTGAATAGCAATCGCGAGATCGTTTCAAACATGCAGCGTGTATTAGGCTACGTATCTGAGACCTCGATAAATATGAAAGACCCAAATCGATCGATAGGGGCATTCTTGATGAACTCTTTCACGAAAAGCCGTCCAAAATCGGAGTCTCTTCGCTCAACCTGTAATCATAACGGCTCTACCCATGAAAATAAAGCATGACCACTGCGGAGGAAAGACTCAATTGGAAATGCGTCAACGCCGTCAGGCAGCCTTGAGAAAATGTGTCAAGTGAGTGCTAATTTTACTTGTGATTACTATCAATTATTTACACACAACAAAAAAGCGCTCCAACAGGAGCGCTTTCGTAGTCAGAGTACTGCTACTTTTTGGTGTTATCCAACAGTAGGTAATCTTTGGTATCTAGAGTAGAAGCATGGTATTTAACATCATAGTCTGTCACCAAGAAACCGAAGCTATCTACGTTAGTATCTGAGTTGTAATCATCCTGTGCGATAGCCATTGGATCGCGATGTACTTTCAGGAACGTATCTTCAACACTTGTATCTGATGTGTAAAGCAATGACGCACTTGCTGAAACTAGGTTAGAACTCCAAATTGCGTCGACGACACTATTACCAAACGAGAACATACCTGGCATATCATTCGGCTTGCTGTAAATAGTGTGACGAATTTGGCCACCAGCATTGTCATCTACGTTTACAAAACTACGTTGAATACGCGCATTGCCTGTGTCTGGAGTCTGGTATGCACGTAAACAGGTGCCTACTTCAGACGCACTTGAACTACAAGCCATTAGCTCTAGTGGTGCGTGCATAGGAACATCTAACGCGCTCATTGAATTGGTTGCATCAATACCCGATGCAGGATTAGACACGCGATCTACTTGACTGAAGTTCCAGTTATTGAACGTACCTTCTGTTTGTAGGTAGTAGTTGCTGCTACCGATGCTGCTAGCAAAACTAAACTGCTCCGGAGCGTTCGGCAGTGCTTGCCACAAATATGAGTAGCCGCTGTACTTAACAAACAACTTCGCACTGTCGATTGTTGCGTCTTGTGGTGGATACCATTGCGGCTTGCTATCAGAATTTGAGTCACCGATTTCTTTTAACTCTAGTGGCTTAGTACCAAGGTTAGTACCTGTGATGAAACGGTACTCTTGAAGTGGACGATAGCGAGACTCTGCTTCTGATTCGTTGATGTTGTCTTGAGTATCGTCAACATGACGGTCGTAACGCACGGCTAGCATTGGTTTGTTACCCAACTCTAACTCAGCGTTAAGTGGTGATACTGACCAGTAGTTGCCGTCCGGCGTGTTAAAACCAAATACGCCTGTTGGTTCGCCACGATCATCGAAAGTTTGTTTCTTAGAAGTAAATGTTGGTGGCTTAGCTCCTGACGTAATACATTTTTTCTCTTGCGTCAGTGTTGCTGGCGGTGTTGTAAATGTCATTGAACCATTTAGTACGTTCTTTTGGTATGACACTGCATCTAAGAATACAATGTTATTGCGCTGAAGCAATTGGTAAGTTGTAAGGTAACCATTTGATGGAATAAGCGATTGGTTAAACGACAACTTGCCGTTTTTCCATTCTGCGGCACCAGGAACAAAGTCTTTGATCATTCGGCCGTTGGCATCGTGAATTGCCACACGAACTGATGGCGAGCTAACTTTTGTCGCTAGGACAACATTTTTGTAGTCAACTTCTGGCTCTTCATCAGGCTTAGCTGGATCAGGGTCTTCGTAGAATACCTCTTCCGCATAAACAGAACATGTCGAGTTACTGCTTGCCGCTTTCTCAACATAAAAAGAAGCAAACTCAATATTATATTTTGGTGCTGGTGCAGAGCCACCGCTACTACCACCACAACCGGCAAGAATTAATGGAGTCAGTATTGCTAAGGGAGTCAGTTTGTTCATCGAATTAAGCCTCGCCAAAAAGTTGTCGTAATTTCCTTTGCTACAACCAATAAGCAATATCGATGCCAAAATATCCAATTATAGTTTCAAAAGAACCACTATCATGAGAAGTACCGTGCCTAAAGCATGGCTACGACCTAACATACCATGTTGATATAGCGATATTTTTTTCATTAGGCTGGATCGAGGGAGCTCGGAAATCCCCCTCAATTGTTCAAGTTCTTTCTTTGCCTCTAGCTCATCCATCTCTTTGCCATATATGCGGAGAAAGGCTGCCGCCTGCTTGACCACATCATGCACACTTTGCTCAAAGCGTTGGAACTGCTTCCCTATCCCGCGTAGCGAGCGCTTTTTAGCTCCAATCGTGTTGAATTGATGCTGACGGTAGGCAATAAGGGGCTTTTCGATAAAAATCAACACTCCAAATTGCTTTGCCACAAGAGCCAACCACCAATCATGCATGTAGGCATCTGATGGGATAGGCAATGATTTATCTATCAAAGCTCGATTAAAAATACTGGTGCAACCAGATACCGTATTTTGCTGTAGTAAGTTGCCCCAATCTGATGGCCATGAATATGGGATGTTCTTGAACTTAAAGTAAGAGTCGGCAATTAACTGGCAACGGTTATCGACAATGTGCATTTCACTGTACGCTAGCGCAGGAATAGCTGAACCAATGTAAGGCTTTATGCTTTCATAGCTGGTAACAATTTTATCTTCAAACCAAACATCATCTTGATCGCACAACATGACTAAAGGGGCAGACGTTAACTCGATTCCGCGACAAAAATTGCCGCTAGGTCCCAAGCTTTTGCCGCTGGATGGCACCCACTTGATTAAAGAGTCAGAACTAGCGTAATCGGCAACAATCGCTTCAGTCGCATCTGAAGAGCCGTCATCAATGATAATGAAAGACTTAACCAAGCTTGAATAAGCTTGGTTATTTTGGATAGATTCAATTTGCTCTTTTAGGTAAACAGCACCGTTGTATGTCGCTAAAACAATATCAATACAAGGCTGAACTTGAAATACGTTTAACACGCCTCACGTTCCAACAGTTCATCTACAGCGCGAGAGCGACTTATTTCAATCGACTCCACCGCATTAATTGGCTTTACAACAACACGTGTGTTTGCGACAACTGGCTGAGCTGAACTGGTTGAGGCCGGAAGGTAAAGGTGAGAGCGCTTTGCTGCGACTTTCTTTCGACTAAAACAGTAACGAAACACACTGCTAACATGCCATACAAAGAACTTACTGAACATTTTTTTGCTGTCACGTTGACGCCAGTGAATCGCCTTTACGTCTTCCACTAACTCTACTGGAATACCAGCCTTTGATGCACGGTAGCAAAAGTCGATATCCTCGCAGTACATGTAATAACGCTCATCCAAACCACCAAGCTTCTTATATAGAGGTGCGTTTATAGCAATGAAAGCACCACTTGCCCAGTAACGCCCATCTTCAGGTAAGCCTTGTTTTCGGTCGATCATCGTTGAGCGGTTGCCTAAGAGGTAGGTTTTTGCAAACTGATACAAACGCGGATAACGCCTGATGTTGTCATCGGTTGTAGTAAAATCTTCATCGAGGAATAGATTACCAGCCAAGATACCTTGAGGCTTATCAGTCAGTGACTTACGAAGCTCTTGAATCGTTGTTGGTGTTAGCTCAACGTCTGGATTGAATAGCACAAAGTAATCATCATCTTGTGGTTCTAAGTGCTCTCGATAGTAAACAAAGTTCAAATTATTATTTACTGCATAACCACACGAATAACGATTCTCAATATAGATAATTTCATGTGCTGAGCAATACTCTCGAAGTCTTGCATCACCAGTATTATCTCGACAAATAACGGTTACATCTTCATTTTCTGCCAGTTGTGCAAGTGAATTTAATTTCGCGATCATTTCATAATGATTGTGTGAAATTGTTGAGATGATTATGCGCATTATTTGCTCTTATATACCTAGCTTCTGAATTTAATTTGTTATTGAGAGCAACTCTCAATAACAAGCCACCAACAGGCGAAATTACCAATTTCAGTACTACAGGATGGGTCAAGATTTCACTTATGGCAAATGTGACATCACGATGATAAAGCGACCTTACGCAGACTTCAACCTTACAAAGTCAGCATTCAGTTAACCTTTAACCAATCAAGTAGACTTAAAACTTACATTGATATCGGCCTAAACCTTGTCCAATATTTAATACAACATCACCAAACAAAGAACTTTTACTTACAATACAGAGCCCCGAGTTATCCAGTTTTGAAAGGTACTTATCTATATTTTGGACATATATTTCAAAGCCAGAATATGCCAGCCTCTTATCATTTAACGCTCGAGCAACATCTGGCCTGAATACACTCCTGGCAAACAAAATATCGTCCTTATCAAACTGCCCAATGAGATCTATTCTTTCGGATGGTGCCCACCCCTGAATTAGCATTTCGTTTTCTTTTAGAGAGACGACATCAATACTACCAGAACGCGAAGACGTACTTGAAAACTGAGCGCTCTGACCTGTTTCATAAGTTAGGTCAACGAACTTCAACTCTTCATGTGCATTTAAGTAAGACTTACTTGGTAAGACATCAACAATAGGCACTGTAACTACGTCAGGTGAAGTTGCTTCTGGGACATCAACTGAGTTAGAAAGCATGATATGAGCATAACGATTGAATGTCACATTCAAAGCTTCATCTGAAAGCTCTGGATACATTTTCGCAAAGAAAGGGATCTTCGGTTGAATCAACACTGTTGTAAACGAGTTCATCCCTAAACCGGATAAAATCGCCCCAGGATAATCTCTAGATACAACCCATTTATCACGTTTATTTGATGAATGAGCACCATCATCATGTTCAACAGCACCAGTAATTCGCTCAATAGGATATGCAGTTGAAGCTAGAGACTTCACTTCAGGTTTGTTATGTAACTCGAAAATTGGAAACGCTGTTTGAGCAGGATTAAACCAAGAATACGAGAGGGCATTAGGTAAGAGGGCAATAAGTAGAATAGCTAACGCGCCTTTTTGATGGCTTAGCGCACCCTTTTTAAATGCAAAGAAACACCAAATACCTAGCACTAATAGCGCTGATAACTCAAATAAGGACTTCTTACCCCAAGGTATCAAAGACAATATTGATGGCAATGAAACTGAGAATACAAAGAAACTCAAGAATAACAACACTCTCAGCGGCGTTAGGCGAATGGTCCCTGTAACCAAAACAACCAGAGATAGGTAGTTAATAACTAAGCCACTTAAAAATACCATCCGATTCGATGGAATTTGGTCTAGTAGCATTATTTTTGCTAGGAACGACGGTACAGGGAGTAGCATCCACGCAGTAGCGACTCCAAAGAGTATAAGAGAACATGTTAATGCGCGCTTAACGAGAGGCTTGGTTGTATCAGGCGTGACAAAGAAGGCCGTTGCAACAGGTAGTAAACTGGCTATTGCACCTACTTCGCAAATGTTCAACCCGATCAAATTATCAAAATTCGAATGTGTTAAGAATGGGACAATCGTAGATAACCACAATAACCATTCACTTTGCCCTCCGACTGAGACTCTTTGCCCCGGGTAAACCGTACCCATCATCGCAGGAATGATATCTTTGTAATAAAACAGCGTTATAGCTACAGCAAATAGGCACGCGATCGCGGTAAAGCATAGTTGAGGAAGTGATCGCTTCCACCAATCACTTTGATGAATAAACAAAAGGAGAACACCAAAGTAAGCAACAGATATGATTACAGGTGGGTATGTATGCGATAACAACCATACAACAGCAACAAAAGTCAGCTTAAAGTAGTGATAGACGGAATGTTTCCATTCTAGAACGACCAGCAAAAGCCAAGAGCTCAGAGCAAGTACTGGCCCCAAGGTCGTCCACCAAAACTGAACAAAGCCTGTAAAAAACAAGGTAAGAGCAAACAGTGCTGAGTAAATACCTCGCGCTTTGGTATCATCCACAAAATCTTCAAGACACTTACTCGCGAGTCGCTTCCAACCGAGTAGAAAGGCAACAATGATCAGCCCGTGATGTAAAGCAAACGCACGTGCTGGTTCAAATATCCAAAATGGCCACATGAGCGGCTTAAATACCAGCGCCCAGTCCCATAAAGGCAGCGCATTAAAACCTCGCAAGTCTTGGTGGTACACTGACAACTCATTAAACCGCTCAAAGCCGTTAAGCACTGCCATTTGCATGTAAGGTGTCCACACCACCCATTCATCAGAACGAATCATTCGTGGCGACGCCCAAAGCAAGCCTTCGCCTTTATAACCAAACAATTCCAATACAATACCGTACGAAGATGGTGTAATAGCAAACACTGTTATTGGGATTAATAATGCAACGCAAAACCAATCGAACTTATCAAGCGCTAGCCGTCTGAGAGATTTCAAATTATGCCCTTACTTTTTCTTTGCACCAGAAAACCAGCGTTGCAATGGCTTACTTGGGACATGTGTCATGTCATGATCAATTGCGCTCAGAAGGAGCTGGAAACCCATGATAATAGGCAATACTGCTAGCATTACAGTACCTGTGCTTGCTTCTTCTCCACTAACAATTGAACCAATCCAGTGGCTTCCACCCCAGAACGTTCCAAATATCATTAGCACTAAAGCAAGTACTAACTCCATGCTTGCACCATTAAAGTCACGCAAGAAGTAATTGTAAAACACGCGTTTGAAGAATGCTTTTAAATAAAGTGGCGGGAAATCTACAAGTACTTTTTTGACTGACAGGTTACTCACCTCATCGCCATAAATCGCGTCCATCGGAATATCTTGTACAACTGCACGTAACGTTCCTAAACGGAATAACATATCACTCTCGAAGAAGTAGCGACGACTTAGCTTCTCTAAAGGCATTAAGCGCAATGCTTGGGCATGGATAGCGGTATATCCATTTGTTGGGTCCATGACGTTCCAGTAGCCACTAGAGACTTTATTGATAAAGGAGAGTGCAGCGTTACCAAATTTACGAACAAATGGCATAGACGTAAGAGATTCAAGAGTAAAGAATCGAGAGCCTTTCGTGTAATCAGCACGGCCTTGAATGATAGGTTCAATGAAGTGAGGCAACAAAGATGGGTCCATCTGTCCATCACCATCTACCTTCACGACAATATCCATGTCATCTTCTAATGCCTGTTGGTAAGCCGTGACAATAGCACCGCCGACACCTTGGTTCTCAGAATGCCAAAGTACTTTAACTCGCTCATCTTGGTTGTTTTCAATCACAAAGTTTCCTGACTGCTCAGGGCAACAATCATCTACTACGTAAATTGTATCAACCTCAGTTCCAATACCTTCGATCACTGAAAGAATGTGAGATTTAACTTTGTAGCACGGGATGGCAACAGCGACTTTCATTTATATAACCCCTTAACGAACAATGACCAGTAGGCCAGAGATGATTAAGCCTGTACCAAACAATGTACGCCATTGAAAAGGCTCATTTAAAAACAGCATCCCTAATAACGGAACAATGACAAAGGCTAATGCCATAAATGGATAAGCAACAGAAAGAGGAACTAAGCGTAGTGCATAAACCCATAAAACAGTTGCCAATCCATATATGATCAAGGCAGAAAATAGGTACTTGTTAAAAACAAAACCTGTTAATGAGGCCATTGATATTGCTGTAGGAAAATATGGTGAGGCAAGTTTGAATAAGATCTGTCCTATCGAAATGCCTAGGACGCACACCAAGATGATCGCGATGTTAAAGAGTGTCATTTTGTGTCGGTTAGTAGTCAATTTATGCGCTAATTTAACACAACACGCAGAACAGTTTCATCATCAACAAGTAAAACTTCGTATTTGAGAAAGTACGATTACCGATTTCTGAGCACTATGACCTAAACAATAAGTTTATTAATAATACTTATCTTCAGAAGATTTTATATCGACCTAGATGATAACGAATAATAAGTACATAATTGATACAAATCTAATGCATGGGTAACTTTTACCTGAGGACAGTTTTGCGTTAAAATTGTCTCGCGACGCGTGACGCCAAGACTGCTAGGTTATCGATTTTTATGCTTGAAGAACTCTTTTATCTTTTTCTCTTTTCTTTTGCTGTTCAGCTGATTATGAGAAAAATTGCCAAAACAATTGGCTTAGCAGATCGCCCTAATGAACGAAAGCTTCATGAGGGGACATTCCCATTAGTAGGTGGCTTGTCTATTTGTATTGTGCTTGCACAATACCTTGTCTTCAGAACTCATGATGTTCCGCAAAGCAATATGTTCGTTATTTGTATCAGCATTCTGGCTGTTATTGGCGCATTTGACGATAAGTTTGATGTTAGCTTTAAGCTGCGCCTTGTGATTCAAGCTCTTGTCTCTATCGCAATGATAAACATCGCTGGTATTGAGTTACATTCACTCGGCAATATTCTCGGTTTAGGCTCCATAGAACTCGGTTTTATCAGTCCAATACTGACCGTACTGGCCGTAATTGCAGCCATCAATGCATTCAACATGATCGATGGTATTGATGGACTACTCGGTGGATTATCTATCGTAACTTTCCTATCTCTTGCTTACCTCTTGGGCTCAGATGCACATAAAGGGCTGAGCTTCCTTTGCTTGTTAATTGTCACCGCAATGCTGCCTTATACCATTATGAACCTTGGCCTATTAGGGAAACGCTGGAAAATTTTCATGGGCGACGCGGGTAGTATGCTGATCGGCTTTACAGTCATATGGCTGCTTCTAAGTGCAAGCCAAACACCAAGTACAACATCTATCCGCCCTGTTACGGCCTTGTGGTTAATTGCAGTGCCATTGATGGATATGGTTACCGTGGTTGTGCGCAGAGCCAAACGTGGTGATTCACCATTCCGACCAGACCGTGAACATATTCACCACATTTTGCAGCGAATTGGTTTCAGCTCTCGTCAAACATTAGCAATCATATGTACGCTCGCAACTGGCTTGGCAGGAATTGGAATTTTAGGTGAAATTTATAACATAGAGGATTACGTGATGTTCTACCTCTTTGTTTTTGCATTTTTAGCTTACGCAAAAATCCTTTCTTACTCACGAAAGACATTCACTCTTGCCAGTCAGAAAAACTAGTCGTCTGCATTAAGCTCAATGACTAATCTATGCATTCATGCCGCTTGATAGGTAAGCCTATCGGTTAATAGCTAGACAGAAGCACTGAGGTAAATACTGCTCTTTTGTTGAATTTCGTATTCTCGCTACTCCAGATATTCTCTGTTATCATCAAGTATTATTCGTTATTTATGGTGGATGTTTTATGATCATCGTAACTGGTGGTGCTGGCATGATTGGCAGCAACATTGTTAAAGCACTAAATGAAGCTGGCATCAATGATATCTTGGTTGTTGACAACTTAAAAAACGGCAAAAAGTTCAAAAACTTAGTTGACTTAGATATCACTGATTACATGGATCGTGATGACTTCTTGACTCAAGTTATGGCTGGCGATGATTTTGGCCCTATTGAGGCTGTATTCCACGAAGGCGCATGTTCTGCTACTACCGAATGGGATGGTAAGTACATGATGCTAAACAATTATGAGTACTCTAAAGAGCTACTTCATTACTGTTTGGATAGAGAAATCCCATTCTTATACGCTTCCTCTGCTGCCACTTATGGCGAAACAGACACTTTCATCGAAGAAGCTGAGTATGAAGGTGCGCTAAATGTGTACGGTTACTCTAAGCAGCAATTTGATAACTACGTACGTCGTTTATGGCTCGATGCTGAAGAACACGGTGAAAAGCTTTCTCAGATTACCGGTTTTCGTTATTTCAACGTTTACGGCCCTCGTGAAGATCATAAAGGTAGCATGGCCTCGGTTGCTTTCCACCTAAACAACCAGATTAACGCAGGTGAAAACCCTAAGCTATTCGAAGGTAGTGAGCACTTTAAACGTGATTTCATCTACGTCGGTGACGTTTGTAAAGTAAATTTATGGTTCCTTGAAAATGGTGTATCTGGTATTTACAACTGCGGTACAGGACGTGCAGAGTCATTTGAAGAGGTTGCGAAAGCAGTAATTACTCATCATAAGCAAGGGGAAATTCAAGCCATCCCATTCCCAGAGCACCTAAAGGGCGCATACCAAGAATTCACTCAAGCTGATTTAACTAAGCTTCGTGCGGCTGGCTGTGATGTTGAGTTCAAATCAGTTGCCGAAGGTGTCGCTGAATATATGGCGATCATTAATAAGTAATAGATACTTAGTAAGCCTCAATTTTCCAAAGTTGAGGCTTAATTCATAATGTCTCTCAGTTGTCATTCAAATAGCTTCTGTCCTTATAAATAACGTTTGTTATGAATACTAAAATGAATACTACTTCTAATGAGTATGAGCCCAAATTCCAATGGGCCTTTTTGCACCCTAAACATTGGGGGCTTTGGCTAGCCATACTTTTTATTTTGCCAATTAGCTTGCTTCCTTTAAAAGTTCACCGCGCTATTGCTCGATTCATTGCCAACAAACTGGCAAACAAACGTAAGAGTACGATTTTAAATGTGTGGGTTAACTTATCTTTATGTTTTCCAGATAAAAGTGATGAAGAAAAAGAAGAGCTACTGCGAAAAACACTTACCGTCGCCGGCACCTTCTTACTTAACTTTCCACTAGTCACTTTACTCGGAAAGAGATACCTAGAAAAAAATACGGTGGTTCATGGGTTAGAGCATCTAGAAGAAGCACAAGCGAAAGGGTACAACATTTTACTTCTTGCTCCTCACTCATGGCCTATTGATATCTTGCCAGTGTTTCTTGCATCTAAAGGTATGCCTGTCGCGGCGATGGCAAAGAAACAGAAAAACCCTATCGGCGATTGGTTGATGTACCGCCAACGAGTCCAGTTTGGTGGGCGCATTCATGAGCGTGACTTAGGCGTAAAACCATTCCTTAAGTCTATTCGCGAAGGCTTTCTCGGCTATTACCTACCCGACCAAGATCACGGTAGAGAGCTAAGTGTATTCGTGGACTTTTTTGGGGTGCCAAAAGCGACCTTACCAGGCATGGGAAAATTAGCTAAACTCAGCAAAGCAGTTGTTATTCCGACATTTTCTCGATTTAACATCAACACTGGTCAATATGAAATATCGATAAAAGAACCTTGGTATGACTTCCCATCAGGGGATGAACTGGTTGATGCTAGGCGTATGAACGCATTTATCGAAGACGAAGTGGTTCAAGACCCAACTCAGTACATGTGGATATTCCAATTACTCAGAAATAGGCCAGACCCAACCGAAAGCAACCCTTACCAACATGAAAAGTTCAAGAAGAAGATCGTAAAATGAAAAAGGTTTTAGTTATCGGTCCGTCATGGGTTGGCGATATGGTAATGTCTCAGGCGTTATATATCACTCTCAAACAAGCGCACCCAGATGTACTTATCGATGTGATGGCCCCTGGCTGGTGTAAACCCATTCTAGAAAGGATGCCTGAAGTTAACCAAGCTATCGAAATGCCTCTTGGTCATGGTGAATTCAATTTCTGGGGGCGTCGAGAGCTAGGTAAAACTCTACGTTCCAACAGTTACGACCACGCTTTTGTCCTACCAAATTCAGCTAAGTCTGCGCTGATACCTTGGTTCGCGAATATCCCAACAAGAACTGGGTGGCGAGGAGAGATGCGTTATGGCCTACTCAATGACCTTCGACCGAATAAAAAGTCATTCCAGTTCATGGTGGAACGTTATGTTGCACTAGCCTACCCTCTGGCGGAAATGAAAGACTCATCGTCTCTTCCTGGGATTGAAAACCTTCCTCGACCTAAATTGTCTGTTGATGAAACGCAACTACAAGATACCATCGCAAAGTTTGGACTATCTCAAAACACTCCGGTTCTAGGTCTGTGCCCTGGGGCTGAGTTTGGGCCAGCCAAAAAGTGGCCAGAAACACACTACGCTAAAGTCGCTGAGGCAAAAGCAAGCGAAGGCCAACATGTCTGGCTGTTTGGTTCTAAAAAAGATTTGTTAACTTGTGAGAACATAAAATCTAACGTAAGTGATAAGTATAAGGACAACATTCATATTCTTGCTGGAGCCACCAGTTTAATTGAAGCTGTTGATTTACTATCAGCCTGCCAAACAGTTGTAAGCAATGATTCTGGCTTAATGCACGTAGCAGCGTCTGTCGGCTGTAATGTGGTAGCAGTGTATGGTTCAACCTCACCTAAATACACGCCTCCCCTCGCGGAAAAAGTCGAAATTGTGCACACCGACATTGAGTGCCGACCTTGTTTTAAACGTGAATGTCAGTTTAAACACCTCAAGTGCTTAAGCGACCTAAGCCCTGAACAGGTCCTAAACAGTATCAAAAAGTTAGAAGCGATAACGGTAGAACCATGCTAATACGAGCCTTCTATACTGCACTACTTTTCATCGTATCCCCTTTTTTACTAATGGGGCTTTACAAGAAAAAAAACAATAAACCCCCATTTGGTTCTCGTTGGAAAGAACATTTTGGTTTCACTCCTCGAATAACCCAAAAACGAGAGGGAAAACCTATCTGGATTCATGCGGTGTCAGTGGGTGAGAGCATAGCAGCAACGCCTTTGATTAAAGCAATCAAAGAGAAAGATCCAGAACAGGTCGTTGTTGTAACTACCACAACGAGTACAGGTGCGGCACAGATTTCTAAGCTGGGCAGCTTGGTTGAGCACAGATACATGCCAATTGACTTCAGCTTCGCAATAAAAGGTTTTTTAAGAGCGATTCAGCCGAAGCAAATGTTAATCATTGAAACTGAACTTTGGCCAAATACGCTTAATACTGTTCATAAGGCAGGAATCCCAATTACGGTTGTCAATGCACGTCTATCAAAGAAATCTTGCAGTCACTATAAGAGGGTTCAACCACTCTTCAATCTTATGATTCCTTGCTTAGATAAACTTCTTTGCCAATCAGCATCTGATGAAGCTCATTTCGCAGAGCTAGGAGTGCCTCAAGATAAACTAGCCGTGACTGGGTCCATTAAATTCGATTTAAAAATTCCTGAAAATGCAATCACCGAAGGGAACCATCTGAGAGCTGGAATTGGTGAAAACAGACCGGTTTGGATTGCTGCGAGCACTCACCCCAAAGAGGATGAAATCGTACTTTCAGCACACTCTAAGTTGCTAAAACATATACCAAGTGCGCTTCTTATCATTGTCCCTCGCCACCCCGAACGATTTGAGCATGTGAGTGATTTGATTACTAAGTCTGGATTTACTAGTGAGAGGCGATCTCAATGCACACAAATCACGCCACAAACTCAAGTCTACCTAGCTGATACAATGGGTGAAATGCTGACTTTGCTACAAGCTTCCGATGCATGCTTTATGGGCGGCAGTTTAATTGGAGAGAAAGTCGGTGGTCATAACGTTTTAGAGCCAGCAGCGCTAGGCATTCCTATTGTTAACGGGCCGAGTTACTATAACTTCAATGAGGTTGTCCCTGAATTGATTAAAAGAAAGCTAATCAAGATATCATCTAATGATGTCGAAATTGCCGACACAATTGGTGAACTACTCACCGACAAAGAGATGTCTATAAATCACCAGCAGGAGCTAAAAGAATTTGTAAGCGATTTTCAAGGCTCTATTTCAAGGACCCTCAACTTTGTTTATAAGAATATATAAAAATGAAATTAGTTAGCAAACTGTACTATTACATTAGAGCTATTCCAAAAACCTTATTGTTTAATTTCTATTACTTACCGTTCAGCCAGGCTATTAAACTGCCCATTATCGTATGTCATAAAACAAAGTTTGAGTCATTAAGTGGGAAAGTGGCACTTATAAATGAACCTTCTTTTGCAAGAGTTCGACTAGGTTTCGGGAAAATTCAAACCATCGATAGTACCAGAGCTAGATTTATATGGAATCTCAGTAAAAGCGGTCAAGTCTCTTTCTCTAAGAATGTCAAAATCGGTGTTGGCAGTAAATTACATGTTGATGGACACCTTTTTTTTGGAAGCTATTGTAACTTTACAGGCGATGTCACGATTATATGTAAGGACAGAATTCATTTTGAAGGGCACAACTTGATATCATGGCAGAGCTTGTTTATGGATACCGACTTTCATCCCATTATTGATAACTCTACTTCATTGCAGGTGAATAAAGACAAGCCAATATATATCGCAAAGCAGGCCTGGTTTGGAACGCGAACCACAGTATTGAAAGGAACAAGGGTAAACACTAATACGATAGTGGCTGCGGGTGCTGTGTTGACAGGAAAAGAGTACCAAGGTTCCTCATATCTAGGGGGAAACCCAGCAAAAGTTATTGGTGATATGAATGGTAAACATTTTGTCGACTAGTATTAATACACTCGCAATAAAAGATTGTTGCAGAGGAGTCTAAAGTGAACTTGTTTTTAGTAACTTCACCATTTCAATATATTTGTGCCTTAGAGGCCAAGAGAGAATACGCTTGCCAGAATAATATATTACTGCTTGTCGACCAGGACTCTGAACCTGGGATATCGCAGCAAGGCAAACTATTAGACCAAAATGAATGGGATTATATCATCCAAATCCCAAGAACCAATAGAAGCAAACAAGTACCGATTGCAATAAAAAAAATAAAAAAAATCTGTAACGATAAGTTCATAAGCTATTTCTTTCATGCTGAATATAATGCATGGAGAACAAAATTAATCCTAAAAAATCTTATTATAAATACTGAAGTTTACTTTGATGATGGCACATTAACCATTAACGAGTATGAAGAAGAAATTCGCCATAAAAGTACTTATTTTAGACCTAGGTTTATTCAGGACATCATGATACGTCTAAATGGTCTGAAGCCTATAGGTAAACTTGAACAAAGTAGTAACTTGGAAATATTCACTATCTTTGACATTCCAAACCCAGAACATGTCATTATAAAAAATTCACTTTCTGTATTAAAAGATAGATTCAAAATTACAAACTTATTCAATCCTAATGCCCCAATTGGTTTTATTGGTCAGGGTGCGATTGGCCACAAAAGACGAAAAACCATTGATGAGTATGTAAATGAAATAAAGCACTTTGTGGAAACGTATAGTAAGCCTATCATTTACTTCCCTCATAGAACCGAAACTGAAGAGATTAAAAATAGAATTTTAGAAATTCCAAACGTTACTTACCATTACAGCGAATTTCCACTTGAGATTGAGCTAATCGATAAGAAGATAATGCTTTCTGGTTTGGTTGGGGTTTTATCAACAGTTCAATACACAGCATCACTCCTCTATACTGGTATGCCTGTCTACAACTTAAGCTCTCCACATATTTCAGAAAATACTTTGATCAAAGATCGAGAACAGAGAATAAAGAAAGCATTTGAAAAGATAGGTGTTATTGAGACAAAACTATAAAAATCGCCGGTCAGACCGGCGATTTTTCTTTCTGTTACTTTTGGTAGTGGGAGAAGCTTAAAGGTGTTCCAAACTTCAAGTCTACCGTTGCTGTACTCCCAAGAACTTCATCTAAGAACTTAGGTAATATTCCATTACCAGGACGTATGGACCGAACATGTTCTTCCGTGAAGATCTCACCTTGTTTAATATCTTTTACTACATACAAAGAACGGCGATGACATTTAGTCTGAAGCTCTGCCTCCGTGCTAACAAAATTTGGCTTACCAATAGCTTCATAAGCCATGGTGCAATTTACCACTAAAGATTTAAGCTCCTCTTTTTCAAGAGAAAATGCCGAATCTACACCACCATCTGCGCGCGATAAAGTAAAGTGCTTTTCAATAACACATGCGCCCAATGCTACCGCTGCTACAGACACGCCGATATCCATCGTATGATCTGACAATCCAACCTCTACCCCAAAGCCATCACGCATTACTGCCATTGTCGAGATGTTCGCCTGAGAAGCTGGCGTTGGGTAACCACTGGTACAGTGTAGCAAGACGATATCCTGTGCCCCTGCCGCTTTCGCCGCTGCTACAGCTTCTTCTATCTCGCCTAAGTTCGCATTTCCAGTTGACATGATCATAGGCTTCCCTGTGGAAGCAACTTTTCTAATTAAAGGAAGATCAATCAACTCAAATGAGGCAATTTTGTACGCTGGTGCATTCAAACTTTCCAAAAAATCGACTGCTGTATGATCGAAAGGAGAGCTGAAAATTGTTATACCAACTTCTTCAGCTGCATCAAATAATGTCTTGTGCCACTCCCAAGGTGTATGTGCTTGCTCATACAAATCATAAAGCTTAGCGCCATCCCAAAGCCCCCCACGAATCATAAACTCTTCACTATCGTGGTTAATTGTAATCGTATCGGCTGTGTATGTTTGTAACTTGACGGCATCTGCACCCGCTTCTTTCGCAGCCTTGATCAGTGCAATTGCTCGATTGATGTCACCATTATGATTACCAGACATTTCTGCGATAATGTATGGCTTGTGTCCTTGACCAATTTGTCGGTTTGCTATCTTCATAATTGCCTTTACTTTTTCGACAGGTAAGCGTCTATCTTTTCTAATGAATTTAAAGAGGACATGTCTGCTGCTGGTATTTTCAATTCGAACTGTTTTTCAACTTCCATCATGAGAAGTAAATGCTTAAATGAATCCCACTCAGCGCAGCTTTTCATATTTACTTTGTTGAACTCTGTTTCTCTATCGCCAACTACATTATTATAAATTGCCAGTAATTTATCTTTTTGCACGCATTGCTCATCACTTTGAAGGTGAGGAATATCAAAAGCAATTGAACTAGGGAGACTTTCCAGCAACTTGAAAAGTCCATGTGATGGGTGCTTTAAGAATGCTGATCTCCGACCATCAAAGGCAACCTCGACTTTTGGTGATTCAACAAGTACGGCGTCAAATCTCTCTTCCGCAATTTTAATTGCGCTATCTAAATCTTGCACTGTATAGCAAAGGTTATATGCCCCACCTCCAGAACTCGCGTGCTCAGTAATTGGAGAGTTATCATTAGTTGGCGATAGGATTTCTACAACTCCCATCCCATTGAGCTCAACGAATGCATAAAGCGCATTGCGATTAAGATCTTCGCCTGGCCCACGGAGTAACTTTGTATTAGGGATCGATAAGAGATCTTTAAGTGTATCCATTAAGTCTCTAGTTGTGACTGTATAATGGTCAATATACAAGACACCTAAAGCGGAAAACATTGTATTTGAATTCATACTCATACTCTTACATATTCCAATGTAACTTCATAACTTCTGTTCTTTCAGGTAATGACTTATTATCCAAATCAAATAGCCAGCAATCATCATTCTGCTTTTCAAAGTCGTTCTTTGAGTATAAATGTTCCACTGGTATGTTTTTTTGACTCTTAACGTAACGCCCAATAACTGAGCTTATGTTGATAGCTTTCGCTTGATGGATAAGCTGTTCAAGAATCACATTTTCAATATCTCTACCCATCACTCGACACGACATTACAAAGTTATCGATAACCCATTTTTTGTTATCACAAATGATGACTAGCGCAGCAACACCTTCATACTCACTTGAGTACTTATCTTTTACTTGAACATGCAAAACTTGGTGCTGACTCGATCCGAGCCACCTCTGCAGCTCCTCTTTGCTGTAACGTATAGTCGTCGTGTTGAACTGATTCGTTTTGCTAAAGAGCTGGTAAGTTCTATCAAAGTTTGACTCACTTAATGGCTCAATGCGGACATCCATTTCCAAGCTTGCTAAAAACTCAGTTCTATCAGCAAAGTTAGCCTGAGCTTTCTGAATATCAACTCGCTTTTTATAAAGCTCTGCCCGACGCTTATCCGATTCATTGATTTGAGCAACGTAGAGCTCAGGTAAGTAACAGATATAGTCATACCAATCTGCTGGGTCTTCAGGTAATTCAGGAACAAAAATACCTGGGACGTTACGGCGAACTTCCGCACGTTCAACTGGATTATCGTCAATAAAGCAGAGAGATTGAACGCCAAGATTTAATTCTTGAGCCAACTCTTTTATGTTCTGAGATTTTGGTACCCAGTTAATACGATGAGCAACAAAATCACCTTTCCTTAAGCGCATCTCGGGGTGAGACTCAATGGCATCTAACGCTACTTGCTCTGTGTTCTTACTACAAATGGTAAGTAAGATACCACGCTCTTTCAAGGCGAGGAAAAGTGATTGGAGCTCCTTATAGATATTACCTGGGTAATCCCCACCTAATGCAATACCTTCCAACCCATCATCACCGATAACTCCCTGCCAAAGTGTATTATCTAAATCTAGAATCAAAGCTCTAGCTGATAGTGCTTGTGATGCGAATACACTACCTAAAATAGCCTGACTGTAAGCTTCCAAACACTGAATAGAGAAAGGCGCTCGTGCCATATACCAATATTTATTTGAAAAGGAGTGTCCGACTCGTTGGATGACCTGAGAATATGGAACGATTTCAATAAGGTTTTCAGCTTTAAGTGCTTGAAGAGAATCATTCCATTCCCCAACTAAACGCTGGAGTTTTGAACCTGTAAACTGCTCTTCTAAGGAATAAGGAAAACCCTTTTGAAGGCAGAAATCAGCGACATATACTTTGTTATTACCACGAGTTGCAATTTGTCGAATAAAAGAGAGATACTCTGCAATACGCTTCTCTGTCTCTAGAAGAGAGGACTCCGTTGGCAATGTATAAATATCAGGAAAAAGATCTTCTATACGCTCTAAAAAAACATAACAAGAGTCTTGATGATTCAACTCCACATTGGACTCGTCCAATAAGTCTAGTTGATAACGTCCAAACTCAAGCTTCTTTATTTGATAAGGAAACTGAGGATAATGACCACTTTTTCGACACAATGCATCAGTCAAGAAGTCCGTATTATGCGAAGCACAGAGATAAAGCCTTGATCTTAAATCTGGTTTATTCTTTGTCCACGTGTATTTTAGGTAGCGTATTGGACGGTTTGTCTCGACGAGACCAGCAGGTGGTTCACACTCCTCAAATCCAAACTTTTTATGCAACTCAAAAACAGCTTCGTTTTCATCTACCACATCTCCATACATCTCGTGCAGATTTAGAGTGTTGCCAGCGTAGTCCAGCGCTAACTTTTCAGCTTCAAACCATATCTCTATCTTATTATCTTTTTCCAAGCTGGCGTTATCTAAATAAAAAGCCCACCATGCTGTTTTCTTTATTTGATCTATTCGATTAAATATAATTACACCAACAGGCTGACCCAATCGTTCTAGTATGAGCAAACATCGATCTTCGGAAGCTAACGTAGTATCCCACCATGTTGAGTGCTCCTCAGGCTGAATGACATGATTGGTCAGCATCACCGCCCTAACGTCTGGGTGGTTGCGCCAATCTAATACCATCCATTTATCTTCATTGGTAGCTAGGCGAATACTAAATGTAGTCATTTCTTGAGATCTCTTCTAACTGTTTAACAACTCTTTCGCAGCCTTTACCATCAATAAGCTCAGCGCATAATTTAGATTGAGTATGAAGTAATGCAGGCTCCGAGCTAAAAAGCTTATAGGCATTGGCATAATCACTAGAAGTTAGGTCTGTATTTAAACCTAAATAATGATGCCCCCCTATTTGATGTAAATTTATTGCTAGATCTTTTTGGTTATCCGCAACTGAACATACTATCCCAGGAAGTGCCAATACACATCGCTCCCATGTAGTAGCGCCAACTGCGCCGATGTAGAGATACGCTGATGAAAAGAAGTCCATCATGTTCTCTACTTGGATGTGGAGAGTCACTCTATCCAGATGTTTTTTACACAGTGCCGTAAGCGCTTCTCTATGAGGATTGTTCATCCCAATAATAACGTCAAAAGAGTCGTCACTATCTACACTTAAAAGGCCTTTTAAAGCTTTCTCTGTTTCGTTGGCAATGTCTACACCACCAAAAAACAAAACGACTTTTTTCTGCATTAATCTTGATTGATAAGCTGGAAGGTTACGTCGCGACACAGCAAACTCTTCCCGAAGCAACGCATACCTAGGACCACATAGACGTAAACTTTCTGTTGGGAGAAGACCGTCATAGCGAGCCTCGCCTGAACGATAGAAATTTTGGTCTAGCAATACATCGCATATATGTTGCCGATCAGCTAAGTCATCAATTTGTAGAATGTCCTTGCTATGCGGCTTAAGCGCTAATTGAAAATCCTTCTCAATTGCATAGTGATCGATGACAAGCCAATCCAGTTGGCTTCGCCCTTTACTTTTTAGGTATGAAGTTAGAGCGTCTCGCGTTTGAGTGATTTCTTGATCGTACGAGACTTCTAACCAAGCTGCGTGTCCGCAGTGTGTGCTAGGAACAAAATCAACATCAGGTTCCGGCAACTCTATTACGGAGTGCTTTTCTTTGACTAAAGCAATCAGGTTTCCTTTGAGTCGACGACTAATGAAGACTATTTCATGCCCTTTTTGCTTTAATCTACTAGCCAGCGTTAACATTCTGAATGTATGGCCCGTTCCCATTTTCAGAGAAGCGTCAACCCGAATACCGACTAACAATGCTCAACTTCCTTGTAACGCTTTAGATAGAAGCAAAGCAAATTCCCAATCTTCTTGGGTATCCAAGTCTACCACCCGATTTCTTGATACAGGCAAGGCAATCGCCGTATTTGAAAACATTGGAATATTATCTCGATATGCCTTTGGTTTACCCCAATAAAACTGCCCTATATCGTGGTAGCCAGTCTCTAAATCTTGAGAGCGAGTATTAAAATGTTCTGGTTGAAACATTTCAACTCGATTGCCAGCAGTTAACTTAACGCCTCTCTGAATTGGGAAAGGAAATTCACACACAGGAAAACAGTAGTTTGCTGCAGGATCTTTCAGGAGCATTTGATAGGCTAACTGAATGTCTTCAATAGCAATAAATGGCGCTGTAGCATAGATGCAGCAAATATACTCTATAGAAATGGCTTGCTCTTCAAACCAATCAAGTGCATGTAAAATGACATCCGCCGTAGTCGCATAGTCATTTGAGACCGCTTCAGGGCGAATAAATGGGACTTCTGCCCCGTACTGCAAAGCAACATCAGCTATTTCTTGATCGTCAGTAGAAACCACGACTTTATCGAAACAGCCTGACTCAAGGGCTGCTTCAATTGAGTAGGCAATAATCGGCTTGCCATTAAATTCCTTAATATTCTTACGTGGGATACGTTTACTACCACCACGCGCTGGAATAATCGCAACTTTCATTAGTGCCCCTGCAATATTTCTGTTAGCACTTGAACAACTGTATCTTGCTGCTCTTCACTCATCGCATGGAACATAGGAAGAGAAATAGCCTCACGATAATAACGCTCAGATTCCGGAAAATCACCTTCACTGAAACCCATTTTTTCATAGTAAGGTTGAGTGTGGACTGGAATATAGTGCAAGTTCACTCCAATACCTTTGTCTCTCAGTGCGTCAAACACCTCTTTGTGTGTTAAAGAGATCTTATCCAACTGCAAACGAATTACATAAAGGTGAAGGCCCGAGTAGGTGTTTTCCAATTGATATGGCAATACCACAGGTAAAGACTTCAATAGTCTATTGTAACGATCTGCAAGGTGATGGCGAGCGGCAATAAAATCGTCTAAGCGTTGCATCTGAGACACACCCAGTGCCGCTTGAAGCTCTGTCATGCGGTAGTTAAAGCCTAAATCGACCTGTTGGTAGTACCAACCACCATGGCTTTCACCCTCCATTTTCTCAAGGTCACGAGTAATGCCATGGCTGCGAAGCAAAGTCATCTTGTCAGATAAAGCTTTCTGGTTGGTCATTGCTGCGCCACCTTCAGCTGTCGTTACAATTTTAACAGGATGAAAACTAAAGACCGTGATATCCGAATATTCGCAATTCCCTATCGGTAAGCCTTGATATTTGCCGCCGATTGCATGGGAAGCATCTTCAATAATTTTGAAGTTATACTCTTTTGCCAGTCTAGCGATCGCCACCATATCGCATGGTTGACCACATAAATGAACAGGCACAACGACTTTTGGAAGCTTACCTTCAGCTTTCGCTTTGATTAGCTTTTCCTCAAGGCGCTTTGGACACATATTGTAAGTGCTCGGATCAATATCAACGAAATCGATCTTTGCACCACAATATAAACCACAGTTTGCTGACGCTACAAAGGTGATAGGAGAAGTCCAAAGCCAATCTCCTTCCCCTAAACCTAAAGCAAGACAAGCGATGTGTAATGCTGACGTCGCACTATTCACCGCCAGTGCATAACTCGCACCAGTATGATCAATGAGCGCTTGCTCAAACGCTGGCACTTGAGGCCCCTGAGTCAGAAAGTCCGACTTCAAAACATCAACTACACTATCAATGTCTTGTTGATTAATATCTTGCTTACCGTAAGGAATCACAACTGTTCTCACACTGTAAAGTTCGGATCAACGTGCTCTTTAATTAGCTCGCGTAGGCTTTCAATACTTTCCCACTCTGTGTTCGTACCTGAGTTGTATTTAAAACCAAATGGTACTTTTTCAGCTTTGTGGTGTTCGATATATTCTTGCTCTGTATAAGTGAACGATACAGAAGGCAGAATTGCGTAGTATTTGCCAAGATCGATCGTATTTAGAGAGTCTGTATCCGTAATCATTTCTTCATGGAGCTTTTCACCTGGGCGAATACCAACAACCTTAGTTTCGCATTTAGGTGCAACCGCTTTGGCTACATCCAAAATTTTGTATGATGGAATCTTTGGTACAAAGATTTCTCCACCGAGGTGGTTTTCTAAAGCATACATCACCATGTTCACGCCATCTTGCAATGAGATATTAAAGCGAGTCATCTCTTCATGAGTGATCGGTAAAACACCTTCTGCACGTTTGTTCAAAAAGAATGGAATCACTGAACCACGAGAACCCATTACGTTGCCATAACGCACTACACTGAAACGGATATCTTTCGAACCTTTGATGTTATTTGCCGCGGCAAACAGCTTATCTGAAGCAAGTTTGGTCGCTCCATAAAGGTTAATTGGCGCACACGCCTTATCTGTTGATAGAGCTACAACATCTTTAACGCCGCATTGCAGTGCTGCATGAATAACATTCTCTGCGCCATCCACGTTAGTTCGGATACATTCTGTTGGGTTGTATTCAGCCGTATCTACCTGCTTGATCGCTGCTGCATGAATGATCACGTCAACACCTTCACAAGCTTGAATCATTCGCTGTTGATCTCGGACGTCACCGATGAAAAAACGTAATTGTGGGAAGTCATGTCTCGGATACTTTTGTTTGAGCTCGAACTGCTTTAGCTCATCTCTAGAAAATATTATGATTTTTTTCACTTCAGGGAAGCGCTCTAGAATAGTCTTGATAAATTGTTTACCAAATGAGCCAGTACCACCTGTGATAAGTACCGATTTACCGTTTAACATAATTGAGACCTACTTTTTTATGAATATGTTTGCGATAGAACTTTTATTGATCGCAATTCTTCAATTTTTGTTGCTTCAGCATTAGACGTAATATCAACTTGTTGCCCTACAAGTTTTTCAACTAACTCATCAAAGGAGCTGTATTCCAAAATATCTAGATCCAATGCTGATTTGAAACCGTAATGATTGGGCGTACCTTTTTCGATACAAACAGCCCCATAACCGTTCTTGATATAGGGCCTTACTGTACTCGCGCCCCCTCTGCGTTGGAGCAATATGTGAGAGCATGACATTACTAGAGAAGTATAAGCTATGGGGTTAATAGCCGTGACATAACTAACATCAAAAGCTTGGCGTTTAACGTTTCTTAGCCAGATCAAATATAAGTCCGTGAGAGCTCTCTGCCAACGAGACTTTTTGTGCCACATGATTAGTAATTTGAAGTCTTTTGCTTTTTTGTTTTTTCCAAGAGCTTGCAAGAACTTTCTAATTTCAGAACAAGAAAATGCCTTTTGCTTCGTTCCGACTAAGATACGCTTTTCATTACGCGCCCACCCTTGGCAACTCATCTCTGCCTGAGCCAAATAATGAGCTGAATCACATGGCAACGTTTCAAAAATCACACTTGCATCTATGAAGCCAACATCTCGATTTAGCAGGCGATCAAGCTTAGGCTTAAACGTTTTTTCATGGCCAATAAAACGATCTATTTGAGTCAAGCAAAACAAGTCATCTTCTGCTATATGAAGCTTGAGGTCAGGTTGAATGTCTCCCTTATTCTTATAACAAATTTCCCAGCGATCGACCTCGTCATCAGTTAAAAAGACACACATTTTATCTTTCATGCCAGCATCTAACTGAAGAACCTTTTTCATATAGGGTGAGTTAAATCGGTTCAGAGACATAAACGTTACTGTTTGAGCAGTTATTGCCTGGCTTAACAACTCTTCAGAAGCATCTAAATACGTAACTTTTGATACGGGTATTTGTGACTCTTTCCCTTTACCATCGACTTCAAAAACAAGTGCTACAATGTTTTCAGGTAAAACCCCTGCTTTTTTGATTAAAGCTTCTGCATAAAGGTAAAAAAAGAAGTCAGCACCAGAAATGATGAATAGGTGTTTGTTTTCGAACATTGCTAACTCTTTATAAAATAAGAAAACACGGTCTCAATGACTTGTCGTTGTTCTTGCTCAGTCATTGAATAATAAAGCGGCAATCTTACCAGTCTTTCACTTTCAGATGTCGTGTAGTTGTCACTCCCGTGAAAATGGCCAAATTTTTCCCCTGCAGGAGAAGAGTGGAGAGGGACGTAGTGAAAAACAGCCATCACATCATTCGCTTTGAGATACTCAATGAAACGTTCTCTCTCTTCTAAAGAGCTTAACTTTAGATAAAACATATGGGCATTGTGCGCACATTGTTCAGGAACTAATGGAAGAGATACGTTGCCTTGACTACGTAATGCATTGAAAGAATTGTAATATCCCCTCCAAATCTCAAGGCGCTTGTGATTAATATCCTCTGCACTTTCTAGTTGAGCCCACAAATAAGCAGCTTGGATCTCACTTGGAAGCATGCTGCTTCCTAAATCGACCCAAGTGTACTTATCCACAGCACCTCTAAAAAACTGACTACGGTTTGTGCCTTTTTCTCTTAGTATTTCAGCTCTTTTGATAAATCGATCATCATTTATCAAAAGTAATCCACCTTCCCCACCGCTGGTGTAATTTTTAGTTTCATGAAAACTAAAAGCTGCTAAATGACCAATAGAACCCAAAGGGCGGCCTTTGTAGGTTGACATCATTCCTTGAGCGGCATCTTCGATTACAAACAAGCCATACTTTTCTGCAATAGACATGATTGCATCCATTTCGCAAGCAACACCAGCATAATGGACAGGAACGATCGCCTTAGTCTTTTCTGTTATAGCCGACTCAATTAGCTTTTCGTCAATGTTCATTGTGTCAGGTCGAATATCAACAAAGACGACCTTTGCCCCACGCAATACAAAAGCATTTGCAGTACTGACAAAGGTATAGCTAGGCATGATTACCTCATCCCCTTCACTCAAATCTAAAAGCAATGCAGCCATTTCTAATGCATGAGTGCAAGAAGGGGTTAGGAGCGTCTTCAGGCTCGAACTTTTTTCGGCAAACCACTGCTCACATTTTTTCGCAAAATACCCGTCTCCTGACAGCTTTTGACCAAGAATCGCTTCTTGAATGTAATGAATTTCTTTTCCAGACACTGCCGGTTTATTAAACGGAATCATGCTAATTTACTCATAAAACATTTCATACTAGAAAGCGCTAATCACATACCGGACCAATAACGTTAAACTCATGATTTAAAATAAGCACTTAATTGTCTAACCTTTGCCTTCATATCGAGAACCGGATAAAACTTACTCATACCCTTTCTCCAAATACAAGACTATTTCAAAAAGAGTTTGTCCCACTTATGATAACATCAACACCATGCTAGCGTTATAGGTAATCATTATGACAAGTTACTTCTCTGTAAGTGCCAGAGAGTGGGACTCTTTTTTCTTTAAACGTAATATCTGTGACGTAAACTGGTCACAGGCACCGTTACCATCCAATACCCATTTTGAGCTCATTACAACTAAAGTACCTTGTACTGATGCAGAGAAGTTATCGTCATTAAACAAGCACGGCTTTTCATATTGTGAAGGTGAACTGGTTTTTACTAAAAAAGTATCCAAATCAACAAAAGAATACACAGAAGTGGCAACAACAGCACATATGGAGGGACTACTGGCATTGATTCCTAACCTCTATCAACACAGTCGCTTCAAGGCCCCGTGGTTTTCACCACAAGAAAGGGATTATTTTTATCAAGAGTGGCTGCAAAAAGCCATTATTGGTGCATTTGATGATGTCTGCTTAATCATTAATCAAGATAACTTAATTAAAGGCTTTATCACTTTAAAAGTGCGCCAACAAGAAGCGGTTATTGGGCTTCTTGGAGTAAACCCTCTATTCTCTCGAAAAGGGGTCGCTCGCATGCTCTTAGATAGTGCTGAATGGTATGCACATTCACGCGGAGCAGCAAATATCAATGTTGCTACGCAATCTAGCAATATCCCTGCAATGAACCTATATCTAAAAAGCGGTTATTCTATAAGCAGCTCTCATGTATGGTTGTATAAAAGCTAACCTCTAATTTCAACTTATAGCAGCTCAGTCAAAGATCACATGAGATATGTCTAAAACAATAACTTTACCTAATGATATGAACGTACAAACATATGCAAACTAAACACAATTTTTCTTCCGTTATACAAAAATTTGAGCATCTAACGTTTTTTCTATTCAGTTTAAGTATTTTTATATCTAAGGCAGGCTTGAATATAGCGCTTGTGCTCGCTCTGATACTAATGATAGTGAAAACTTTAACTCAGCCAGAATTTAAAGCCTTCCTCACGACGAATAAGGTAGCAAGACTATCTTTAATTTGCTTTGTGGTTGGTCTTATCGCGGGTTTACTGTCTCCCTCCCACTTAAAAGGCATGGGAAATTTCTTCAATAAAGCGGGATTTTTGCTCATATTCCCTCTCTTCATATTCCACTTTTCAAATGCCAAAAACAGACGCTACGCAATTATTGCAATGCTAGCGGGGTTTGCTATCGCACTGCTTTATAGCCTTTCTTTATTTTTGTCATTTGATCACTGGAGAGGACAAAGAGTTGCAAGTTTTTGGACCGTAGGGCGATGGGCTGAGCTACTGATCTATATGTCCTTACTTTGTGTGGTTTGGCTGACTAAGCGTAAGAACAACACTTGGGAGTATCTCGCTCTGCTGGCTACGCTAATTGTCGCGGTATTCTGTATCGCTATTAATGGCTCTAGAGCTGCGTTTCTTGCTCTTGGCCTTATTCTGCCAGTTTATTTTCTATTCAATAAAAAGAAGGTCATTTTACCCGCCATTCTATTTGGCTTCATCGCAACCGTAGCCGTTTACTTCGTTGCTCCAAGTGTTGTAAAGCAAGCAGAGACTCGAATTGTTAGTATTACTGATACTGAGAAAAACATGTCCAATACCGCCCGTCTTACATCCTGGAAGGAAGGTATTCTCTTTCAACTAAAAACTATTGAGGAAGAACCTATAACTTACATGACCGGTTATGGTGTAAATGGTTTTGATCAACAACTCAAACAGTTTTTAATCGATAAAGGTATTTTCCAACACCTGATGGAATCGACAGACAATCAGTTTTCCTACAACGATCATCACAACGGACTACTTAACATCATTAGTACCAGTGGAATAGTATACTCGGCAATATTTGTTTATTTGCTAGTTGTTATTTTCAAAAGCCTTCCTGGTGACGATTGTTGGCTAGTTTTCTGTAGATATTTGATGATGACTTTTTTACTCGTCAGCATTTTCTATACGAACTTTATGGATTTCCAAACAATAGGAGTCTTTTTTATGCTCGCAATAGGGCTTGGCATCCAAGTCGAGCAAAGAGCATCGGAAGATAATGGAATACAATAGAACATAAAAAAACGGCAGTATTTAACTGCCGTTTTTTACTATTTTCGATAGCGACTTATTTGCTCTAATGCCGCCTGAACATTATCAAAATCCATTTCACCTTCTTTTGGTCGATTTGACTTATCAAGATACTGATACTGCCCTCCACCACCAACTTCAACAATGCTGCTGTCAGTGATGATTGCATAGCCGCTATAGTTGGATGATAGCACCCAGTCACGCTTAATCCGCTCACCTAGTAAGTCCTCACCTACAGAGTAATCTTTACTATCGTTAGTCACTCCCAAGTAGTGTTTCATAAGTGTTGGCACAACATCTTGGTGACTCGTCAAATCACTGCTCTGCCATTTCAAGTTGTCCTTGCTGATACCTGGACCGAACATAGCAAACGGTACATTCACTTGTGCGTTAGTAAAGTTACCGTTGTGTCCCCAGAAATTAAGCTTGTTATCGTTCATTTCCTGCCCATGGTCACCCGTAATGATGACTACTGTGTTCTCCAAATCACCGCTCGACTGCAGTTTATCCAACACTTTCTTCGCCATGCTATCTACATAGTGAACACTTGTTTTGTAACGATTAAAGAAAGGCTCAGGATCACTGTCGTTGTTGAGCTTCAGATAGTTAACTTCCTTGAGCATCGGCTCATACTTATGGGCATAATCTTTTGGAAAGTCATAACCATGTGGGGCATCGTAAAACAAAAAAGAGAATGCTGGCTTAGACTTATCTCGAGCGTCATACCAGTTAAGCCAATCTTTTGTTAAGTCTGCGTCTAACTCTGATGGGGTATCCCCAACGGAGCTCATGCGAAGATTATCTATATTGGTAAACACTGTTTGGTTAAATTCTGGCTTTCTAAGCTGAGCTGCAGTGAATATCCCAATGTCGTAACCCATTGCTTGCAAACGGTCCATAAAAACTGGACTTTGCTGGTTAGCAAGGAAGCCATGCCAATACGTACCTGGGATACCATAGAACAAACCAAAAATACCTGTTCTAGTTGCATTGCCAGTGGCGATATGATTATGGAAAGTCACACCTTGTTCCGCATATTTCCACATATTTGGTGTATTTTCTGTGTTGAATGTATCCGCGCGCCAAGAGTCGACAACCAAAAACATAATGTTGACTGGTTTCTCTATAGTTTTAGTTTTGAGTGGAGATAACGGGTAATTCAGATCACTCTTTCGATTCAAAGTTAGGGCTTTTTGACGCTCAATTGCTTGCTCATCAATCCAACCATACTTACGCATCATACTGTTTGAAGTCGCAGGGTAGAATAACGGCAAATATCTTTTAACTGTCGTAACTGGTTGATAAGCATGGGCAGCAGCCCAAATGTGAATTCCATTAGTCGCAAGCAAGGATAGGAAGGTAAGGAATGCAAACTTGCGGCCTAACTTTCTGGTGCGAATTTCAGGGCCATTTTCAAGCCAACGCAGTACAACAAACTCGATTGCAAACGCAATTGAAACCCCTACTAACACCATGACCCATGTAACAAGTGGAAAGCTGACAATCTGTCCAGATAGCAACAAATCCAAAACCATTGCATTAATGTGGAATCGATATTGAGCAAAAACAATGGTATCGATAAATAGTGTCACGACTCCGATAGTCGCAATCAATGCTTGTACTGATGTTCGAACTTTTTGAGGTAGCAATAGGGCAGGTAAGGCCAAAATACCAACCACAAGCGCTAATAATGTCATTTGCCCAAATGTGCCAACGACGATAAAGATAGCCCCTAAAGGTTCACTTGGGAACTCGGGCAGAAAAGCAAAGTAGCGGGTAGAGATCAGCATCAACACTAAAGCATTGATTAAGATATACCAGCCGTGAATATGCAACTTTTGCTTAAAAGTCATGAGATGAATATCCTGATTTGGTTTTGTGATTATGGCTGAGCCATAAATTCTTGATACCCAGCCTTAAGCTCGGTGAAGTCTTGTTCTGACCATTGTATTTGACGTTTGTTCTGCTCTTTTCTAAAAGAGCGTAATAGTCGCTCTAAGTTCGCAGACTGCCAGCCATTTCCAACTTGCTTTTTACATTTGTCAAAATCGATAATCCAAACCTTTTCATTGTTATCAATCAGCAAGTTATGAATATTTAGGTCTGTGTGGTTTACCTCTGCTTTATGCATCCGGGCAATTTCTTGACCAACAAGACGATAGACTCTCGTAGGTAATTTGCGTTCAATGAGAATAGAGACAAGATCTTGTGCATTCTCAATACGCTCACTTAGCAAATCGGCAGTATAGAAGCATCCTATTTTTATCACTCTTGCAGCCACTGGTTTAGGAACACTAACCCCAGCATCAATAAGTTGATTAAGCAATTGGAACTCCGCAATGCTTCGAGCACTCTCCCATCCAGAGAACCAATAAGAATCTCGTATGACTTTACCCCACAAGCCGCCTCTGTTGTAGTGACGTAAAGCACCCTGTATTTCAACTAGTTGTAAAAACCAAGTTGTTCCACGCCCTTTTGCCTTCCCGGTAATTTTCCCTTCGGCCTGCCAATATTCGGAATCAAAGATAGGCAGTGTAGGGTCTGTTATATATCGAGAGTCATACAGCACTACACAATTGTTATCTTGATATCGTTTGATCATTGTCCCCACCAATAGTGACTACCGATAATGTAGAGCCAAGAGCCTCCGGCAAGCATCAACATCACTAAAACTGCTGCTGAACCAATGTCTTTGGCACGACCACTCAACTCGTGATGCTCAACTCCAACTCTATCCACAACCGCTTCAATTGCCGAGTTTAGAAGTTCCACCACGAAAACAAGCACAACCAACGCCATCATGATCACTTTTTCTGTCACACCCACGTCTAACCAACATAACAAGCCAAATGCAAGAGCCATAAGGGCAATCTCTTGCCTAATCGCGGCCTCGTGCTTAAATGCTGCTTTCAATCCTTGAACAGAATAGATGCCAGCTTTAAAGATGCGTTTTAAACCAGTATTTCCTGGTTTACCTTGGTTAGATTCTGTCATAGCCAAATTTACACAATGTCGTTGAACGAAAGTCAGTCATTTTACATTTAACTTAGGTATCTGCATAATTTAGTCAGTTTTTTTTTAGAGCTCTCCCTATGCCTCTCTTTGCACACGAACCAAAATCATTATGTTTTTTACGTCTTTCTGCTATTGGCGATGTGTGTCATGCCGTTGCCGCAATTCAAAACGTACAAAAGCACTGGCCTAACACAAAAATCACTTGGGTTATCGGAAAAATTGAAGCTCAGCTTTTGGAGGGTTTAAACGGTGTTGAATTGGTTGTTTTTGATAAAAAGCAAGGTATTAAAGGCATGCAAAGTGTCTGGCAAACACTAAAAGATCGAAAGTTTGATGCTTTGATACATATGCAGCTCGCCTTACGTGCCAGCATACTCACAACGGGTATCAGAGCACGCTACAAAGTCGGTTTTAATTTCAAGAGAGCGAAAGAAGGGCAGTGGTTATTTACGAATAAAAAGATACCTGACACACAGTCGCAACATGTTCTCGACAGTTTTTATGCCTTTACTGAATATTTAGGCGTTCCCTCTCAAAAACCGACGTGGCAACTCCCGTTAAGCAGAGAGGATCATGCATTTGCTACTGAACAGTTGACTCACAAAGCAACCGTCGCGATTTGCCCAGCAGCAAGTAAAGATGAACGAAATTGGCTGCCAGAACGCTATGCTCAGTTCGCTGATTTCGTGTACTCTCAAGGATACCAAGTCGTACTTTGTGGCTCACCAGCGCAGCGTGAAGTAGACTTGGCGAATAGCATTATTCAGCAAACCAAATCGCCAATCATAAGCTTGGTCGGAAAAACGAGCCTAAAACAATTGACTGCGGTTTTGAGCGCTTGTGAGCTAGTCTTAGCTCCGGATTCAGGGCCAGCACATATAGCAACGACACAAGGAACAAAAGTACTGGGCCTGTATGGTCACAGTAATCCCAAGAGAACGGGACCTTATAATAATATTGACAATGTCGTTAGCGTTTACGAGAAGTTCGCAGAAGAACAGAATAAACAGCCTGTAGAATCCCTGCCTTGGAGTACTCGCGTTAAGGGGGCTAACGTTATGCAAGCCATCTCGCTCAATGACGTAGTTGAGGCATTTAATAAACTAATTAAAGGTGACATCGATGTCAGAAACTAGCACCAGCAAACCAACTTTAGCGGTAGCGTTAATTGTTAAGAATGAAGCCGAAAACTTGGACGCATGCCTAAAAACTGTACATGGATGGGTTGATGAGATCGTCATCTTAGACTCGGGTAGTACGGATAATACAAAAGAAGTTGCAAGCCAATACACAGATAAATTTTACGAAAATACCAACTGGCCAGGATTTGGTCCTCAACGACAATTGGCTCAGAAGTATGTTACCTCAGACTTTGTACTTTGGCTCGATGCAGATGAACGTATAACACCTGAACTACAATCTAGTATTCAGCAAGCTGTAAGCGAAAACCAACCCAATACCCTTTTTTCAATTTGCCGTTTAAGTTGGGTTTTCGGTAGATACATCCGTCATTGCGGCTGGTACCCAGACAGAGTGGTTCGCCTTTACCCGACTCAACTCACTGAATATGATGATTCTCTCGTTCATGAAAAAGTGAAAGTCGATAACTCTATGGACATTAAACAACTTCAAGGAGATGCACTGCACTATACCTACAACGACTTACACCACTATTTAGTGAAATCTGCAGGCTATGCAAAAGCGTGGGCTGAACAGAGAGAAAAGCGTGGTAAAAAAAGCAGCATCGGAAGTGGAATACTTCATGCTCTAGCCTGCTTCGTTAAGATGTATATTGTTAAAGCGGGCTTTTTAGATGGAAAGCAAGGCCTGTTGCTTTCCATCTTATCGGCACATTCAACATTCGTGAAATATGCCGATCTTTGGATTAGGACAGATACCGAGCAACCCAAGGGTTAAGCGTCTCAAGTGCCGTATCAACATTGATGCGGCTCATATCCGCTTCTAACTCTTCTCCCCCTCCTTTTGGCGGACAAAAAGCGAGATGGCGCCCCTCAGAATTGATTGGCAGCCACCTTAATGGCGTAGAGGAGCGCTTGCTTGGAAAGAAGCCTACCGTTGGTATATCAATAGTTGCCGCAATATGAAGCGGCCCTGTCGAACCTGCAATGAAGAGCCGAGCACATGCAATGGATCGCGTGAAGTCAGTCAAACCATCATTTTTGCTATAAACAACGCCTTTCTTACCTTTGCTCTTTATTAGCTCAAGTAGCTGGAAGGCTTTCTCTTCTTCTCCTGGCCCTGCTGTCACGATCAGTTGAAAGTCGCTCTCAATACCAATGATTAAATCTGAATACTGCTCTAGAGACAGATTATTTGCCGAGCCCCCAGTCCCTGCATGGACCATTATCCATGGCAGAGAAGTATCGATATCTAGCTGCTGAGAAAGTTTACGTTTTTGCTCTTTCAGAATCTCAGCTTCAAAAGTTAAGTATGGAGCCTGAGGTTCTACAATCGTAATGTTTTGCTCATTTAAAAATGCTCGGATTAGATCTAAATTATATTGAAACTCAGGCTTGGCAGACTGTGAACGCCTCTGCTTAATACGATGGTTGTAAAACAACTGAGCAAATTTGGTTGCTGGAGCAAGTCGGTACTTTATACCTGCTCGCCAAACAAGAAGCGCATTATATGTTGTGGAAAACAGATTAATCGACGCATCAAATTTGCCTTTCTTTATGCTTTCCAGAACAGCCCTTCGTTCTGACGGATCACCATTTTTTGTCGGATCTAATAAAACATCATCAATCCAAGGGCATAACTTAGCAAGTTCAATGGTATATTTCGGAACCAAAGCAGTGACGTGACAATCCGGCATTGATTGCTTAAGCATCGCAAAACTAGGCCATGCCAACATAAAATCACCTATTTTGTCATTTCGGATCACTAGTATTTTTTTCATTGCATTTTCACACTTAATTTTTGTCGTCATCAAATCGGCATATTGATAGCATGTAGAAAGTTCAAAGCTTACGAGTATGGCCCATGTCTAAAAAAAACATTTCTAGAGTTGTTTACCCTGGTACTTTTGATCCAATCACAAATGGTCACCTAGACTTAATTGAACGCGCATCCCATATGTTTGACGAAGTCATTATTGCTGTAGCCGCTAGCCCAAGTAAAAATACCATGTTTGCTCTTGAAGAGCGCGTTGCTTTTGCCACAGAAGTGACAAAACACCTTGATAATGTCACGGCTCAAGGCTTTAGTGGCCTAATGGTCGATTTTGTAAAACAAGTCAATGCTAACGTTTTAATCCGAGGCTTGCGTACAACCGTCGACTTTGAATACGAGTTTGGCTTAACCAATATGTACCGCCGTTTACTGCCAGATCTAGAAAGTGTGTTCCTAACACCATCGGAAGAATACGCCTTTATTTCATCGACCATTGTTCGGGAGGTCGCCATACATGGCGGCGACGTCAATGCCTTTGTCCCTGATGTTGTCGCACAGGCATTACACAACAAGCGACAGATTTAAGAGGCTGTCTAACGTAAAAATGATGAGAAAGGCCCTATATAGGGCCTTTTTAATATGCCTGAAGTTGAGAGCGTAAATAGTAGTCCTGGAGTTTATTGTACTCTACCCCCCAAACGGTATCTAAGCCTTCAAGTCCTTGTGCTGAAGAATAAAGCGCAGTAGACCATGGGTAAACTAATGCTCCTTCTTTGTTATTAAAAGCACCTATAGAAGTAATTGTGCGTAACTTATTGTAGCCGATATTAGCCGTTGGCTTAGATGACAACATATTCTCCCCACCAAGGCTAACGTATGAGCTATCTGACAAGCTATGGTGATACAGAGTTGGCAAAATGTCTCTATGAGAACCAATTCGCTGCTCGTCATAGACAATGTCAGACTGCTGTTTAATTACATCAGGCACATACAAGTAAAAAGGGACGCCATAGGTTAAGCCATATTCCTCAGATTTATCAGTCGCCAAATAACGCATTCTGTGATCGCCGGATGCTCCAATTAAAGTTTTTACTGCCAAAGGTGAGGTTTTCACTCCTTGTATAAACTCCCCTAGGGCGTTGTTGCTGTATTGGTACGTATGCAACATAGCTTCAGCTTCATCAGAAAGCGGGCCTAACAGATTACTGATTCTGGCACTCACAGTAATTGGCTTAGCTGCATAATTGTCAGGAACCATAAAAGGAGAATGGTTGGTAACCGTCATTATGTAAACAAAAGTTGGCTTACTCGCTTCATCAAGGATTTTTCTTGCAAACTTAAATGTGTACTCATCTGGAATCCCCCAAGTACTCTGATAACTTTCAGCTTCCGGGAATGCTTTTATGATAGAGTTCTCATCAAAGACTCGATCAAAGCCTTGCTTAGGAAGGTAATTAGCTAAGTTTCGCCACATGCTGTTTCCACCGTAAATAAAAACAACGTCATACCCTGCCGCCTTATATGGCATTACGGCAGAACTTGGCAATGACGTCTTTTGTGCCATAGAGTGGCTCAGTGTTGCAACATTGCTGTGAAACAACATCATGACGATGCTATCTATTGTGGCTGAGGTCCCCGCTAAAAAACGCTTGTATACATAATCTTGCTCAAAATGCGGCCGCAAAGCACCCAGTAGATCATTCTTATGTGGATCATCCTCAATAAGCACGTTATTTCCCATTCCTTCCATTAAAGCCATTACAACATGAGGAGGGTTCTCTGCTAAATAATCGTTTTGAGGAGTCTGATATTGAGGGTTATCTTTCCCCAGTACCTTTATCATCTGCTGCTTAACTACTGCTTCAGGTACGGGTTTAAAATTAAACTGTTCAGTATAATCGCTTCTTGCCCAGTCTAACGCCATGAATGCGTTAGGACTAAGTACATTGAGAATTTTGTGTTGCGATACGCTCGCGTGGTAGCGCTTTAATGGAAGCGATCCAAGCGATCCTCGAGCACCAGCAACGTAGCAAAAAATAACGACAACAACACTCACCGTAATTAAACCCGCATGATGCCTAGGCCATTTCCATTTCTCAGAACACTTGACACCATAGGAGGCATATTTGTAGCTCAGATAAGCAATACCTAGGGAAAAGAGCAGAGATATTAGAATTGGGTAGTCAGCCCAAACACTCGACAATACTGCCGCAGTATCGTCATCAAATAATCCAAACGCGAAGAGGTCAAAATGATTCCCATAGGTCACGTAGTAATAGTAGTTACCAATAGAAAATATACACAACAAGAAGAAAACACTGGCGGTGTAGGAGGGAATTGCTGCTTTTACAATTCTAAACTTTCTAGAAGAAGATCCACATATTAAGCCAGAAAGAAATAATGGCGCAAAAGCAATTGCAACGACTTTAAGATCGAACCTTCCCCCAACCCAAAACATTCTCCAGATATCATCGCTAGCAATACTAATTAAGGAGTATCCTTCAACCGCTAGGAAAAAGACCATTCGGCATAGTGATAAAAAAACAACTGCTGAAAAGATAGAAGCAAAAATAAGCTTAACTAACGTTCGATAGTTATGCTGAAAACTCATAGGTACTGCTTAATACAAAATAATTATGATAATAGTGATAATTCTATCATAAGTATGCAACAGGACCGTCACAGCAAGTTCAAAGAAAAGACATCCCTTTTCAGTAAAAGCGTGAAGTTCAGCAACTTCCTAGACATTGACTCACATTATCTATTGCTGGCATCCACCACAGAAGAAGGTATTACGTTGCCCTATTTTCTGTTCTTGGATAGCTTCACCGCATTCTGGGCATGGCTCTCCGGCTTTTCCGTAAACTAATAACTCTTGTGCGAAGTAACCTGGTTTACCATCTGCTTGGGAGAAGTCTTTCAGTGTCGTTCCGCCTTGCTGAATGGCGATCTCAAGCGTGGCTTTGATGTTCTGCACCAGTAATCGCCATTCTTTCTTAGTTAGTTTTCCTGCAGGGCGAGTTGGGTTAATACGTGACTTAAACAAAGACTCATTGGCATAAATATTTCCTACTCCGACAACAACTTTGTTATCCATAATAAACTGCTTAACCGCAATGCGCTTACTTTTGGCTTTGCCTGCTACGTAATCAGCATTGAACTCTTCATTTAGAGGCTCTGGTCCCATATGACTCAAAACTGCGTGAGATTCATTTGGCGCACTCCAAAGCCATGCGCCAAAACGGCGCGGATCGTTATAGCGCAGCACTTTTCCATTACTCAACTTGAGATCCACATGATCGTGCTTTGCGGCAGGAAAGTCAGCATCAAGCACACGCAGTGAACCCGACATGCCCAAGTGAACGATCGCTGTCCCCTCATCCGTTTCAATCAGCAAATACTTAGCACGACGAGTGATATTACGAATCACATGCCCTTCTAACTTTTTAAGTTCCTGAGGGATGTCCCAACGTAATTTCGGTGTTCGGAACACAAAGACCTTGATCATTTGACCAATCAAATGTGGACTGATGCCCATTCGGCTAACTTCAACTTCTGGTAATTCAGGCATTTGATTCTCCTCACAACACTAAGAACTTTGATACTGGATGGCTAGCATAATCGAAAAGAGTTAAGACAAATACAGCCTTTACAAAGGGTTATTGGTTAGAAATCACTTGGTTATTAAGCTATTTGGGCATGATGTAATTACCATCGACAGAAATCGCAATCCATTTTTCCTGCCAGTTTTTAAACAGCCAAAAATCGTCAAGACGATAAAAAGTCACTCGCTGCGGCTCTTCGAGCCCTCGATACCAAATTTCGATGCTTTCAGGTGATGATAAGTGTGGTTTCAACTGTTCATATTGCTCTGGTGTCAGCTCCGTACCTTCCAATGATTGCCAGCGAGTCACAATATCTTGTACGGGAATATTGGCTTTAATGTTTGAGCTCCACTGACCATTTTGTTTCTCAAGTTCCCAACCTGAAAAATAAATCGCGCTAACTTCATGATCTGAGCGCAACAAATTTGGGTAAGGATCCACTTGTTCGTCAATAAGGTAAGTTTTGATCCAAGTTGGGGCATTTAGGATCAGCATAAAAGCAATGATGCCCAATATAAGAATGTTGTTCCAACGACGACGACGAGCCGGGCTAACGCGCATAGTAGTTCCTAATCTCATATGATTAGAGAACAAACTATCAAAGCTCATCAATCTTGACTAGAGCATCCGCACTCAAACACGGCGAAGGTAAGTATGAAGTAAGAAGAGAAATTTATAGTAATAAAAAACCCAGCTCGAGAGCTGGGTTTTTTTAATCGTCAAAGAGACTCAATCAATTACTTGATTTTCGCTTCTTTGTACATAACGTGCTGGCGTACAACTGGATCAAATTTCTTGATCTCAAATTTGCCTGGCATGTTACGCTTGTTCTTATCAGTTGTGTAGAAGTGACCAGTACCTGCTGAAGATACTAGACGGATTTTCTCACGAACGCCTTTCTTTGCCATTGCCTATTTCCTCTTAAACGTTTTCGCCACGTGCACGAATATCAGCAAGAACAGTATCGATACCTTTCTTGTCGATGATGCGCATACCTTTTGCAGTAAGGCGTAGTTTAACAAAACGTTTTTCGCTCTCTACCCAGAAACGATGAGTTTGTAGGTTCGGCAGAAAACGACGCTTAGTAGCATTTCGTGCGTGTGAACGGTTGTTACCCGTTACTGGACGCTTACCAGTTACTTGGCATACTCGTGACATGAATGTCTTCTCCAAAATCGTTTCAGCTCGATATCAACCTTGGTGGCCGAACCTCTCTATTTCTTGGAAAGAAGTTAGAGGTTAAGAACCGCTATGGAAAATCCATACAAGGCTATCAAAGGTCGCGCATTATACTAACTTGATATGCATTGCTCAAGACCCGAACAGATCCTTTTTACAGGTTTTCGTGATCTTTTTTTAGACAGCAGGTTTTTTCTAGCAGTCCAAGCTGAATTCAGTTAAAAATTTAGTGGCGAGGATGATAGCAGATTTTTAGCAACTAACAACCTAAAAAATGCACAGTTATATCCACCCTCTTTCTGCAAAAGAAACGCTTTCGCCATCACCGATAACGAAATGGTCCAAAATTCGAATATCCACCAGCGCTAAAGCGTCGATTAAACGCCGGGTAATCCTTCTATCTGCTTGGCTAGGTTCCGCCACACCTGACGGGTGGTTGTGAGCCAAAATCAATGCAGCGGCGTTGTGGTGCAAGGCGCGTTTGACTACTTCTCTTGGATAAACCGATGCAGCATCGAGTGTTCCTTCGAATAAAATCTCATCTTTTATTACCCGATGTTGGTTATCTAGGAAAAGAATGTAAAAAGCCTCTCTTTGGCGATCTCTTAATATAGAAGAAAGATAAAGTTTAGTTTGCTCTGGGCTGGTTAATGCGTCACCACGCTTTAGTGTTTCTGCTAAATAGCGTTGCGTCATTTCCAAAACGGCTTGTAACTGCACATATTTCGCTTGCCCTAACCCTTTATGTTGGCAGAACTCTTTCTCTGAGGCAGAAAACAACTGGCGAAGTGAGCCAAAATCTTGAATGAGAAAATCTGCCAGCTCAATGACATTCATTCCTTGCGTGCCAGTACGAAGGAAGATAGCCAGTAGCTCTGCATCGCTCAATGCTTGTGGCCCTCTATGAAGCAGTTTCTCTCTTGGCATCGATTCACTGGACAAGGTTTTAAGTATCATCAATGGGACCTGTTCGTTAAACTGCCCCTATTGCACTAAATAAAAAGCGAAAGCCGAAGCCGACTTTCGCTTTTTTCGTTAGCCACTACTTTTCTATGTAATAAAGAGATCAATCAGAGTTTGAAATGCCCTACAAGATCGTGCATTTCAGATCCTGATCGAGATAACTTGGTACTAATATGCTCTGAGTTCTGCAATGTATCATTGATGCGATTCACAATTTGCTGTATCGCCACCAAATTCTGATTAATGTCTTCAGCCACAGCACTTTGCTCTTCTGCAGCTGAAGCCGTTTGAATCCCCATATCACGAATAGTACCGATGGAATGATGCACACCAGATAACGACTGCTGGATCAGCGATGACTCCTCTACCGTCTTCACTCCTCGCTCTTGGCTAGCCGCCATCGTCGTTACCGCTCTAGAGACACCACTTTGCAACTGCTTAAGCATATCGCCAATTTCATGAGTGCTGTTTTGTGTTCGACTCGCCAGTGAGCGTACTTCATCTGCAACCACAGCAAAACCACGGCCTTGTTCACCCGCTCGTGCAGCTTCAATAGCGGCATTCAAAGCCAATAAGTTGGTTTGCTCTGCAATCTCACCAATCACATCCAGCACCTTGGTGATTTGCTCAGTTTGTTGGCTTAATTCAGAAATCGCTTCAGACGTACTATTTACTTCTTCGACCAACTTGCTGATACCATCAATGGCTTGATCAACTTCACGCTGCGCTTCCGTCACCTGATCATTGGCATCATCGATCGCCTGCGCTGTCGCATTCGTATTGGTCGCGACCTCTTTCGCTGTCATGCTCATCTGCGTCACAGCCGTCACTACCTTTTCCGTTTCTAAGCAGTGATTTTGCATCTGCCCACTCGCTTGAGATGTTTGCTGATCAAGTTCACCCGATACGGTTTGCACCGTGGTGGCAGAACGATGAATATCCTGCATTAGCGGGTGAAGCTTATCCATAAAGTCATTAAACGCCGTCGCGACTTCACCTACTTCATCTTTGCTTTCGATTTTCAGGCGCGCCGTTAAATCCCCTCCACCAGCAGCAACATCTTTTAGTGATGTAGCGATATGTTGCAAAGGTTGGATACCTTTGGACACCGCAATACTGGTTAGAATACTTGTGATGATCAGACCAATAACCGAGATGGTAACTGCCGACAACGTATGCTCATTCAGCTCTTGTGTCCGCAATTCACGCTGTATGGCCACTTGCTGATCGATATCATCAATATAAATCCCTGTTCCCAGTACCCAATCCCATTTTGATAAATACTCTGCATAGCCAAGCTTTGGAGCCTGTGCATCAATTGACGGTTTATGCCAAGAGAAGTAAAGGAAACCATCGCCATTTTTAGAGGCGTCAATCAATCCGCCAATGACCGCGACACCATTTTCATCTTTCAAGCCAATGAGGTTCTTACCTTCCAAAGATGGTTTAATCGCATGCAGCGTGTTCACTCCTTTAGAATCGTAAGCAAAGAAATAGCCATCACTCTCAAAGCGCATTGCTTTGAGAATTTCTTTTGCCGCTTCTTTGTTGCTGCCATTCACATCCGCATCGTAAAGCGGTTTTATCGCCGTCACCCCCATCATCATATAGGCTTGTAGCTCTTTCTTACGGCTCTCTATTAACTCCTGTCTATCCCGAGCTAACTCCGCCTCTAAGCTATTACTGCTGTTGATGTAGTACACCACAGAGATCAATGTGGTGATCAATAGCAAAGGGATCAGAGTGACCAGCAGCAATTTACTTCGACTTTTCAATACCATTTTTATTTTCCACTACCTTGTTATCGTTCTTTTCTCTCTATCTTGCCGAGCACACGAGAATTGTCTGTGAAGTAAACAAAACTTTTATATAACGTTCGGTCACTATTATTCTGTTGTTTGATGTGGATTAGCTTCTGGACAGATTTGCCTGGGCGATGAAAGATTCACTTGTGCTAAACTCGTCGCCAGAAAAATTGGAGATCTCACATGCAAACACTAGCAGGAAAGAAAATTCTACTCGGCATCAGTGGCGGTATTGCCGCGTATAAATGTGCGGAGCTAACCCGTCGCCTAATAGAAAGAGGCGCGCAAGTTCAAGTAGTGATGACCAAAGCGGCGAAGGAGTTCATTACTCCCTTGACCATGCAGGCAGTCTCTGGGCGTCCAGTATCGGATAGCTTGTTAGACCCAGCAGCAGAAGCATCGATGGGTCACATTGAACTGGCAAAATGGGCAGATTTGGTTCTTCTTGCTCCTGCGACTGCCGACTTGATTGCACGTATGTCGGCTGGCATGGGTAACGATTTACTGACTACGCTCGTACTTGCGACAGATTCACCAATCGCGGTATCTCCAGCAATGAATCAGCAGATGTACCGCAACATCGCCACCCAAGAAAACATCGCGACCCTAGCACGTCGCGGTATGCACATCTGGGGTCCGGCGGCAGGCGAACAAGCATGTGGCGATGTAGGCCCAGGTCGAATGCTAGAACCAATGCAACTTGTCCATCTGTGTGAACAGTTTTTCCAACCAAAACTGTTAGCTGATAAGTCGATTCTGATCACTGCGGGTCCAACCCGAGAAGCCATTGACCCAGTGCGTTATATCTCTAACCATAGCTCAGGCAAAATGGGGTTTGCGTTGGCGAATGCTGCTGCACAATTGGGCGCTAACGTGACACTTGTCAGCGGTCCAGTAAGCTTGAGCACGCCAGTCGGAGTAGAGCGAATTAATGTGGCTAGCGCACAAGAGATGCACGATACAGTAATGGCTCACGCAGCAAAGCATGATGCCTTTATTAGTTGTGCAGCCGTAGCCGATTATCGCCCTGAAGATGTCGCGTCTCAAAAGTTGAAAAAGACCGAAAACAATGATCAGATGACCATCAAAATGGTCAAAAACCCTGATATTGTTGCGGCCGTTGCAGCGATGACCGAACAACGCCCATTTACGGTGGGTTTCGCTGCCGAAACGAATGACGTTGAGACGTACGCGCGTGGCAAACTGGTGAAAAAGAACCTTGATATGATTTGCGCCAACGATGTTTCAGTTGAAGGTCAAGGGTTTAACAGCAACGACAACGCCATTACTTTATTCTGGCCACAAGGTGAACAGGCATTAGCATTGGAATCCAAAGAAGCCCTAAGCTTCAAAATCTTAGAAAAGATGCATGACTTAATGCAATAACCCATTCGTTTTCATCGAAAACTGGCACAGATTTGGTATAAACATGACAACTGAGGGTGTTAAAGCTCCCATTACACCCTCACTAGTCTAGTTTGATGCCAAATAGCGTCTTATAATCCCCTCCGCTCAATTTTGTATTTTGAAAGGAAGTAACTAATGGCCGGCAGTAAAAAATCCAACCGTCGTGAAGAAATCTTGCAAGCTCTCGCACAGATGCTTGAATCTACAGAAGGCGCTTCACGCATTACTACGGCAAAATTGGCGAAACAAGTCGGGGTATCAGAAGCCGCGCTTTACCGCCACTTCCCTAGTAAAGCTAGAATGTTTGAGGGTTTGATTGAGTTCATTGAAGAAGCTTTGATGACGCGAATCAACCGCATTTTGGATGATGAGAAAGACACATTAGAACGCATTCGCATGGTGATGCACCTTATTTTGGCATTCTCCGAACGTAACCCTGGCCTGACACGCATTCTTTCTGGTCATGCTTTAATGTTTGAAAATGAGCGCCTTCGTGAACGTATCAACCAACTGTTTGAACGTATTGAAACACAACTTCGTCAAATCCTGCGTGAACGTAAGATTCGAGAAGGAAAATCTTTCCCTGTTGAGGAACGTATTTTAGCCGCTCAAATTCTAGGACAAGTAGAAGGTAGCCTAAACCGTTTTGTTCGTTCAGACTTCAAATACCTGCCAACAGCGAACTTTGACGAATATTGGGCGCTCCTTAGTGCACAAATAAAATAAACATGAATACGACTAACCAACCAAAAGCAAGCTTGATCATTGCTTTTTACAATAACACACAAGCGTTAGACCTGATTTTTAATGCATTATCAGATCAAACTGAACCAAACTTTGAAGTTATCATTGCTGATGATGGCTCTAAACAAGACGCCGTTGATTTTATCGCTAAACGTGCTGAAGAATTACCTTATAAAGTCAAACATGTATGGCATGAAGATAAAGGCTTTAGAAAGAATAGAGTTTTAAATCACTCAATACTGGCCTCTAATAGCAACTATTTAATTTTCATAGACGGCGACTGTATACCTCAGAAACACTTCATAGAAGATCATGTCTGCAACGCTGAAAAAGGGCGTAGTCTGTGTGGTCGACGCGCAGAGCTTCCTGAAAAGTTTACTGAAGATGTATTGAATTCGGCCTATCCAGGAACATTCTTTGAAGACAACAAATACCGTTTGCTATTTCACTACTTTACCACTAACGGCAAACATAAAGAAAAAGGTCGACATGTAGAAAAAGGGTTGCGTATAGCAAACCCATTCATACAACACTACCTACAACGCTCAAAAGTAAAAGGAATCTTAGGGTGTAATTTCTCTATCCACAAAGACGACATCCTGAAAGTCAATGCTTTTGATATGCGCTATGAAGCCCCTGCAATAGGTGAAGATAGTGATATTGATTATCGCCTAAATTTAGTTGGTATTACCAACAAACCTTTGTGCAATTTAGGATGTCAAATTCACATGTACCACCCTTGGTTAGATCGCCCATCTGTGAACAAAGAGCTGTTTCAAGAGACAGTAAAAAACAAAGCAGCTTGGGCTGAATTGGGGATCTCGACACTTATATAGGGAGACAATAATGAATAATGAAGGCAGCTTCTCTTTGTCTTTACTCCACCCCAAACATTGGGGCGTATGGATCGGTTTTGGATTTCTGGCAGTAATAGTCAACATCCTACCCTATCGTCTATTAAAATCACTGGGACACTCTCTCGGTGCTTTGACACCAAAACTGTCGCCAAAGCGAGCTGCGATTGCAAAACGAAACTTAGAGCTTGCATTCCCAGACAAATCCGAAGCTGAAATCACTAAAATCGTTGATGAAAACCTTAAAAATACTGGCTTAGCTTTGATTGAAACTGGCATCACTTGGTTCTGGCCAACTTGGCGTTTCAAAAATCTAATTGTAGAAAAAGATATCTGTGCTTTACGCACAAAAGCTACAGAAGGTAAAGGCGTCTTACTGTGCTGTGTTCATGCCCTTAACCTTGAGATCACTGCTCGTGCTTTTGCTGTTCTTGGCGTGGCAGGTTACGGTGCATTTCGCCCGCACAACAACCCTGCATACAACTTTATTCAGTATTGGGGACGTACACACAACGGCAATAAGTTGATTGATCGCAAAGACGTCAAGCAGATGATTCGTGTACTGCGTAGCGGTGAACGTTTGTTTTATTTACCAGACCATGATTACGGTCGTAACAAGTCCGTGTTTGTGCCTTTCTTCGCAGTCGAAGATGCATGTACTACAACTGGTACCAGCATTCTGGCTTACACGTCTAAATGTTCAATTATTCCGGGTTCTGGTTTCCGTAATGAAGATGGCAAATATGAAATCATTGCTGATAAGTGCATTGAAGCCGATTACCCGAAAAAGGATGAGGTAGCGGCAGCTGCCTACATGAACACCTTTGTAGAAGAAGTGATTCTGCGAGCACCTGAACAATGGATGTGGCTACACAAGCGTTATAAAACTATGCCAGATCCAAGAGTGAGGCAAGGGACACGCTACGATTAACTCTCAAACAAGATAGAAGGCTGAAGTATACGCTTCAGCCTTATTCGTTTTCTATTCTAAAGAGTGTTCAAAGTAAGCGACCAACTACTGAAGTCGGTGATTTAGAGCTGGGATAGAAGGCTCTACTTTTAATACTGTGGTCTAAATGCCGTATTCCGCGCGGTACGCTTTTACTGCTTCTAGGTGCTCTTTGTCTGTACCTTTCTCTTCAAGGAAAGTCACAAGGTCTGTCAGGCTAACGATTGAGATTATTGCACAACCAAAGTCACGCTCTACTTCTTGAATCGCAGACAACTCACCTTTACCTTTTTCTTGACGGTCAATCGCAACTAACACACCTGCTAGGTCTGCACCGTTTGCTTGGATGATTTCCATTGATTCGCGAATCGCGGTACCTGCTGTGATTACGTCGTCTACTAACATGATACGACCTTCAAGTGCTGAACCTACAAGGTTGCCGCCTTCGCCGTGGTCTTTCGCTTCTTTACGGTTGAAGCAGTATGGCGTGTCGATGTCGTGGTGATCTGCAAGCGCGACTGCTGTTGTCGTCGCGATTGGGATACCTTTGTACGCAGGGCCAAACAGTACATCAAACTCAATGCCTGAATCCGCCAACGCTGCTGCGTAAAAACGACCAAGACGCGCTAGATCACGACCAGTATTGAAAAGACCAGCGTTAAAGAAGTACGGGCTTTTACGGCCAGATTTCAAAGTAAACTCACCAAACTTAAGAACTTCTTTCTCAAGTGCAAACTCAATAAATTCACGCTGGTATGCTTTCATTATTTTCTCTCTAAATACAGGCTTGGTATCCATATTCCCAAGCAGTTAATAAACACTAATGCGTTATCTCCTAAGTAGATGGATTTACAGCTAGGCAGCAAGTTTTTCTATCCCTATGAGCATAGTCTTCTATGTAATTAGGGTAGAAAAGCGCAGCGAACAACGCTGTAGATTCATATACGACGGAGATAAAAAAATAGCCCCCATAATGGGAGCCATTAAAATCAATTGGCTAACGCCGCCTTCTGCGCTGCGACAATTTCCGTAATGCCGACTTTCGCCGACTCTAATAGAGCCATCAGCTGCTCATGACTGAACGGTTCACCTTCTGCGGTGCCCTGAATTTCAATCATCTTGCCTTCTTCCGTCATTACGACGTTCATGTCTGTGTCTGCCGCTGAATCTTCGACGTACTCAAGGTCACACAGAACATCATCACCAAGTAAACCAACGGAAACTGCCGCTACGTGGCCTTTCATTGGGTTTGCTTTCAGCTTGCCGCTATCCACTAGGTGTTGGAACGCGTCTGCCATTGCAACGCTTGCGCCGCTGATAGATGCTGTACGAGTACCACCGTCGGCTTGGATAACATCACAATCAACCGTGATCATGAACTCACCCATCGCTTGTAGATCAACCACTGCGCGTAGGCTGCGTGCGATCAGGCGTTGAATTTCCATTGTACGGCCACCTTGCTTACCGTTCGCAGCTTCACGACGAGTACGCGAGTGAGTCGCACGAGGTAGCATGCCATATTCAGCAGTTACCCAGCCTTTACCTTGACCTTTTAGCCAACGAGGCACAGATTCTTCAACGGTCGCATTACACAACACTTTGGTGTTACCAAATTCAACTAACACAGAGCCTTCAGCGTAAGCTGTGTAGTTACGAGTAATTTTGATTGGGCGAACTTGTTCCGCCTTGCGATCGTTTGGACGCATGGGCATCTACCTTAAGTAATGAGGAGAAGACGATTTGGTTGGGCGCAGATTATAGCGGAATCGATTAAATAAAGCTATCTGGACAATCTCTACACAGAATAGCACAGCCACAACTCTCAGGCTGTGCTACTATTGCGGGGTAATTTTCAGCAAATTAGAAGACAGGAAAATTCGATGATTTACAGTATGACAGCGTATGCGCGCAAAGAAGTAAAAGGCGATTGGGGCAGCGCAGTGTGGGAAATCCGCAGTGTGAACCAACGCTACCTAGAAACTTACTTCCGCATGCCAGAACAATTCCGCGCTCTTGAGCCTGTACTACGTGAGCGTTTTCGTAAGCGCCTAGCACGCGGTAAAGTAGAATGTAGCCTACGCTTTGAAGCAAACCCAGCAGCAAAAGCTGAACTTAGCATCAACGAAGCACTGGCAAACCAAGTGATCAAAGCGGCAGAACAAGTCATGCACATGACGGGCGAACTAAGCCGCATCAACCCATTCCAAGTAATGCAATGGCCAGGCGTGATGGAGACGCCAGAGCAGAACATGGATGAGGTAAACAAAGAACTGCTTGCAGCCTTTGATGAAGCAATTAGTGAGTTCATTGAAGCGCGTGGCCGTGAAGGCGACAACATGAAAGCGCTTATCGAGCAACGCCTAGAAGCGATCACATCAGAAGTTGTGAAAGTGCGCGCACGCATGCCAGAAATCCTAGAGTGGCAACGTGAGCGCCTGTTCTCGAAATTTGAAGATGCGAAAGTTGAGCTAGACCCATCTCGCGTAGAGCAAGAGCTTATCCTTCTGGCACAGAAATCAGACGTAGCAGAAGAGCTAGATCGTCTTGATTCTCACGTGAAAGAGACCACAAACATCCTGAAGAAAGGTGGCGCAGTCGGTCGTCGTCTAGATTTCATGATGCAAGAGTTCAACCGTGAATCGAACACGCTCGCGTCAAAATCAATCAGCACAGACATCACCGCATCAGGTGTTGAACTGAAAGTTCTGATTGAGCAAATGCGTGAACAGATCCAGAACATCGAATAATAAACCTTTCGATTTATCTTCTAAAGCCCTGCATTGCAGGGCTTTTTCTATTGCATTTCTAGAAGTTAAGCATTGAGATTCTTCATACAATGCTCACATAGCACAGGCTTTTTCTCAGCAGGTTTTAGGCGAAAGCGCTGCCAGAAAGCAGGCTCGGCTTTCGTTACAAAAATACCGCCAAGTAATGGCAGCAGCAGGGCAACAGAAACCAACGACAAACTGTTACCCGCAATCCATGTTGAAAGGCTAAGCGCAATCAACGGGAAAAACAGAAAACAAATCGAGGCAGTAAACGGCGTCGACACCTGTCCAAGTTTAAAGTACGCCACAATGCCCCCTACGCTGGCAAACATACCAAGGTAAATAACTGCCGTAACTGAATCTATTGAGAACTGAGAAATATCTGGCTGCTCAACAAGCAATGAGGTGATAAACAACAATACGGAAGCGACAAAGCTCGGAAAGGCGTTGTAAGTCAGTACTGGAATGCCCTTGCAGAACTTTTCGACAAACACATACATCACCGAATGAATTGCGACCGCCCCACCTAAAGCGAGAAAGCCCAGTAGATAATCCTCGCCACCTAAACTCATCTCTTTAGCCAGAATCAGAATTAAGCTCAGAACCGCCACCAAAAGACCAGCAATCTGCGATTTACGTAACCTAAGCCCAAGGAACAGGCTCGATGTCACCATGACTGCAATTGGCATATTGGCGAAGATGATCGAAGCAAGACCTGATGAAATGTACTGTTCGCCAAAAATCATCAAGGTAAATGGAATCGCGAAATAGAAAATCGCGACCACGAACATCCAAAATACTTTTCCCTTAGGGAAGAACAGGGGCTGATTGAGGTGTTTCGCCAACAAGATTAATAGCGGCGCTGCGATCAAAAAGCGCAGTCCGGTAGCAAAAATGGGCGGAATAGTTTGCACCGCCACTTCCATCGCAAACCACGTGGTGCCCCAAATTAAACACACAGACACAAACAAGATGATCGGTAAATGCTTATGCGTCATGGAGACCTCCCGCTTTTCGGTTGATAACAAGGTTTGGCAGGTGGGCAGCAAGGCGCTCGTTACGAGCAATTAGATTAGTTTTCATTTTTCATTCCCATCACAGGATGGTGCAAATAGAGAGCTATTCACACGCATAACAAATTCACACGGCAATTCGTGCAGTAACATTGTTGGCAGCGATACGCTGCTAGATAGGAATTAAGCTATCGGAGGGCGATAGTGAGAGTGCATGTCTGCACTGGTGTAGAGTGCGGCTTTGCTTACCGCCATTTCATCTCGGAATAGAGCTTCATAAGTTCTTAGCTGAGTTTCAACAACAGCCGAACCCGATGCGTGACCATGGGAACAACACTGCTTTTCAAAGCATGTTCCGCCAGGTTCACAACAACTCGGTTCGTCCTTTTCTGCTGAACCAAAGGTTAAGTCACAGTAGCTAATATGCAGAGACTCAGCCGTCGTGATGTGGCTCACTGTTGATGGTATTTCTGCACGAGCGATACCGCTTGAAAGCGCAAATGCAATCAAGACACTCAGCAGAAAATAAATTGTCGATGTGCTTTTCGCTAGCATCACAATATCTCATCAGAACAGGTAAAAAGGTTAGTGTGAAGATACTCATCAATTAGACAAGAAACAAGATGGCTTGAGATGACTTTACACTTTTTTACCCCAATGCCATTTGGAGGTGATTTCCCTTCACACAAAAAATTAAGCCTCGCACTGAGCGAGGCTTAATAACATTATTCGTCTTTTTCGGCGGTTTGATTATCGATATACGGCCAATAATGATGACCGACTCGAATAACCAAGGTTGCCGCAGCCAGAATAAACGCGGCTAAAGAAAGCCATACGATCATCACGGAGTCGAGTTCTTTCATGCCAAGCGTGATGTAACGAGCAATGGCCATCATAGCAATGTAAATTGGATAACGAACCGGTATCTTACCGTTCATCACAAACTGCCCGACCATGGCGAGCACTTCGAGGTAGATAAACATCAATAAGATGTCATCAAGTGAAACACGCTTTTGTACATAAATATGGATAAACTCTTCCACCATCGCCCACACGGTCGCCAAAGTAATGGCAACCAATAGAACGGCTTCAAGCAGATGAAAAAGTTTCAGAAAGGGACGACTGAATGATTTAGGTAAATGCGACGGCATGGCCAACTATCCAAACAAATCAAAGGAATAAGTTTGCAGTGTAGCACGCTATTTTAAAGAAGCTGAAGACAGAGAATCATCGGAAATAAAAACGCTCCAACCAAGTGGAGCGCTTTTCTCTTAATAAGTTGGTTTTATTTGGATGGTGGCGTTACGCCACTTGCTGCTTTTTTTCTGCCAAGCGCTTTTTCTTACGATACTTAGGATGCGTGATTGGAATCGCCGACAAGAGCTTCTTGGTATAATCGTTCTGAGGATTCGCGTAAATTTCTTTCGCGTTACCCGCTTCCACGACTTTACCAAAGTACATCACCGCAACCTTATCAGACACATGCTTCACTACAGACAAGTCATGCGAGATAAAGATAATCGCAAGGTTCATCTCTTGTTGCAGTTGCAATAGCAGGTTTAGGATTTGCGCTTGAACCGATACGTCCAACGCTGATACCGACTCATCACAAATCAGCAATTTAGGCTTAAGGGCAATCGCACGAGCAATACCAATACGTTGGCGCTGACCACCGGAGAACTCATGCGGATAGCGGTTTATCGCGGTTTCTGGCAAGCCAACTTTAACAAGCAGCTCTTTCACCCACTGTTTGCGCTCTGCAGACGTACCGATGTTGTGAATCACGTACGGCTCTTCGAGAATCATGCCGATAGTATGGCGTTGGTTTAGCGATTCCATTGGGTCTTGGAAAACAATCTGCATGTCTTTACGCAATGAACGCATCTGCTTTACGGATAACTTGGTGATGTCTTTGCCTTCAAAGAAAATCTTGCCCTCAGTTGGCTCATACAACTTGAGAATCGTGCGGCCCAAGGTACTTTTACCACAACCAGACTCGCCCACTAGGCCAAGAGTTTCCCCCTCGCCTACTGATAATGACACACCATCAACCGCTTTAATGGTGTAGCCTTTCTTAAACAGCCCTTTACCAGATACAAAGTGCTGCTTAAGATCTTCAATTCTTAATACTTCTTTAGCCATAACATCCTCTTTTATGACGTGCTCACTTTGCACCTGTTAGCTAGCAAACATGCTGGCATCAATTGGCTTAATGTCGATCATCTGTTTTGGTTCATTATCCAAACTAGGCATCAACCCCATCAAGCGCTCTGTGTAAGGGTGTTGTGGATTATCAAATAGCTCAAAAATCTCCGCTTTTTCGACAATACGACCACCGTACATCACCGCCACGTCATCACACACTTCGGCAACCACACCAAGATCGTGGGTAATGAAGATCATCGCCATGCCCGTCTCTTCTTGAAGCTCATTCATTAAGTCAAGGATAGACGCTTGAACGGTTACATCCAGTGCGGTAGTTGGTTCATCACAAATCAAAATGTCAGGCTTACACGCCAACGCCATCGCAATCATCACGCGCTGACGCATACCACCTGATAAGTTATGTGGGTACTCGTTCAAGCGCTTTTCTGGCATTGGAATTTTAACTTTCGCCAGCATTTCAATGGCATAAGCTTCCCGCTCTTTTTTCCCTAATTCTGGGCGATGCAGTTCTAGCACTTCACAAAGCTGGCGACCGATAGAATGCACCGGGTTCAGTGCCGTCATCGGATCTTGGAAAATGATCGAAATACGGTCACCACGCATGGCGTACATCTCTTCTGCTGGGAGCGTCACGAGATTAGTGCCACGATAGTTAATCTCACCATTAATGATATTACCGTAAGGCTTAGGTAACAGACCCATGATGGACATTGAGGTCACACTCTTACCACTGCCCGACTCACCTACCAAACCAAGCGTACGACCCGCACGAACATCAAAGTTAACACCATGAAGTACCTTTACCGGGCCATCATCGGTCGTGAACTCTACTTCTAGATCTTTAACACTTAGGATTACATCGTTTTCCATAACACATCCTTACAGCTTATAAGTGTCGTCAACAACCACACTCGGCTCAAAAGTTTTACCCGACTTCATCGCCTTTTCAGTTTGTTTCTTAATCTCTTTGTCGATCCAGAACACACCAAGACCCGGAGAGAATGCATTAGGGAAAAGCATCGCTGTTCGTTTCGTCATTGGTTGCTCAGGATATTTCATCCAACGCCAATGACCTTCACGGGTATATGGCACCATATATCCAGGAACAATCACGGCAGCGTCATTAATAATGGTTTGGATTTGACGAGAAATTGCGCGCTTTTTATCGATATCAAACTCATGTTTGAAGTCCATAATAAGTGCATCTAATTCTGGAGAACTGTAATTAGCATGGCTGTTAGTTTGCGGTTTGTTCGCATTCACTGAATGGAAATACTCCCAGTATGCCGGAACTTCTGCTGTTCCCATCGTTAAGAATGCCACCTCGTGCTTCTTCTCTAAGATGTATTTAAACGCCGATGAACCATCCACCAAGTTCAATGTGTACTCAAGCCCAGCTAACTTGGCTTGTTCTTTAAGGAATGACATTCGTGGTGTATGACCCGCAAAACTATACGTGATGGCAAAGCTTAATCGCTGACCTTTATCGTTGACACGGATGCCGTCCTCAGCAATTTGGTCAAATCCCGCCGTCTTAAAGTACTCCACTGCTTTTTCAGGCTCAAACTTTGGCGGCACCGCATCTTTCAAATCATAATCACCGCGCCCTACGCCTAAGGCATTCGGTTTACGAACATAATCTCCACGAGTGAGTTTTTCGATCATGCCATCAAAATCGCTCGCCAATGCGACACCTTTTCGCACATTTAAGTCGCTTAGCATTGGGTTGGCGGTATTCAGCCATAAGCCACCAGCCCCTTCTGGATATTGATTGTAACCCCAGAATTTAGTGATATAACCTTTCTCGTATGGCGCAGTTTTGGTCTTGTCATGCCAAAGGATTGGCCTAACTAAACCAAAAGAATCAAGCTTACCTTTTTCAAAGTGCTTCATCGCGATATCTGCATCTCGGATCACGGTAAAGCGCACTTTTTCTACATTGTAACGATTCTTATAGTATGGATTAGAGTAACCCCACCAATCCTCTCCAACGTGCTTAAAAGTAACACTTTTGCCTTTTTTGACTTTATCTAGGTAGTAAGCAAACGTCGTTGGCTCACTCTTAAAGTTGTATTTGCGAACAAAGTTATCATCGATGCCGTCGCCATTTTCATCTTTCGATGGATTGGCATAAAAATGCGCAGGTCTGGGGGTCAAAGAGCCAAGCGTATACAGCAGATCTTCTTGGTTTTTCTCTGAGCCAGAAACGAAAGCCAAAGTGTGGTCATCGTATTTGATGACATCAGCGATCACATTGGTGTAGTACTCGTTATACCATGGTGCAACGATGTCTTTAGAGCGGTAGAACTTAAGCATGAAGACAAAATCATCAGCAGTAACCGGCTTGCCATCAGACCATTGAGCTTTTGGATTTAGCTTGAAATAGATAGTCTTGTTATCGTCATCGAATGCCCACTCATTAGCTAGGTCAGGAATCCACTCTAGCGTGTTTGGGTGCTTTCGAACTAAGTTTGGTGCATCATCGGCAAACCATCCGCGTAGACCAGAGTTAGAATCGGGGCCAACACTACGAAGTGTCTGGGGGAAACTAGACATGAAGGTACGATAAGTGCCACCAAATTGCGCTTGTTCAGACGCATATAATGGTGCATCCCAATTTGTATGCCAGTTTAAGTCAGTCGGAAGCGTCTCTGACATCGCACCAAAACTCAGGGCGCTCAGCGTAGACGCTAAAAATAATTTATTCATAAAACTTCCCTTTTTTATGTTTTGCTCACAATGCTTGCTTAAACATAGCGTGTGAATTTTTTCGGGTCGAATGCCGCTCGAATCGCTTCACCAATAAAGGTCACCATGACCAATACCAGTACAATCGAAGCCACAACTGATGAAACAATCCATGGCGAGTCTAAATTCGACTTACCTTGTTGCAACAGCTCGCCCCAACTTGGAGTTGGTGGCATCAAGCCAAGGCCGAGGTAGTCCAGAGCCGTTAGCGCGGTGATGTTTGCTGCGATAGTAAAGGGTGCAAGCGTCACAATCATTACCATCGTGTTTGGCAGAATGTGGTTAAACAGGATACGACCAGTTGAAGCCCCCAATGCACGAGCCGCCATTACGTATTCACGCGCAGACTCTTTATAAGTCATGGTTCGCATGTACCAAGTCATCCCCATCCAGCCAAATAGGACGTTAATGGCGACGAATAAGGTAAAGGTAGGCTGAACAATCGATACTAAGATCATAATGACATACAGGAATGGCACCATTGACCAAACTTCAATTAAACGCTGAACAAATAGGTCAAACTTTCCGCCCCAGAAACCCATCGCACAGCCAACTGCGGTACCGATAGCATAAGAAACAGCCATCGTTAGTAGCGCGAAACCCATTGCGGTACGGAAGCCATATACTAGTCGAGCTAAAATATCACGGCCGATAACATCGGTACCCAAATAGTGTTTGTCTTCTGCACTTGGCGCCGTTGGAGGAAAGTCACCACTGAAGTCTTGCTCGTATGGGTTCCAAGGCACGATAGGTAGAATAACGAAGTTATCACTGCCTTCCGCGGCAAATACTTTCTGTAGTTCTCGGTAATCCGCTTCGCTAGAGGACGCTTGTCCAAAGTCACTCCCCAAACGTACATCGCTCACGACAGGGAAGTAGTAACTACCATCGTACTTTACTACCAATGCTTTGCTGTTGATCAACAACTCCGCAAACAGCGATAGAACCAACATGGTCGATAAAATAAGAAATGACCAGTAACCACGTTTTATATCTTTAAAGTGACGGATTTTCTTTTGAGTTAATGGGCTAACTTTAATCATATTACGCTCCAAACTTCACACGAGGGTCGACTAAAGCAACACAAATATCAGAGATGATGTTACCTATAAGGAGCAGCATCGCGTTGATAGCGACAATTCCCATTACTACTGGGTAGTCACGCTCCATAATCGATTCATAACCAAGCAATCCGATACCATCGATATTGAAAATAACTTCAATCAAGAATGCCCCGGTCATAAAGAACAATAACGAGTTACCAAAGTGAGAAGCGATAGGTATCAAGCTATTGCGTAGCGCGTGTTTGCGTACCGCTTTTTTAAACGGTAAGCCCTTGGCAATCGCAGTACGAATGTAATCTGACGACAGGTTTTCCATAAGGTTATTCTTCATCGTCATGGTTAGCGTTGCAAAATCGCCAATCAAGTAACAAATCAAAGGCAGCACCGCATGCCACATAATGTCTTTAGCACGCTCAAAGAAGGTTTCATAGTCGTCAAAGTCGTCCCCGACAAAGCCTCCCATTGGGAACCACTCTAGGTGATAACTGAACAACGTAATCAGCAAAACACCAACTACATAGCCAGGTAAGGCATAGCCAACGAAGATAAGAATAGAAGAAGCGGAATCAAACACAGAGCCATGCTTCAACGCTTTGTAGTAACCGAGCGGAATTGAAATGAAGTAACTAATAAAAAACGTCATTCCACCATAAAATAGTGAGACTGGCAGGCGCTCAGCGATCATGTCTGAAACAGGCTCGTAGTAACGGGTTGATTCACCGAAGTCTAAAACCAATAATCGGCTTAACCAATCGATATAAGCCTCTGTTACAGGCTTATCTAGACCGTAAAAAGCATTCAGCTCAGCGATTTGATCCTCTGAAAGTGCAGTATTACCCCCCGCAGAGGTCATAGCCGCGGCACCGTCTCCCTGCGACTGCATTTGAGACAGCATTCGCTCAACTGGGCCACCGGGTACAAATCGAGTGATAGCAAAAATTAGAATAGTAATTCCCAAGAATGTTGGAATCACTAATGCTAATCGGCGTAAAAAATACGACAGCATATACAACTTACTCCATGTCTACTGTCCATTGTTAGGCGGGTTCGGGGAGGAGGTTTCCGGCCCAAAATGGTGCAATTCGATAACGTAGCAACTGAAGTTATTAAAACGCACTCCCTGAGTTTCAATAACTAGTTTTTTCCACTACTGCAACAATTTCAGCGTCATATTTATCTTGAAACTCCGCACGCTTCAAGTGTTTGAGCCCAAAACATGACAAACTTCCTTCAATGTCGAAAAATGAAAATGTTTTTGAAAAAAAATATAAAAAACCACAAAAGTCATTCATACAGGATATCAATCTAGGCACTTTAGAGTTAAAACCTTACATAAACATGCACTAACAGTGACTATTACAACACTTAAACCAAAGGTTAATTTGACGCTAAAATAACAGTGAGCCCTTTTAGTACAATGGGTATCATTATTTGATACCGATCGCTGCGACCGAGTTAACATGTCACCCATTCCATAAAAACCACCTCTAAGCAGAATATTCTACAAATTGACTGAAATTCAGTACTCAAAGCCCACTTAAAATCCATACACAACATAAGTCATTACTGTTTACAAGAAACACAAAATACGGTGTTTTATTAAAATTTAATCCCGCCCTGCAAATAACTGACAGAAAATTATTCTGTGATTTATGTCACTTTTGGTTTTTTACATCTTTTTTACATTTTCTTATCTCATTTTACCACTGGTTTGACTTCCTTTTTTCATCTCAGGTATACATGCCTTTAGCGTTAACGAAATATTAACGTCACAATTGGTCGTTATGCGGCCAGACATAGGAAATAATAATAATCGGAGCAACAAGGATGTATAAAAACACAACCGCTTTATCTGTTGCGATCAGCCTTGCACTGGGAACCGCAGCAGTGGCACCTCTAACAGCGCAGGCAGAAGAGCAGCAAGTTGAACAACTTCAGAAAATGAAGGTAACAGGTTCACGAATCTCCACCACGGACATGGAAGGTCCATCTCCAGTAACTGTAATAAGCAGCAAAGACATTGAATCGAAAGGTTTCAACAGCGCTCAGGACGTTTTAAATAGTTTGACCCAGAACACCGGCGGTGTAATGGCGCAAACTGACTCATTTTCTTTCACTCCTGCAGCTCAATCTGTAAACCTACGTGGTCTTGGCGCTTCGCGTACATTGATCTTGATTGATGGCCGTCGCCTACCGCAATACCCACTAGCCCAAAATGGTACGTCTAACTTCCAAGACATCGGTCAGATTCCTGTAGCCGCTATTGAACGTGTGGAAGTAATGACTGATTCGGGCTCTGCGATCTACGGTTCTGACGCAATCGGTGGTGTAGTTAACTTCATCCTGAAAAAAGACTTTGATGGTGTTTCAGTTAAAGTTCGTGCTGGTGACGCAACTGATGGTGGTTACCAAAATGGCCGTCTAGATGTGGTTGCAGGTAAAGACTTCGATGATAAAAGAATTCTTTTCGTAGGCCAGTTCGCTGGTAATGAAATGCTAAAACAAACCGACAGAGACTGGGCTGGTGATGATAACTCAAGCCGTTCTCAACTAAGTGGTTATTCAAGCTACGGCTCAAACTTTTACGGCAAAGATGGAACGCACCTAACTCCGGCTGACGTAGGGTCATCATGTAAAGAGGTGGTAGGTGAAGCAGGCATAGACCGTGCGGATGGCAAGTGTGGTTTCAACCGTTCAGCCTACCGAACACTAAAGCCTGAAAACAAACAAGTTGATTTACTAGTTCGCGGCGAGATGGACGTAAACGACGACGTGACGGCGATGGCCGAAGCTCGCTTTGGCTACAAATCTACGGAATCTGAATTCGAGCCAAACCCATACAGTGTTGTCGTTGACGATACACACTTCCGTGGTGCTGGTGAATATACTCGTCGTATGGTTGAGTTTGGGCCTCGTGAAAGTAACACAGAAGCAGATTCTTTCGGCCTGACAGTCGGTCTAAATGGCCTACTAGCGGATACTTATGATTGGGATGTTTACGCTGGTTACTCAGAGCAATCTGTAGAGACTGATAACCCAGCTATCTACAAAACTCTCGATGAAGCCGTACAAAATGGTGAGGTTGACCTACTAGGTCCAATTTCACAAGAGGCTGTGAACAAATACAGTGGCACTTCAACTAAAGAAGCTTACTCAAAACTTTACTCTCTGAACGGTTCACTTTCTGGTGATTTGATTGACCTACCTGCAGGTATGTCTGGCTTCGCAGTATATGGTGAATGGAACCGTACCGACTACAAGGAAACTATCGATGCGACAACAGCAGCTGGTGGTTTCTCTGGCTTAGGTGGTTCTGCTGGTGGCGGTGAGCGCGACCAAGTCGGCCTCGGTGTCGAAGCTCTGATCCCTATTATCGAAGATCTAGAAATGACTGTAGCAGGTCGTTATGACCACTACTTCGATGACTCTGCAACTGGTGGCGCGTTCACTCCAAAAGTAGCACTAGCGTACCGCCCAACGGATACATTATTGCTTCGTGGTAGCTATGGCCTTGGTTTCCGTGCGCCAGACCTGAAGCGTCTATTCGGTGAAGTTACTCGTGGTTTCGGTTCAGGTTTCGACCCTGTATTGTGTGCGGCAGCAGGTGGTAGCGGTCCTCAGGACAAAGATAAGTATCCTGAGTGTGATACTCAATATTTTGATACTGAAAACGGTCCAAACTCTGAGCTAGAAGAAGAAACGAGTACCAACATTAACTTGGGTCTTGCATGGGAGCCAGTTGACGACTTGGGTCTAACTGTAGACTGGTACCACATCAAAATGGAAGATGTAGTAACAGCGCCAAGCTACCAAGACGTAATCAATGATCCAGGTAAATACCCTGGCACTGAAGTGGTTCGTAATCCAGATGGCACAATTAAATCAGTATCTTACGGCCCGGTGAACCAATCTTTTGAAGAGCGTTCAGGTATCGATATCGCTGTGACATACGCTTACGATACTAACGAATATGGTTCATTTAGCTCACGCGTTGCTCTAACCAAGATCCTTATCGCGGAATACCAAGAGAACGATGCTGAGCCAGTAATCGACGAAACTGACTTTATGCCAGAGTACACAGCAACCCTAAACTTGGGCTGGGCTTACCAAGATGTAAGCGTAAATGTATTTGGTAAGTACCGTGACCGCATGTGTTCTAGCTATGCTAACCGTTACTACTTTGATGACTGTGACGCAGCAAAAGCTGCTGGATATGACGCAGAAATTGCAAGTATGACAACTTGGAACCTTACAACCACTTACCAGTTCAACGAGAATGGCCGTGTGACTTTGGGTGCTATCAACCTATTCGACAAAGTACCACCTAAAGATCCTCTAAGTGATACGTCTCCGTTCTATGCAAGTGGCTATGACGATCCAATCGGTCGCCAACTATACATCGAAGCATCATACGACTTCTTATAAAAAATTTGGCGCGGGTTTTCCGCGCCCTTTTCGACTGACTTAAACACTGACAAGGATGCAACATGAAATTTAAGGAATTTGGCCTTAGTGCCATAGCTGCAGCATTGCTTACTATCAGTAGTAGCTCTGTAGCGGCAAACTCAGGAGCAGTTGTTTCAACACAAGCAAAAGCAAACAAATCCTCAGAAGTTTCACAACAAAAGATCGACACTTATTCCGAAAGCACTGAGGGTATGCTTGCGGAATATAAAGGCTTATTACGTCAGGTAGACAGCATGAAAGTCTACAACGAGCAAATCAATCGAATGGTTCAATCGCAACAAGGCGAATTAGATTCACTCAATAACCAGATTGCTCAGATTGACCAAACAGCAACAGAGGTTGTACCTCTAACACTGAAGATGATCGACGCACTAGATGAGTTCGTGACTCTCGACCTTCCTTTCCAAAAAGAAGAGCGCACCAAGCGTGTCAATGAACTGCGTGACCTAATGGATCGTGCAGACGTAACGACTTCAGAAAAATTCCGTAAGGTGATGGAAGCGTATCAAATCGAAGAAGGCTTCTCTCGCTCCATTGAATCTTACAAAGCTAGCCTAGAGCGCAACGGTGAAACCGTGACTTACGACTTCCTACGTATTGGTCGTACTGCGCTTCTGTTCCAATCTCCGGATGGCGGCGAAACAGGCATGTGGAATCAACAAACCCGCCAATGGGAATCACTACCTGAAAGCTACCGTATTGCTGTACAGCAAGGCCTTCGTATCGCTAAGAAGCAAGCGCCACCAGCGCTGATCAAACTGCCTGTATTTGCTGGAGAGGAATAAGAAATGAAAGGATTCAAAACTCTAGCCGCTGGTTTACTAGCGAGCTTATTCATGATTTCTGGTGCACACGCTGAGGCACCGAAGAACTTATCTGAGCTTCTGAAAAACGTAAAGTCAGAAAGCATCGTTGAATCAAAAGAGAACAAAGCTCGCGAAGCCGAGTTCAGAAACAACCGTGACAAGCAAGCTGCACTGCTTCAGCAAGCCCGTAATGAGTTAGCCGCACAACAAGCACTCGGCGATGAACTGAAAGCTACGTTCGACGAAAACGACAAGCAACTTACCGAGCTGACTGAAACACTACGTGTACGTTCAGGCACTTTAGGCGAAATGTTTGGTGTCGTTCGTCAATACGCGGGTGAGTTTAAAGGGCTATTCGCTGCTTCACAAAATGCAGTTCAATTCCCAGAACGTGACGCATTACTTTCAAAACTAGCAGAGAGTAAAGAACTGCCTTCTACGCAAGAACTTGAAGCATTCTGGCACACAATCCTACAACAAGTAGTAGTTTCAGGTGAGACAACAACAGCACCTGCAACTGTTGTATATGGAGAAGGTAAAGAAGCGGTTCGAGATGTCACGCTAGTGGGTGAGTTCAACGCAATCGCAGATGGCAAATACGTAACTTACGTGCCGCAAACTGGTAAGTTTGAAGAGCTATCACGTCAGCCTCGCAAAAACATCACTCGCCTAGTTGGCGGATTTGAAGCTGCAGACGGCACTTACGAACCACTATTTATCGACCCATCTCGTGGTGTGATTCTGTCTCTACTTGTACAAAGTCCTACCGTTCAGGAGCGTATTGACCAAGGTGGCATCGTTGGTTACGTCATCCTAGCTATGGGTGCTGTCGGTGCGTTGATTGCGCTCGCTTGTTACCTACGCCTATTGGTTATCGGTGGCAAAATGCGTAAGCAAGCGAAATCAGACACGGTTATTCCTGGCAACCCACTGGGTGAAGTTATCCAAGCTTACCAAGAGCACAAAGGTGACAACCTTGAAGATCTTGAAGCGAAACTGGACGAGATCATCCTACGTAACGCACCGAGCATTGAACGCTTTATCAGCTCAATCAAACTGTTCGCTTCTGTAGCACCACTTCTAGGTCTACTGGGTACGGTTATGGGTATGATCGGTACGTTCCAAGCCATCACACTATTTGGTACAGGTGATCCGAAGCTAATGGCTGGCGGTATCTCAGAAGCACTTGTTACTACGATGCTTGGTCTGGTTGTCGCAATTCCTCTACTGTTCCTGTACACCATCGTACACAGTAAAGGTCGTCGTTTGGTTCAAACTCTTGAAGAACAGAGTGCAGGCTTCATCGCTCGCTATCAGGAAAAACTGCATAAAGCCGAAAGCTAAGGAGGCATTATGTGGTGGTTAGTTGGAGAACTTGAATCAATTAGGCGCTTCTTGGGAATGGGTGGCGACGTACTTGTCGTCATCTTTATCCTCAGCTTCATGTTGTGGGCAGTATTGCTAGAACGTTGGTTTTACTTCGCTGCCGTCGCTCCAAAAGCAATGAAAAAAGCCGTTAGCTTTTGGGAAGAGCGCTCAGAACATAAAAGCTGGAACGCTAAGATGATCCGACAAGAAATCGTTTCTCGTCAGGATATTGAGAATAAGAAAGGGCTGCCAATCGTTAAGGTACTGATTGCACTTTGTCCCCTACTTGGTCTACTCGGCACTGTTGTCGGTATGATTCAAGTATTCGATATCTTAGCGGTTACAGGTACAGGAAGCCCTCGAGCAATGGCCTCGGGGATCTCAAAGGCAACAATCCCAACATTAGCGGGAATGGTGGCTTCTCTATCAGGACTTTTCTTTAGTACTCGTCTTGATCATTTAGCCAGAGTCACCACGCAGAAGCTTGAAGACAAGCTAAAGCACATTGCCTGAGTAAACGGAATTAGAGGTATAGGTCATGAAGAGACGCTATAGCAGTGATAGCAGCGACGAAGCCGCTATCGATATGACACCGATGCTAGACATCGTATTCATCATGTTGATCTTCTTTATCGTAACAACATCGTTTGTTAAAGAAGCAGGTCTAGAAGTAAATCGTCCTACGGCAAGCTCAGCGCAAACCGTGAAGAAAGGTAACATCATGGTGGCAATTGGTGCTGCTGGAGATGTTTGGGTTGATAAGCGCCGCATCGAAGTCGATGCAGTACGTGCCAACATAGAACGTCTACGCGCTGAAAGCCCAGATGGTGCGGTTGTTATTCAAGCGGATACCGAAGCCAATGCGGGCGTAGTCGTGAAGGTAATGGACCAGATTAAGATGGCAGGTGTAGAAAGCATCTCTATTGCCGCAACGAATAAGGATTAAGCTTATGCGGTATCTGGCCTCAATTGCACTGGCGCTCATTGTCTCCCTTGGGTTGTTCTGGGGGATGGACAAGCTAGTAAACAAAGAGCGCCACGAGCTAGTGTCGAATGATGATCTTCGTATGGTGGAATTCATTCGCATTAAACCGGACGAAAAAATACAGGAGAAGAAACGCCAACTTCCGAAACCACCACCACCGAAACGTCCACCACCACCACCTGAAATGAAGGTGACGTCGACGGTTAAACCAGTAATGGATCAAGTCCCAATGGACATGCCAAAGCTTGATCTACCTGTAAACGTGACGGGGGGGTCTGTATTAGGTCACTACTCTCAAGGCGGTGGTGCACAAATGGCAGGTAGCGGAGGACCAACACCGCTTGCGACATTCCAACCTCAGATGCCTAGAAAGGCAGCTAAGGCTGGCATTGAGAAAGGTGTTGTTTTACTTGAATTCACAGTAAACGCACGAGGTGCAGTTGAGGATATTAAAGTCCTTAAAGAAAAACCTCGCCGTTTAGGCTTAGGAAAGGCAGCAAGAAAGACCGTTTCCAAATGGACTTTCAAACCAAAACTGGTTGATGGAAAACCTGTCAGCACACGCTTGTCCCAAGAGATTGAGTTTTCAACCAACTAAGGAGTCACCATGAAAAGTTTATGGAAAAGCAAAGTGGCTTCTTTAATTCTCCTTGTTGGGGTGGCAGTTGCCACTCCTTCAATGGCGAAGGAAGCACCGCAATTATCCGATCGAACATTCCGCACAGTGAACAAAGTTCAAGAGTTAATTGCGACCGAAAAATACTCAGCAGCAAAAGAAAAGCTGACTAGTGCCTTGGATAGCACAAAGTCAAAGAAATACGACAGAGCCGTCTTACTTCAGCAAACGGGTTTTCTTTACTCTTTACAAGACAACTATGCACAAGCAGCGAAGTACTTTGCAGAGGCACTAAAACTAGATGCTTTACCTGTGCCCGTTGCTCAACAAGTTCGCTACAGCCTAGCTCAATTATATTTGGCTGAAGAGAAATTTAGGTTATCTGTAAAGACAATGAATGAGTGGTTTAAAGTTGCAGAGACAACCAAAGAAAAACCGCAAGCTCATGCTTACATCACTCTAGCTAGTGCATACATTCAGTTGGAAGACTACAGAAATGCAATTCCTCCAACGAAGAAAGCAATATCGATGACTAAGAATCCAAGTGAATCTTGGTATTTGATCCTAGTGGCTTCTCACTACGAGCTAGGTCAGCTGAAGAGTGTGGCAAGTGTACTGAAAACGCTGACTTCTAAATACCCAGATAAAAAGCGTTATTGGATGCAGCTTTCCGGCGTATACATGGAGCTAGGCCAAGAGCGTAACTCACTAGCGGCTCTAGAAGCCGTATATAAAATGGGTAAGCTTGAGGGCGAAAAAGAGTACTTGAGACTTGTTAACTTCTTGGCCTACCAAGGTATCCCTTATAAAGCAGCTAAAACGCTTGAAAGAGAGATGACTTCGGGAAACATAGAGAAGACAAAGGCGAACTATGATCGCTTGGCAAGTTTTTGGCAACAGGCGAAAGAGCTAGATGAATCTATCATCGCATATAAGACGTCTTACGAGATGGCACCATCCGCGAAAACTCAGATTCAAATCGCTCGCTTGATGATTCAAGACAAACAGTATTCACAAGCAACGAGGTTTGCTCATACAGCAGCCTCAGATGCCACAAAAGAACAAAAGGCGGAGCTAGAATACATCCGTGGTATGGCTTTTTTCGAGCTTAAACAGCCTCAAAAAGCACTGCAAGCAATGAAAGGAGCGGCTAAATCACCAACTTTCAAGCCTACGGTAAGCCCTTGGATCAATTTCCTAGAGTCGCAAGGTTAATAGGTACTCATTATTTGCAAGCTAGCAACCCAAGTGGTTGTGATTGCTCCGAAAATTAAGTGTGAGTCAGTCGCACGCCTGGGGAAGTGAGAGCTTCCCCTTTTTTCGTTGTGAATCTGATAGGCTTGAGTGGCCCGCCACTTGATTTAGATCCGACAAGATCAACTGGCAACCCATTAAAGATCGTGATACTCTTCGCCTCCATTTTTCTGGCGGGATTATCACCAATCTCAATCCCTTTGGTGGTGAAACCATCATTGCCAGTGCTATCGTTATTACATTGTCGATACTTTCTCTCGGCACTTACTCAATCCAACCAAAAGTGGAACAGTACAATGGGCAAAGGTACTCTCTATATCGTATCTGCACCTAGCGGCGCAGGTAAATCTAGCTTGATCTCAGCAATGTTGGAACGTAACCCAACATATGCAATGAAAGTGTCTGTGTCTCATACTACTCGTGGCATGCGCCCTGGCGAAGAAAACGGTATCCACTACCATTTCGTTGCAAAAGAAGAGTTTGAAGCTCTGATTGCACAAGGCGACTTCCTAGAATACGCAGAAGTGTTTGGTAACTATTACGGCACATCACGCGTATGGATTGAAGAAACGCTAAACAAAGGCATCGACGTCTTTCTAGACATCGACTGGCAAGGCGCACGCCAAATTCGCGAGCAGATGTCGGAAGCGAAGAGCATCTTTATCCTGCCTCCTTCAAACGGTGAACTAGAACGTCGCCTAAACACTCGTGGTCAAGACAGTGAAGAAGTGATCGCGAAACGTATGGCAGAAGCAAAGTCTGAAATCTCACACTACAACGAATACGACTATGTGATCGTAAACGACGATTTCGACACCGCATTAATGGATTTCAAAGCCATTCTGCGCGCAGAAAGATTGAAGGAAGAAAAACAAGCTGCTAAATATAAAGGCATGCTTGATGCACTTCTAGCAGAATAAAACTGCTGATATCTAAGCGTCTTCTTCGAGCCGGAATTTATAATTCCAACCCGCTTAGATATAAAAATGAATTTTTGCTTCTTTATTACGGTAAGGAAGCTTATATTGCTTATATAGAAAGTCATTGTTGTTACACGTCTTATCGCTAGCAAATACAGCCTTGAGACTGTATACTTTCTCGTCATTCAAAATTTAGTTAACTATTTGGAGTCCTCATGGCACGCGTAACTGTTCAAGACGCTGTTGAAAAAGTTGGCAACCGTTTCGACCTAGTACTGATTGCGGCTCGCCGCGCTCGTCAAATGCAAACTGGCGGTAAAGATGCACTAGTGCCAGAAGAGAACGATAAGCCAACGGTTATCGCTCTACGCGAAATCGAAGAAGGTTTAATTACTAAAGAAGTTCTAGACGCTCGTGAACGTCAAGAACAGCAAGAGCAAGAAGCGGCAGAGCTAGCGGCAGTAAGCAGCATCGCTCACAACCGTTAATTCTGACTTTAGAATTCAACAACCTCCCGGGCCTATAATTTGTATCTATTCGATAGCCTCAAAGACGTTGCCCAAGAATACCTAACAGAGCCTCAAATTGAGGCTCTGCGTCAATCTTATGTGGTAGCAAGAGATGCCCATGAAGGGCAAACCCGCTCTAGCGGTGAACCATACATCATCCACCCCGTTGCTGTAGCCAGAATTTTGGCTGAAATGCGCCTCGATATCGAAACCCTTCAAGCAGCTTTACTGCATGACGTCATCGAAGACTGTGATGTTACTAAAGAAGACCTTGAAGAGAAGTTTGGCAATACCGTGGCAGAGCTGGTTGATGGTGTATCTAAACTGGACAAACTCAAATTCCGCGATCGCAAAGAGGCGCAAGCTGAGAACTTCCGCAAAATGGTACTTGCCATGGTGCAAGACATTCGCGTCATTCTCATCAAGCTAGCTGACCGCACGCACAACATGCGCACGTTGGGAGCCCTACGCCCGGATAAAAAGCGTCGTATTGCCCGCGAAACACTAGAGATCTACTCTCCACTCGCTCACCGTCTTGGTATTCACAATATCAAAACGGAACTCGAAGAACTTGGCTTCGAAGCGCTTTACCCAAACCGCTACCGCGTCCTAAAAGAAGTGGTACGAGCTGCGCGTGGTAATCGTAAAGAGATGATCCAGCGTATTCATAGCGAAATCGAAGGTCGACTGGAAGATGTTGGCTTGAATGCGCGCGTGTTAGGTCGTGAGAAGAACCTGTTCTCCATCTACAACAAGATGAAAACCAAAGAACAGCGCTTCCACACCATCATGGATATCTACGCTTTCCGAGTGGTTGTTGATACTGCCGATACTTGTTATCGCGTTCTAGGCCAAGTACACAGCTTGTATAAGCCGCGTCCTGGTCGCATGAAAGATTATATCGCGGTACCAAAAGCGAACGGCTACCAATCGCTACACACTTCTATGGTCGGCCCACACGGCGTACCTGTTGAAGTTCAGATCCGTACCGAAGATATGGATCAAATGGCGGACAAAGGTGTTGCTGCGCATTGGTCTTACAAAGACAAGGGCGACAGATCTGGCACGACAGCGCAAGTGAAAGCTCAGCGTTGGATGCAAAGCCTACTTGAGCTACAACAAAGTGCTGGTAACTCATTCGAATTCATTGAAAACGTAAAATCGGATCTGTTCCCAGATGAGATTTACGTCTTCACACCAAAAGGTCGTATCGTTGAATTGCCATTAGGCGCAACAGCAGTCGACTTTGCCTATGCCGTACATACTGATGTCGGTAACTCTTGTGTTGGTGCTCGTGTTGACCGTAACCCTTACCCACTAAGTAAGGCACTGAAGAATGGTCAGACAGTAGAAATCATCAGTGCACCAGGTGCTCGTCCAAATGCAGCTTGGTTGAACTATGTTGTAACTTCTCGTGCCCGCACTAAGATTCGTCAAGTGTTGAAGACCATGCGTCGTGAAGAGTCGATTACCTTAGGTCGTCGTCTACTGAATCACGCTTTGGGTCGTCATTCGATTGATTCAATCTACCCAGAAAACATCCAAGAAGTGCTGACTGATCTGCGCCTAGAAAGCGTCGATGATCTGCTAGCAGCCATTGGTTTGGGTGAATTGATGAGTATCGTCATCGCACGTCGCTTATTGGGTGACACTGATGAATTGACCACCACGAGCTCGATTCCAAACGAATCTAACAAGAAACTGCCAATCCGTGGTGCAGAAGGTCTGCTACTGACTTTCGCAAATTGTTGTCACCCTATCCCAGATGACCACATCATTGCCCACGTATCACCAGGTCGTGGTCTTGTGGTACACCGTGAAACGTGTCCAAACGTACGCGGATACCAGAAAGAACCAGACAAATACATGGCTGTCGCTTGGTCTGAAGAGTACGACAAAGAGTTCATTGCTGAACTGAAAGTCGATATGCTCAACAACCAAGGTGCGCTAGCGGAATTGACCAATGTGATTTCGAAAACCGGTTCGAACATTCACGGTCTTTCAACCGAAGAACGCGACGGTCGCTTGTACACCGTTACCGTTCTGCTAACCACCAAAGATCGTGTTCACCTTGCTGGCATAATGCGTAAGATTAAGACCATGCCACAGGCGACTCGAGTCAGACGAAGAAAGAACTAAACTCTATCGCCACCCACACTCTGGGTGGCGATTTTTTTATATCCCTATTTATTATGAATTTAGAACGTTACAACCGCATCCATCAGGTGTTAAAAGCACGCCAAACCGACCTCACCCTGTGCCTTGAAGAAGTTCATAAGCCGAACAATGTTTCCGCCGTGATCCGTACCGCTGACGCAACAGGCTTACACAAAGTTCATGCGATTTGGCCCGACAAAATGCGCACACTGACCCACACCTCAGCAGGGGCGCGCAACTGGGTTGAAGTGGATACTCACGATTCGATTGAAACTGCGATTACCGAGCTCAAAGCGCAAGGCATGCAAGTTCTGGTGACTAACCTTTCGGACACCGCGGTCGATTTTCGTGAAATCGACTACACCAAGCCAACGGCAATCATTCTGGGTAGCGAAAAAATTGGTGCTTCAGAGCAAGCGAAGAAACTCGCAGACCAAGACATCATTATTCCAATGATCGGTATGGTGCAGTCTTTGAATGTCTCAGTCGCCAGTGCTGTGATTCTTTATGAAGCGCAGCGTCAGCGTGAAGCCGCTGGGATGTACGAACGTGAAGAGAGCGCTCTACCAAAAGAGACCATCAACCGCATTCTGTTTGAGCGTGGTCATCCAGTCTTAGCAAAGGTAGCGAAACGCAAAGGGCTAGAATATCCACAACTTGATGACGAAGGCCAAATTGTGGCTGACGAATCATGGTGGAAAGAGATGCAGAAGAAATAAATAGACTCATGAGGCGAGAACGCTTTGCTTCAAGATAACCTCATATCGTCAATCGATATGGCTCTTTCTCGCCTCACTGGTTAAGTTTGTTTCCGCGTTCTCGAATCTCGGAGCGTAAGCGTTCCCACATCCCTTTCTCTAACTTAATCCTGTACAAAAACACAGCTTAGTGGTTAACATACTGCTATGTTAACTATTTTCTTGAGCCCACTATGTCTGCCCAAATGTTATCTGCTGTTCCTTTAACCTCTCTGTCTGGAGTTGGCGCCAAAGTCGCAGAAAAACTCGCCAAAGTTGGCTTGCATAGCGTTCAAGATCTGTTGTTTCACCTTCCTCTTCGTTACGAAGATCGCACTCGCATTTACCCAATCGCCAAACTGCATGCCGGACTTTGGGCGGCGGTACAGGGCAAAGTCATGGCTGTCGATACTACTTTCGGCAAACGCAAAATGCTGACGGTAAAAATCAGCGACGGCAATGGCACGATTACCCTACGCTTTTTTAACTTTACTGCCGCGATGAAGAACAATTTCTCGAATGGTAAGTTAGTACACGCTTACGGTGAAATTAAGCGTGGCGGTATGGGCTTAGAAATTGTTCACCCTGACTACAAGTTTTATGTAAGTGAGCAAAAGCCGGATGTGGAACAGAGCTTAACCCCCGTTTATCCAACCACCGATGGGTTACGCCAAATCACTTTGCGTAACCTGACGGAACAAGCCTTATCACTCCTCGATAAAGCCGCAGTACAAGAGTTGCTGCCTTCCGGTTTGTACGATCACCAGATCACCATGTCGCAAGCGCTGCATACGATTCATCGACCGCCTCCAACCATTAATTTGGATGAGTTTGATGAAGGTAAACACCCAGCTCAAATTCGTTTGATCATGGAAGAGTTACTAGCGCAGAACCTCTCTATGTTGGCAGTGCGCAGCAAAGGACAACAAGATGTTGCATTGCCTTTGGCGTCGTGTGACTCATTGAAAAAGCAGCTACTGGCTCAATTACCTTTCTCACCGACCAATGCCCAAGCACGAGTCGTCAAAGAAATTGAAGCTGACTTAGAGAAAACACACCCAATGATGCGCCTTGTTCAAGGTGACGTAGGCTCGGGGAAAACTCTAGTTGCTGCGCTTGCTGCCGTCAGAGCCATTGAACACGGCTATCAAGTCGCTTTAATGGCACCGACCGAGCTGCTCGCCGAACAGCACGCGATTAACTTCGCCAATTGGTTCGAGAAGATGGGCATTCAGGTCGGTTGGCTTGCGGGTAAATTGAAAGGTAAAGCCAAAGAAGCCGAACTAGCCCGAATTGCCAGTGGTGAAGCGCAAATGGTCGTGGGCACTCACGCTCTTTTCCAAGAGCATGTTGAGTTCCATCATCTTGCTTTAGTCATTATTGATGAACAGCACCGCTTTGGCGTCCACCAGCGCTTAGAACTACGAGAGAAAGGCGCGAAACAAGGCGCTTATCCACATCAACTCATCATGACAGCAACGCCAATTCCGCGAACGTTAGCCATGACAGCTTATGCTGATTTAGAAACATCGGTGATTGATGAATTACCGCCAGGTCGAACACCAATCCAGACGGTCGCAATTCCAGACACCAAACGCGATGATATCGTCGAGCGAGTGCGCAATGCCTGCTTAAACGAAGGCAAACAAGCGTATTGGGTATGTACCTTAATTGATGAGTCTGAAGTCTTGGAAGCTCAAGCCGCTGCTGATACCGCAGAAGAGCTGCAACGTAAACTGCCTGACGTAAAAATTGGTCTCGTGCACGGACGAATGAAGCCCGCAGAGAAGCAAGCGGTGATGCAGGATTTCAAAGACAACAAGCTGCATTTGCTGGTCGCAACGACGGTGATTGAAGTGGGCGTGGACGTGCCCAATTCCAGTTTGATGATCATCGAGAACCCAGAGCGTTTAGGTTTAGCTCAGTTGCACCAGTTGAGAGGTCGTGTTGGTCGAGGTTCAGTGGCGAGCCATTGTGTGCTGCTGTATCACTCGCCACTATCAAAAACTGCGCAAAAGCGTTTAGGCGTATTACGTGAAAGCAACGACGGCTTTGTGATTGCACAGAAAGACTTAGAGATTCGTGGACCGGGTGAGCTTCTTGGTACCAAACAAACTGGCTTGGCAGATTTTAAAATTGCCGACTTAGTGCGAGATCAGCGCTTGATTCCGGAAGTTCAACGCATCGCGCGTTACATTCATGACAACTACCCAACGAATGCGACCGCAATTATTGATCGTTGGTTAGGTGAGCGTGACATTTACTCTAAAGCATAAGAGATTAAGGCGAACAATTTAGTTCGCCTTTTCTTTTTAGCCCAAAGCAAACGTTTGCTTTTTGAATAAATCCCTCTATAATCGCGCTCAAAATTTATGGTGTGCACCTTGTCACATCAAACCAACCTGAGTTGACACTGATTAACAGCAATCACAGGTCATAACGTCAACTCCACCCAGCACTCCCATTCAGCGAGCTCTGGGGCAAGAATTATTGCGACTAGCGAGACAAATATGACAACTTCAAACCGAACTTCGGAACTGGTCTATCAGTTAAACGATCGTCCACCACTACCTCAGACCATTTTTGCTGCACTTCAGCACTTATTGGCGATGTTCGTAGCCGTTATTACCCCCTCTCTGATCATTTGTCAGTCTTTGGGTGTACCTGCTGACCAAACCAACACCATCATCAGCATGTCGCTGTTTGCATCTGGCGTGTCTTCCTTTATTCAAATTCGTACCTTTGGTCCTATTGGCTCTGGCTTGCTTTCAGTGCAAGGCACCAGCTTTAACTTCCTTGGTCCAATCATTGGTGCTGGTCTTTCTCTTAAAGCCGGCGGCGCTGATCTTAACACCATGATGGCAGCAATTTTCGGTACCATCTTGGTCGCGTCTTTTGCAGAAATCCTGCTATCTCGCGTCCTAGAGCACGCACGCCGCATCATTACACCATTGGTATCTGGCATTGTCGTGACGCTTATCGGTCTGACACTTATCCAAGTGGGTTTGGTATCAATGGGCGGAGGCTATGCTGCAATGGGCGATGGCTCTTTCGGTAGCCTAGACAAGTTAGCTCTCGCTGGCACAGTACTTGGCTTGATCGTAATCCTTAACCGTTCAAAGAACCCATACCTACGCGTAGCTTCTATCGTGATTGCAATGCTAGTTGGCTATGTCATGGCGTACTTCATGGGCATGGTCGACACGTCAACACTGGGCGAAACTGACCTCATCGCGCTGCCAATCCCAATGCAATATGGCTTAAGCTTCGACTGGTCGTTGTTTATTCCACTGGTTCTGATTTTCTTCATTACGGCACTAGAAGCAATTGGTGACATCACCGCAACGTCTGAGGTTTCCGGTGAGCCAGTGAAAGGTCCGGTTTACATGAAGCGCATCAAAGGCGGCGTATTGGCTGACGGTCTGAACTCAGCGATTGCAGCAGTATTCAACAGCTTCCCGAACTCTACCTTCAGCCAAAACAACGGCATCATCATGCTCACTGGCGTAGCAAGCCGTTACGTAGGTTACTTCATCTCAGGCATGTTGGTGATTCTGGGTCTGTTCCCGGGCGTGGCAAGCTTTGTTCAGCTGATTCCTGAGCCAGTGCTGGGCGGCGCAACTATCGTGATGTTCGGTACCATTGCCGCAGCGGGCGTACGCATCATCTCTCGTGTCGAACTCGATCGTCGCGCAATCCTAATTATGGCGCTGTCGTTCTCAATGGGTTTGGGCATTGCACAAAAACCAGAAATTCTGCAATTCATGCCTGAGTTTATTAAGAGCATTTTCTCAACAGGTGTGGCAGCAGGCGGCATCACCGCTATCGTATTGAACCTACTGCTTCCAGAGAAACTGGAAGAGGAAGACGAGCTGGTTGCTCAAGAGGTAAAAGAATCCTAACCTTGCCTAGGATGATCGAAAAGCCCAACCAGACTTTGGTTGGGCTTTTTTATTGGAATCAGTTGAGCGAAGAACGCTTACTTGGTTGGGAAACTGATTTGTGCGCTTAACCCGCCTTCACTGCGGTTACGTACCACAACCGAACCAGAATGTTGGCTAACGATACGCTTCACAATGGCTAAGCCCAATCCGGTCCCTTCACTGCCTCGCGCCGTGTCACCACGAGTAAAAGGTTCAAACAGCTTGGCGATTTGCGACTGCTCAATGCCCGGGCCGTTGTCTTCAACGCACACCCACACCAGCTGTTTGTCGGCGGTGACGCCCGTACTGATTTTCACCCAGCCATTACCATAACGCAGTGCATTGACCACAAGGTTACTCACCGCACGTTTGATTGCGATTGGGCTGCCTTTTGCGGTTGGCATCGTAGAGTTGAGGTCAGTTTCAATTTCGACTTCATACCCCCCTTCCGACGTTGCCACATCACTGGTGATGGTATTGATATCCACCTGCTCAAACGACTCTTTATTTACTGGTTTGAGGTAGTCCATAAACTGGCTGATGATCTCGTTACACTCTTCGGTATCACTGATGATGCCTTCGGCTAAGTAACTGTCTTCAGGTGACATCATTTCTGTCGCAAGGCGAATACGCGTCAGTGGCGTGCGTAAGTCGTGGCTGATGCCTGCCATCAGTAGCGCACGATCTTCTTCCAGTTCTTGAATGCCTTTCGACATCTGGTTGAATGCGCGAGTTACAGAGCGGATTTCTGAAGCACCTTTCTCCGGTAACGGCGGCGGAATTTCACCTCGACCGACTCCTTTCGCAGCTTTTTCTAACGCAATCAAAGGTCGGTTTTGTAAACGGATAAACAACCAGCCACCAGCAATGATCAGAAGCGCCATAATCAAGCTATTACGGAACAGCGGTGCAAAGTCTTCTTCTTGCAATTCAGAAAGTGGAATACGAATGATGGAGTTCGGCAACTGATCGATGCGCATCCACAGAATGTAGCTTTCACTGCCAAGCAGCAAACGCACTTCCGTTGGAGAACCGAGCTCTTGCGTCATCTCTTCCGACATCAAATCAATCGACATCGCATGATTGAACTCATTCATCATCTCGCTATCGACGCTGTGTACCGTCACACCCAAGTTTTCTAGCAGTTGATGGCGCAGCGGCGCGTCAGCCTTGAGTAGACCATCTTCATCAAGTACCAGATTCAATTCATGGGCGAGAATTTTGTTGAACTGCTGCAAACTTGGCATCAACGCGTAGTTAAAAACGGCGTAGTAAGAAAAGACTTGGCTAGCGAGAAGCAAAGAGATGAACAGCAGAATGGATTGTGTAAATGAACTTCGGATTCGCATGGAGGATCCCTAATGGACTGTTCCTAATGAACAACATTAATTGCGAGTTTCCAGCCCTCAAACAGGAAAGAGGCTTGAGGGTGGAATATGAACAGCCGAGTATTATCGGCAGGCCTTAGAAGGTATTACGCTTCTTTGCCGTCTGGGACGAACACGTAACCTAAGCCCCATACCGTTTGGATGTAGCGTGGCTTGCTTGGATCGTCTTCTAGCATGCGGCGTAGACGTGAGATTTGAACGTCGATAGAACGTTCCATCGCTGAGTATTCACGACCACGAGCCATGTTCATCAGCTTATCACGCGACATCGGCTCACGAGCGTTGGTCACTAGCGCTTTCAGCACTGCGAATTCACCCGAAGTCAGTGGCATCGCTTCGTCACCACGGAACATTTCACGCGTACCTAGGTTCAGACGGAAGTCTCCGAACTCAACCACTTTCTCTTCCGTGCTTGGCGCACCTGGCAGTTCAACCGTTTGGCGGCGAAGTACTGCTTTAATACGAGCCAGCAGTTCACGCGGGTTGAACGGCTTTGGTAAGTAATCGTCTGCACCCACTTCAAGACCAACGATACGATCAACTTCATCTCCTTTCGCCGTCAGCATAAGAATAGGTAGCATGTTGTTAGCATGACGTAGACGACGACAAATCGATAAGCCATCTTCGCCCGGCAACATTAAATCCAGCACCATAAGGTGGAAGTTTTCACGGGTCAGAAGACGGTCCATCTGCTCGCCGTTAGCGACACTTCTCACCTGAAAACCTTGCTCAGAAAGGTAACGCTCCAATAGAGCACGCAAACGAGCATCGTCATCAACCACTAATATTTTATGATTTTCCTGCATTGAAACATCCTTTCAGAGGCATCTATAGTCAAAAATGTATCACTGTTTTTTCAAACGTGCTTGTGCAAATTGTTACTCTTTTTATCCAGAGCACTATATTTACATGTTCTTGCGTCACATCTCCTGCATCTAATTCATTCAAAAGGCTTATTCAATTCACACCTTCAATCATCCGCAGTACTACGTATTATATCACCCGTATAATAGACAATTAGTTTCTAAGCTCATTTGCTCATAGCAAATTGAAACAAAAGAACATCAATTTCTCACCTGTCGAGAAGCTATTCTGATAATAAGAATGAACAAGGTTGTCTATGCTAAAACGTTTATTTTCTCGCGAAAATCTTGAAAACACCCAATGCCCAAAATCCAATGTAGTTCTTCATTTCTCGGAAAGAGATTTATCGTCGAGCCACCTTCAACCAGCAAGGCTTAACAATACAGCTAAGCTAATCATCGCTTACATTTCTCCTCACTTGGATTTTAAAAATATCAATCAAAAGCTACAACAAGCTCTGCATGGCATCCAACATGTCATAACAGTTCAAACTGCGGGTGAACTAGGTGGGAAAGGCGAGCTATACCATGCAACTGAGGGAAACTGGGACAACATTGTCCTACATTCTTTTTCTGAACAAATACTATTTGATGTCGACATCCACTCCGTTAACTTACATTGTGAAGACATAAAATCAGGAACTCCTACGAGAAGCTCACAACAAAGAATCGAAGCTATAGCTCGAGAAATCAAAGCATTAAACACTAAGTTCACGCCAAATTACTTTGATAGCGTAGCTTTGACTTACTTTGATGGTATTTCTGCCAGTGAAAACTTCTTCATGCAGGCGCTGTATCAAGAAGAAAGATTTCCGTGTTATTTCATCGGTGGCAGTGCAGGAGGAAAATTAGATTTTACCTCAGCAAAAGTAGCTTACAATGGCCAAGAGCAGAACAACAAAGCTCTTATCGCTTTCTTAAAACTGTCGCCAGAGTATCGTTATGGCATATTTAAAACACATAATTTTACTCGCAGTAAGGCGTACTTTACCGTCGCAGAGTTTGACCCAAACCTTCGAGTGCTTAAAAGCTTACTTGCATCTAACTCAAACAAACTTTCTACCCCTGTTGAAGCTCTTTGCCAGTACTTCAACTGTTCTCCCTCCGAATTGTCACAACACTTAACAGGCCATTCTTTCGGGGTAAGTATCAATGATGAGATGTTCATTCGTTCAATTGCTAACATCGACCTAGAGACGGGCCATATTTCATTCTTCTGTGATATGGAGTTTGGGGATCAGCTTCACTTGTTATCCAGTGAAAGTCTAAGCTCGACAACGGCACGCGATTATGAACAGTTCTTACGAGGTAAGCCATCATCACCCGAAGCTATGATTGCTAACGACTGCATTTTGAGAAGACTCAACAACGCGAGTGAACTCAGCCAAGTGCGTTGTTTCAACGATATACCGGTTTCTGGCTTCTCTACTTTTGGTGAATTGCTTGGCGTACATATGAATGAAACCTTAACTGCGCTCGCTTTTTTCAAAGTCGCTAACGGCGAGCGATTTTCGGACACCATTGCGGATAACTACCCCGTGAAATACGCTCATTATCGAGAGCACTTCCTTGCTAGAAAGATCAATAGCAAAGCCTGTATCAACGATATTCAATCCGATCTCATTACGCAGCTCCAGCTTTATCGCCCGCTGCTACAAGATTCAAGCTCGCAACTTGAATCAATTGGTGGAGTATCTCAACAGTCTGCTGCTCACTTAAACGCAATCCATCAACAATTTTCGAAGTTCACTTCGCAGATTGAACAGCAAGCTGCGCATCGCGACACGCTAAAAGAGAGAATTCAATCACTCCAGTTGAGCTCTGAAAAAGTAGTCTCCATCCTAAAAGCTATTTCAGGTATTGCAGAACAAACCAACTTACTTGCTCTTAATGCTGCCATTGAGGCCGCTCGAGCGGGTGAGGCTGGACGAGGGTTTGCCGTAGTCGCCGATGAAGTGAGGGCTCTATCACTCAATACCCAGAAAAGCTTAAATGAAACTGGTGAGACTATAGATAATGTTTCATCTTCTATCACAGATATAGAAAGTTCAGTTCATGACATCAACCAAATCATCTCTCTCATTGTTGAAGAGTCTACACATTTAAGCCAACAGCTTGCAGAGCTAACAGATGCAAGCAACTCATCAGCCGATATGGCTATTAGAGGGGTAAACCAAGCTCAAGAGGCGCAAGTAGAGATGTCAAATATTGACAGTAACATCATGACCCTAGAGCAGTTGAGGAGCATCAGTTAACGAGGCTCGGTATTTACAGCGAGAATCAATTCTCGCTAATATCTTTCCCTTACCGTTAACGAGTGTGCGCTCAATGAAAACCAATTTAATTACCCGTGAAGGCTACAATCGCCTAAAAACCGAACTCGACTTTTTATGGCGAGAAGAACGTCCAGAAGTCACCAAAAAAGTTACTTGGGCAGCAAGCTTGGGCGACCGAAGCGAAAACGCAGATTATCAGTACAACAAAAAACGCCTGCGTGAAATTGACCGTCGTGTCAGATACTTACGTAAGCGCCTTGAGCAAGTCAAAGTGGTGGATTACTCACCTCAGCAGGAAGGCAAAGTGTTTTTTGGTGCTTGGGTGGAAATTGAGAATGAAGCGGGCGATGTGAAGAATTTCCGCATCGTTGGTCCCGATGAAATCTATGGTGATGCAAAAGGCTATATCTCGATTGACTCCCCAATGGCGCGTGCGCTATTAAAAAAAGAAGTCGATGATGAATTCGCAGTAAGAACGCCGGAAGGTTACAAAGAATGGTTCATCAACAGCATTCGCTATCAAGCAGAAGCTTCTATCAAGAAAGATTAATAAAACAAAAGGACAACACAACTTAATAGCAATGAGCATCACGTTAAGGGATGTGTTCACAAATACAATAAGTGAGCTATGTATCCATGTAACACGCCCAGCCTATCATTATGCAACGAATTGTTTTTATTAAACAAAATCAAAGATTTCAATTTACGTATAAAAACTGTGATAGCATTTTTTTTCCACTGGTTTAACGACCAACGCAATATGATTAGTACTCACAGTTGCGTGAATAAACGAAAGCCTTATCGAGCAATCGATAAGGCTTTTTTTCATGGATACAAAAAAACCCAAGCTCAGGCAGCTTGGGTTTTATCTAAAGCTCTCTTGTTATTGTTTAATAACTTTTACAGTGTACGAACCGTCATTTTGGCGATAAGCACCATGAATATCAGTCTCAAAGCCCGGATAGTGGGCACCAATATCACAGAGCATTTGTAGGAAATCTAGAATTGCGCGAGATTCTTCAGTAATCATCTCGCCAGGTAGCACCAAAGGCACACCCGGTGGATAAGGAAGAATCATGTTAGCGTTAATTTTGCCAACCATATCTTTCATGTTCACTTCTTCAATCTCACCAGCTAGTTCACACTGCCAAGCGTTATAAGGCGTCATTTCTAAATGAGGAAGAACGTCAAACGCACTGAACATCAACTCAGGCAAGTCGTAACGACAAATTAGCTGGTGGATACCACGAGCAAGTTCTTGGATACGCATGCCATTGTAGAAACTTGGAGACTCTTCGTATAGAGAAGGAATCATATCTTTAATTAGCATGTTGTTGTCGTAACTAACCTTGAACTCTTGAAGAGCACGAAGCAATTGAAGCGCTTTTGTATCATCTACACCAATAGAGAATAAGAACAGAACGTTGTAAGGACCTGTTTTCTCAACAACGATTCCACGTTCATCCAAGAACTTAGACACTAAAGAGGCAGGGATGCCGGATGCTGACAAGTTACCATTAGTATCTAGCCCAGGTGTAAGCAAAGTTACTTTGATCGGGTCTAAGTACATGTGGTCATCATCGATATCCTTGAAGCCATGCCAATCGTCTTTAGGGTCAAGCTTCCAACATTCTTTAGTATCGATGTTGTCTGGCTGCCATGGCTTGAAGAACCAAGATTCTGAATTATCGTATAGTTTCTTGATTGCTTTACGGAAACGGACTGCGCGGTTAATCGACTCGTCCATTAGGCGTTTACCAGTGTTGCCCTTCATCATCGCTGCTGCGGTTTCAGTTGATGCAACAATACCATATTGAGGTGACGTGGACGTGTGCATCATGAACGCTTCGTTAAAGGACTCAACTTCGATTTCGCCTTTAACGTGAATCATTGATGCTTGAGAGAACGCTGCTAAAAGCTTGTGAGTAGATTGTGTTTCATAGAACACTTTACCCTTCATAGCGTCGCCGCTCATACCACACTTGCCTTTGTAGATAGGGCTGAAGTTAGTATAAGGAACCCAAGCAGAATCAAAGTGGATGAAACCACAATCTAGTGTTTGTTTGATGTAGTCCGTATTGTATAACAAGCCATCGTAAGTTGAGTTCGTCACTACTGCATAGTTTGGAAGTCGGCTAAAGTTGCTAGCTTTCAGTTTCTCACCGATAACTGGAGCTGTGAATTCTGACTTAGGAATACCACCAAGAATACCGTAAGCATTACGCGTAGGGCGAAGATAAACGGGTTTAACATCACTCATCATTAGTAGGTGAGTAAGTGACTTATGGCAGTTACGGTCGATAAGAACCGTGGAGTTAGCTGGCGCAGAGTACATACCTACAATCTTGTTCGCTGTAGATGTACCGTTGGTTACGATATAAGAGTGGTCTGCGTTAAATACATCCGCGATATACTCTTCAGCTTCCTTATGTGGACCAGAGTGATCTAGCAAAGAGCCTAATTCAGGCATAGACACTGAAACGTCTGCTTTGAATGTGTTCTCACCGTAGAAGTCATAGAACATGCTTCCAGCAGGGCTCTTTTGGAATGCAGTGCCCCCCATATGACCCGGAGTACAGAAAGTGTATTTACCTTCTTCAACATAGTTAAACAACGCCTTTGTGAATGGAGGCATGATCACGTCTTTGTATGTGTCTACTGCTTGGCTTATTTTCAAAGCAATGTCAGAACCAACCCCTGATGCGTATTCAAAGAAATGAACGTTAGAAGAAAGATCTTTACAAGCAATAGTACTGATAGTGTCTTTGCTAGAAAACACGAAGCTTGGCAGAAACTCATTTAGTTCTTCAATCTGCTTAACAAGCTCTGAGCCATGTTCATCAATATCAAATAGGGCACCACCGATGCGAGGGTTTTCTGCGATAGCAGAAAGCATATCTTCTTTGCTACTTGCGAATTGGATTACAAACTCGTGTTCGCTTAAAGCAGATTTCAAGTCCGAAAAAGCGTTAGTTTTCTTAAGAGACTGCTTACAACAGTCAAGCACTACAAGAATTCTCATTTTTTATTCTCTTTGGTAGGCCACCAAACTAGTGGCCATCGGTAGGGGGAGTTATTGGTAAACCACGTTTTCGTGGTATTTAGCGATGAAGCCGTATGCAGTCCAACCAAAGAAGGTCACGATACCGCCCCACATCATTGCTTCGTATCCAGAACCATATAGCGCGTAGAAGCTGTAAACGGCACCGATAAAGGCAAGTGTGTTTGTACGTTTTGCTTTCGCTGCTGGGACTTTTGCAAGATCTTGGATGATAAAGATCGCAGCCATACAGAGGATGTAAGGGATGAGGTTTGTAACTACTGCAAGATTAACGATGGCTTCAAACTGAGCATTAAGGTCTGGGCTGATTGTCATTAACGACATAAGCGTTTGAACGATAGCCAAAACGATCATACCTTTGATAGGTGCGCCACGCTCACTAACAGAAGAGAATAGTGAAGGGAACATTTTCTCGTCTGCAGAATCTTTGAAAGATTGAGCCACTGTAAACTGCCAACCAAGCAACGAACCAGCACAAGCAACAACAGATAGGAACGCTACAGCTTTACCTGCCCATCCACCAAGTAGTTGAGACCATACAAGTGCAAAAGGAGCTGTAGATTCAGCAAGAGCCGCGTTATCTACGATACCGGCACAAACGTTAGTTGAAAGTATGTATACAACTGCAGCACCAAGAGTACCGCCAAGAACAGCAATAGGTACGTTCTTCTCTGGATTCTCTACAGCAGAAGAGTTGGCACAAGCTGACTCAAGACCAAGGAACGCCCATAGCGTCATAGCAATTGATGCTGAAACACCTTCCACGAATGGCAGGTTATGTGGGTTCCAAGCGGCAATGTACATATCAACATCGAACCAAAACCAACCAACAACAGACAGTGTTACGACTGGGATAATTACGCCCCAAACAGTAATGCCGCCGATAGCACCTGTGATTTTTGCACCACCAAAGTTGGCTAGGGTAGTAATCCACACAATTGCAATTGCACAACCCGTTATCTCAAGTGGGCTGAAAGCCACCTCTAAGAACTCTTGAAGGTAACCCACACAAGTAATCGCAATAGCTACGTTAGCTATTACAAGGGAAATACTGTATGTGAATGAACACATGAAAGCGCCTGACTTTCCGAAGGCATATGATGTGTAACCACTCATCCCACCAGAACGCTTAGAAAAACGGCCACACATAGCGAATACATACGCAAGCGCTAGAGAACCAAGAGCTGTAACAATCCAGGATAGGATTGACATTGTGCCGACCTGAGCCAGCTTGGATGGGAGCATAATTATACCTGACCCCATCATGTTTACCGCAGTTAACACTGTCAACTGAGTAACACTCATCTTATTGCTATTAGACATTTGTTTTTCCACTTTCACTATTAATAGTTTTAGAGACTGGTTATTTGATAAGTTAATTTTCTATTAACACCTTTGTAATTAATAGAAAACCTCCAATTAATAAATCAATAATTAGAATTTATTTGAATTAAATTTTGATTTTTATATTTCGCAAATCATTTAATTAAAATAATCACTCAACAGAATTTAAAAATTATCATCGTGTTTTTTACGTTTAAAAAAATCGGAGGAAATTTGAGGGTATTTAGACAACTCTTGAAACTGGAAAAAAATCATTAGTAAAGATGTGATTGAATTAATGTTTTTTTTGTTGTTAAAAAGGTATATAGTCACCACAAGACCAAACCTTTAAAAGCAAAAACTTAAATTTCAATTTGATTTGTTAGATTACAAACATTTAACCAAATTAATAATAAGAACTTTTGTTGTAACATTTGATTAAACAGATAATGATAACCAACTTCTATTATTTACTCATAAAATAATAATATTTTTAGTTTAGTTGAAAGTTGAAGATATTTTAAAGAAACAAAAATGCCACCATAGTGGTGGCATTTTCTAGTAAATTGGCAGGTTACTTATGAGGTCTAGATGTAAACCTATCAATGGTATCTCGCGTTCAAATCTGACCATTTCAGATTCAAGATATAATGGTTCCGAATCTTTTAAAATCCTAATTGCTATAGCGAATGGAATATTATTAGAGTATACAACCCACATCTCTGTCGTTTCTTCTCTATCTAAATCATGTAGCTGCAGCAAGTACTTAGCATTGTAATCCCCAAATGTTGCATCCACTTCTTCAAAGAAGATGCTATCAAAACCAAGCTGGCTCCGCTGATTGATTATATAGTGTGCAAATGTGGCGTGTAAGGAGGAAAATCCGGCAATTTTAGTTAGTGGTGTCATGTTAATGATCCCGTATTTTTGATCGTCGGTCAGATGTTAGACTGCGGTTGGTAAGGCTTGATGCGGTGCTGTTTACACACAAATGGCAAGTATTCTTTAGCTTACTTTTCTTGGGACGTTCTGAGGGTGATTTAACCAGTCTGCATTTTCTGCACAGAAACATACCCATTTGCTCTGGGGAGTGAGGGCTATGTCGAATCAAACAGGCATCATCGAGATAACCAAACTTAGTATAGTAATTAGGAAAGTCAGCTTCCTTGGCACATCCCTGTAGAATTTCGGCCATGTCTTTGAATTGAACAGATGGGTCTTTCCCTATCTGACTACATTTGTTAACTACTGCAGAGTAAAGACCAATTTCGGAAAAACCATTTCGACTTAATCCGTTCACAACTCGAGCATAAGCGCAAAGTCCAATATGCGTTTGAGTAGCCTTAGCAAGCAAAGATATGTTGGGAATTTCAATCATTTTTTTTTACCGTATGAAGATAATGTTCGCACTCAGTCCACCAGCGTAACTTTCTTAATAACGCGTCAAGTTCCTCCCTTTTTTCTATTCCTAACTCAGATATCACTTCATTGGGAGGCATCAAGCTTAGTAATTCCGCAAGGGATCTAGCTTTTCCGAGACGGTACCTAAAAATAATTGTTTCAAGCACGGTAATGGGCCATAGCATATATACATCTCGAAAATACCTTTCTCTATTCCCTCGATTCTTTGTGAATGAAAATTGGTGCAAGAATTGGTAGTGAAGAGATATGGAAATACTAATCGTGAAATACACGATAGATGCAAGAGCTGAGTTGAAATCATATAACAACCAACAAGACTCTCCGGCAACAGCACCAACAGTAATAAGCTTCAATGTATTTTCAAACATATAGGGACCGAACGTTTCTTAAGTATGCTCTCGTATTAATTAAGCATTTGACTAAAAAGCTAACAAACCTAACCTAAGGTTTGCTCATTTAGTTCTTCAGCATTTATAGACAACTTTTCATTTTTATAAGTAGTAACTCGCTTACAGACTATATTCATGTCTGTATTAACTACTTTCACAATCGGGGCAGCCAATCTCTTGTTGGATATGCATTGTAGGAGTAATGTGAAAATCCCCATGCAAGGGACAAGTAATCACAACTTTCTTTTTATTGTTCCTAAACTTTGTTTTGGAATAGTCATATCTATTTCCATGGACTGCTTCACCAATTAGTACGAGACTTTCTGTACATATGACTTTATTAGATTCAGACGCGCACTCAGGGCAACCGTCGCCACTTTTCATGACATAAGTAGCGTAGCTCTTGAAGTCACGCAGGTGCTTTTTGCAAGTGAGTGTTACTTCACATTGGGTATTCGTATATCTAGTAAGACTGAACTTAAATCTATCAGGCCATTTGTGCTCTAAACGACGAACAAAGCCGTTTGTCAGCTCGCGAACTTTATGTTCATATTCACTTGATGTAGTACAAGACTCATAGACTTTAACTAGCACTCCCGTCTCGTTGTCCCTATATGTTTCAACCAGATAACTATCAATGTTTAAAGACATCTGAACCACCTGTCATGCGCTTTTGGCCAAATGGAATGGAAACAGATTCTTCAAAGCTCCACCCGTCTCTCAGTCGTTTTGATATGACGGTGTGGCTTAAGAAGTGTTGGTTGTTTTCCTTAACGAAAGCCTTGAAATCGTGATACTTCTTTCCAAATGCTATGAAAGAATCAGTACCTTTACTCTTTATCTGGAGAGGTATAATCGGGGTTGTATGACATGACGCCTTTGACGATCTTGAACGAACCACCAACTCTTCTAAGCTGCATGACTTAGAAATGTTTAAGGATGATGACAACAGAAGATACTTGTCTTTCTTAACCTTACCTTCATGTCTCTCATAAAATCGCTTTATGGTAAGAGATGGGTCAGCCTTCTTCTCTAATTCCCATAATAGTAAAGTGGATTTAAAGTCCATATTTATACCTCCACTAGCTCGGATGTGAAGTAATGGTATGACGCTGGGATTGAATCATTTGAAACAACAGAACACATATCGGGATATCTTCTGACGAGATATCTGGAGTCCAACATTAATCTTTCCATCGAATTGAAAGAACTACAGCACCAAAATACTTTGTCTGCAGCGTAATCGCTCCAACCCAGCTTTCTCTCCAAATAAGATCGGAGAGCGTACTGATCAACTTTATAGCCACTCGTTACGCACTGATAAAAAACCCTAGAAAGTAGGTGACTGTATGCATCACTAAATCCATGATGGCAGGCAGACTCAACGTAAATGAGAAACAGCTTAAGTGCGGCCTTACTAAGAAGAATTTCCTCTAAGTCAAACAAAGTCGCTATGAAGTCTTCTCGATTTGGATTTTTACCATTCTGATAGAGACCTGTTGATACGGTCATATTGACACCCTGATTGCATAATAAACAACGAATGGGTGAGGATGATACTGAGCAAACTCTCCAAAAAAGTGATCAGAGAACACCTATTGATTGAGTCATTTATTAGTTTTGAAAAGTTAGAACAAGATTCCGCAATTCAAAATTTGATTGGAATTTCCAGTCTAAAAGTGATAGGAGAAAAATCGACCAAATCAGATGAACAAACCATATGCACTAAATTAATAAGCAAACGGCAGTCATAAGTTCTTTGTTTTATGCGAAAATTAAGATTTTACGACTTTAGTCAATTAGTATCTCTCTTGCTTAAAATATCTAAACGCAGTGAATTAGTTATCATCAATAGTTTCTAGAATGAAAGAATTTGAGACAATCTCAGGAACTCCCCAAACTTCGCTTAAAACTGTTGCGACTGACCTATGAAATAGGCATATGACCACACTCCCCCCCACCACGCTAGTGAGATTTAGAATGGATAACTCAAACACTTGAAGAAATTAATAAAACAGGTATATGGCAACTCAAAAGGTCTAATGAGCAAGTTATATGCTTGATTGTCAGTATTGGCTTGTTTAAGAGCAGAGTGAAAAAACGGCCCAAATCGAGGGCCGTTCGTATAATTAAGACTCACTATCCTTTTTCGTGTCCAAGCACGTTAAATGGTAGGATTTAGCACTTTTTAGTGCGGCTTTTGCGTTTTAGATAGCTATCTTGAGGACTACTCTTCGTAATCAGGCTTCTCGGTCACAATATAGTTGGTGTCGCTGGCAACGATCGCACCGTGCTTCAAGAAGTTCTTACCCAGAATCATGCTGTAATGGAAACGACTACGATCTTGCAAGTTAACGCGAACCTTCTTCTCTAGTTCGCCCAGCTTAACGTGCATTTCCACCACCGGACGTACGTTGGCTTTCTCACCTTTCTTGGCTTTGATGCGCATCACGTCAACAACGGGCTTGGTAAATTCTTTCTTCATGCCGCTGTCGTTCTCGTAGGTGAAGCTCACCATGTCTTTACCATCTTTCTCGAACTGCTTGATGTTATGAGCATTAATTGAGCTCACATCCGCGCCCGTATCCAATTTCACCGGGAAAGACATACCTTCCACTTCCGCCACTTCAATATGACCGGCTTTGAACAGCGGACGCGCATCCAATAAGTGATCAGCGCGTGTATTCAACAGCACACCGCCTTTCGCCATGCTGTGGCCGAAGACAAAGAACGGCTGTTCTTGATCGTCTTTCTCCAATACATCAATGGCAAATTCGATGCTCTTCTCTTCATCACCAAATAGGAAGTCACCTTCAACGACTGGGCGAACCGAGTCACCCACTTTGAGCTTCTTCAATACGTGTTTAGTGATTTTCTCTTCCTTGCCTTTCGCGCTTGGCAGATAGAAGGTCACGACTTCTTTCTTGTCTTTTTCCGTCAATTCAAAGCCATCCACACGCAACAATGGCGTTTTAACCGCGAAGGTTGGATACGCAGGCAGTACATGACCATCAATATTGACTGACTCTTCAGGTGAGATAACCAATGGCTTAGATTTCAGAGCATTCTTAAATGACTTCTCAACGCCACCGAGCAAGTTCTCTTTGTCAGTGTCAATCACGAAGTGCTGGCTTGCAACGTCTTTACCCAGACGAATTTGCGAGCTAAAGCTGCTGCGATCGCGCAAGTAAACCAGCCATTGTTGCGTCTCAGTTTCACTCACTTTCACCGGAAGATAAACCAAAGGACGCTCACTCTTGCTGGTTTTCAACATACGTACTAATGGCAGGGTCATTGGATGACGCTTGCCGTTCTCACCTTCTAAAGTGAAAGAAACTTGTTTTTTCTTCTTATCCACTTTGATATTCAGCGCATGCACGTTGGTGTAACGGCTAGAAGTTGAAATGCTCACCTTGTATGGCACTCCTTCCACTTCAACCGTTTCTTTCTTACCGATCATCTGCGCCTTTTGTTGCTCTTGCAGGTAATCGTAACCAGCAAACACCCACGCGTTGTTGTCGAGGTAAGTCTTACCGATCAAGATAGGTGCTGAGAATTGAGTACGCTTGGTCAGGTTAACCACGGTGTCCACAGTGTGTCCTGCAATGGTCATCGGCATTTTCACCGTCGGGCGTAGAATTGGTTTTTCGCTAGTACGGCTGCGGATCGCACTGATGCGTTCAAGATCATCAGTGATCTTAATTTCTTTGCCTGTGTACGGATGATGAATAGTGAAACTCACGGTCACTTGGTACGGCTTAAAACTGTCAGCATCCCACTTGGCTTTGGTGCCACCAAGATCATCAATGATTGCCCACATCAGCTTGCTATCTTTGAGGCTTTTGTATTCTGGGTTGCTGCTGCTGACGTGAATGTTGTCTGCATGCATTGAGGTCGTGTCGGCGCCGGTATCAATCTTGCCGATAAAAGGAACATCACTTAGCTCTGGAATCTCGCTGTAATAAACGCTTTCAACACGACCGAGAACCACTTTGCCGTCAAGTTGATAGATTGGATATTGAGTAGTCGCAGATAAAGATTGCGACCAAGAAAATGGAGCGACTAACAAGGCACCTGAAAGCGCCACAGCCAAAGACATTTTTTTCATTATTGTTTTCCGTAAGTGCCAAGGTACAGAATATAGGCAGTCATTTTTGAATAAGTTCTGAATTTAATTACAGTTTTGACACAAAATTGACCAATGTCCACCGACGCTCAGTAAATTTTTGAGTTACTAGTTTAAAACATTGCAAATTCCATGAATGACCCCAATGTTCTATACACAACCAATACCCAAACAGAATTAAAGAGAATACACGGATGAGCCAAGCTATCTGTCGCATGATTGCTCAAGAGCTGAATGTTCGCCCTGAGCAAGTCAATGCCGCTGTAACCCTTATCGATGACGGTAACACAGTCCCATTTATTGCTCGTTACCGTAAAGAGGTGACGGGCGGCCTTGATGATACCCAACTGCGTACTCTAGACAGCCGTCTGTCTTACCTTCGTGAACTGGACGATCGCCGTCAAACCATCCTGAAATCGATCCAAGAACAAGGCAAACTCACGCCAGAACTCGAACAAGAGATCACTCAGGCAGACAGCAAGACTCGCCTTGAAGACTTGTACCTACCATACAAACCAAAGCGTCGCACCAAAGGCCAGATCGCCATTGAGGCCGGTCTTGAGCCACTTGCAGACCAGCTTTGGAATCACCCACAAACTGAGCCAGAAAGCGAAGCAAGCAAATACCTTGATGCAGACAAAGGCGTGGCAGACACCAAAGCCGCACTGGATGGCGCTCGCGCAATCATCATGGAACGCATCGCGGAAGACGCAAACCTACTGGAGAAAATCCGTGGTCACCTAAACCGCAATGCGGAAATGGGTGCTCGCGTCGTTGAAGGCAAAGAGCAAGAAGGTGAGAAGTTTAAAGACTACTTCAACCACAACGAACCACTAAGCAAAGTACCATCACACCGTGCGTTGGCGATGCTGCGTGGTCGCAATGAAGGCTTCCTGACATTGGCAATGAATGCCGATCCAGAGCAAGAAGAAGGCGTTCGTCAGTCTTACTGCGAAACCATTATTGCTGACCACTACGGCGTGACACTTAGCAGCGCACCGGCGGATGCATGGCGTAAGCAAGTGATCAGCTGGGCATGGCGCATCAAAGTATCGATGCACATGGAAACCGAACTAATGGGCGCAATGAAAGAGCGCGCAGAAATCGAAGCGATTGAAGTATTCGCTATCAACCTAAAAGACTTGTTGATGGCTGCGCCTGCGGGCCCTCGTGCAACACTTGGTCTCGATCCAGGTCTGCGTACAGGCTCTAAAATCGCTATTGTCGATCCAACTGGTAAGGTGCTTGCAACCGAAACCATCTACCCTCACCCACCACAAAAGCAATACGACAAGTCAGCGCAAATCGTTGATCAGTTGGTGCGCAAGTACAACGTCGATTTGATTGCGATCGGTAACGGCACGGCTTCACGTGAAACCGACAGCTTTGTCGCAGACGTCATCAAACGTGGCAACTTGAAAGTTCAGAAAATCATCGTGAGTGAAGCGGGTGCATCGGTTTACTCAGCGTCTGAGCTTGCAGCAAAAGAATTCCCACATATGGACGTGTCTCTGCGTGGTGCGGTGTCGATTGCCCGTCGTCTACAAGACCCGCTAGCGGAGCTAGTGAAAATTGATCCTAAGTCGATCGGTGTGGGCCAATACCAGCACGACGTTAGCCAATCTATGCTGGCAAAACGCCTAGATGCGATTGTGGAAGACTGTGTAAACGCGGTCGGTGTTGATGTGAACACCGCCTCAGCGGCACTACTGACGCGCGTAGCGGGCTTGTCGAGCACCATCGCGCAGAACATTGTCGACTTCCGTGATGAAAACGGTCGTTTCGAAGCACGTACAACCTTGAAGAAAGTACCTCGTTTGGGTCCTAAGGCGTTCGAGCAGTGTGCGGGCTTCCTACGAATCATGGATGGTAAGAACCCACTTGATGCGTCTGCGGTTCACCCAGAAGCGTACCCAGTGGTAAAAGCAATCTCTGAGAAGAACAACAAAGACATCAAAGCACTGATTGGTGATTCAAGCTTCCTAAAAGGTCTGCATGCGGTGGATTACACCGACGATAACTTCGGTGTGCCAACCATTACCGACATCATTAAAGAGCTAGATAAGCCGGGTCGTGACCCACGTCCAGAATTCAAAACGGCGACGTTTGCAGAAGGCGTAAACTCGGTATCTGACTTGGAGCCGGGTATGATTCTAGAAGGCGTAGTATCGAACGTAGCAAACTTTGGTGCCTTCGTTGATATCGGCGTTCACCAAGATGGTCTCGTACACATCTCAGCACTGACAGACCGCTTTGTGTCTGATCCACGTGAAGTGGTAAAAGCGGGCGACATCGTCAAAGTGAAAGTGATGGAAGTCGACGTACAACGCAAGCGTATCGCTCTATCCATGCGTTTGAACGATGAACCTGGCCAAGACAACCGCAGCCAACGTTCCGCTGCGCCGCGTCGTAATGACCAGCCACAACGTCGCCAGCCTCGCCGTGATGATGCAGCCTCAAACAACGCAATGGGTGGTGCATTTGCAGCCGCGTTTGCTAAAGCGAAAAAGTAATCTCGCCTAGGCCTCCACCGCTAACGAACTCTCACAGCGAAAAAGAAAACGCTCCAATCAGTCAGCCTGCTTGGAGCGTTTTTGTTTGAATAGGATATTGAGTCGTCATAATACTGCTATCACTTCTGACGGTGTATGGGGCGCAACCGAATGACCATAATGAAACTTGATCACCTTCCTGCGTTTTTCCATTAATCCTTCTTTGACCGCAGCATCCAAAATGCGCTTAGGCAAGCGGAATCGAATCGCGTAACTCTTTCCTTGGCTGTTACTATAAGTACTCAGTGCGAGAAGGTCGAAAAGTCGCGCTAAGGCATCTTTCGGTTCCTCATGATATTGAGTATCAACCTCTGTCTCCATTTCATAATCGGGATGCTCGGAAGGATCCCAAGAAGACTGACGTCGCCTTTTATCATCACTTTTGACTTTTCTTTCAGCGTTGGTTTTCGCTAAAGCGACCGTTGGTGCAACAGGTTCACGAACTTTATTATCTCGTGCAGCCTGCTCCGTCTGCACATTCACGGATGGGGCGATCAGTGGCACACTCACAGTGGTCGGTGACACAATCATTGCGAATCCTCCTCAAAGAATCGCCCAAACTCGCCAATTCAGCCAAAACACAAAAATGACACCTTGCGCTTTAGCAACTTCTTTATCGGCCAATTTTTATACAACTTTAGCAACTTGTTGCATCCAATTATCGTTCAGTGACAAATTCAATAAGCTGATCGCAAAAAGACTTCGATTCCGTCATAAAGGGAGCATGAGATGATTGAGCAAAAATGTATTGCTTCGAGTCCGGCATAACCTCTTGTAGATCGTGCGCTACTTTGATCGGAACCAACCCATCTAAACGACCGTACAAACGCAATACAGGCATTGCTAATTGCGCAAGCTGATCGCGCAAATCGACATCCGCCAAAATATTTAAGCCTACCAGCAAAGAATCTGGATTTGGTTGAGGTCGAGACAGCACGGCTTGTTTAAGTTGCCTAACATCTTGACGAGCAGAAGGGCTCCCCATCGCCTGTAACGCCATAAAACGCTCAATCGTTTGTGGGAAGTCTTCCATTAACTGTTCAGTAAACGCACTCAGCACATTAGGTTGAATGCCACGCCATGGACGTTGTGCCGCGAACTTAGGCGAGCTTGCTACCGTAATTAACTTATTCACTCTGTCTGGCGCATTCAATGCCACATGCGTAGCCACTAATCCACCTAGTGACCATCCGAGCCACACCGCCTTTTCTGGTGCGCCTTGAAGTACCATTTCTGCTATCTCAGCGAGATCTTGCGCATGACTGCTTGCACTATGTCCATAGCCGGGTAAGTCCACAACATGCAATGTAAACTGAGACTGAAGCGCTTCTACCGTTTGCTGCCAAACCGCGCCATTCATGCCCCAGCCATGAAGCAATACTAAATCCGGCCCTTGGCCAAACGACTGCCAGTGCAATTTCGTGCTCATGCTCTCAACCTCTCCTACTAATTTGAACGGATAACCACTTCAATGCTGATAAGCTAGTTTTCTCACTAAAGGAAACTGTATGTTATCTCATCACTGGCAAAACATCATGTTTCGCCTTCTCGGTAGCCAATGTGCACTTTGCCAGTTCCCGCTCGAAAGTGGGCAACCTTCCATTCTGCGTTGGTGTACCAGCTGTACTGAACTACTACAACCTCAGCCAAGGTGTTTGCGCTGCGGACTCCAACTTCACTCTACAGATTCAGAGCAGGTATTAGTCTGCGGCTCTTGTTTAGCGGATCCACCACCCTGGTATAAACTCTACACCTTAGGTGATTACAGCTTCCCATTAGCTGGGGAAATTCAGCGATTTAAAGATCGCCGTGAATTATGGCAAGTGTCGGGGCTTTGCCATCAACTTGCAGAGCAAATCTCGGACCCTGCCCCACTATTGACAAGCGTCCCCATTCATTGGAAACGCTACCTCACCAGGGGCTTCAATCAAAGTGCAATCTTAACGCGCTATCTTGCACAAAACTTATCGCAAGCACACGATACTCAACTTTTTAGCAAAGTGCGTTATACCCGCTCGCAACGACACTACCGAAAACAGCTTAGAGAAGAGAATCTCGCTCATGCCTTTAAGCTAAATCGAATCCCAGAACAAAAACACATCGCCATTGTTGATGATGTGGTTACCACAGGCAGTACGGTCCGACAATTATGTCAATTACTACTTGAAGTTGGGGTCGAAAGAATTGATATTTACTGCATCTGCCGAACTCCTGTTCCAAATACGATCTAGAACGCTTTGCCATGCCTTAGTAGCAAAAATACTAGACCGTTACGCTAACAAGAGTAAAATAGCAGCAATAGCCTACAAAATTACTCAGGTATTCGTCGTGTCAAATATTACTATTACAGAAACAGCGCAAACACATTTCGCTAACCTTTTGGGCCAACAGCCTGAAGGTACTAACATTCGAGTGTTCGTCGTTAATCCAGGAACACAAAACGCTGAATGCGGCGTATCTTACTGCCCACCTGAAGCGGTTGAAGGTACTGACACTGAAATCCCTTATAGCGGTTTCTCTGCATTTGTTGACGAGCTAAGCTTACCGTTCCTTGAAGATGCTGAAATCGACTTCGTGACAGACAAGATGGGTTCACAACTGACCCTTAAAGCGCCTAACGCCAAAATGCGCAAAGTGTCTGACGACGCACCGCTTGTAGAGCGTGTTGAGTATGTCATTCAAACTCAAGTGAACCCACAGCTAGCAGGTCACGGTGGCCACGTAAACCTAGTTGAAATCACAGAAGATGGTATTGCTATCGTCGCATTTGGTGGTGGCTGTAATGGCTGTTCAATGGTTGATGTCACTCTAAAAGAGGGCATCGAAAAAGAACTGCTAAACCAATTTGTTGGTGAACTAACAGCAGTTCGTGATGCGACTGAGCACGATCGCGGTGATCACTCTTACTACTAAGCTAATTTAAGCTAAGTAAAAGTAGATTAGGGAGGCGTTTGCTTCCCTTTTTTATTATTGACGTTTTATCAAACTAGAAACTCAAGCGTTCTTTTCATATATTAGGAAATCTCACTGACTCAGTGAGCAACCGACACAAAGGAGCCAGCGCATGTCGAAACGGACCCCACCAGAGATACTCTCTTGTCAGACGGTCGCACAATCTAAGCTGTTTGCCGTGGAAGCCCTCGACCTTCGCTTCTCCAATGGTGAGCTTCGCACTTATGAGCGTATGAAGCCAAGTGGCCGTGATGCCGTGATGGTTGTCCCGGTGACTGAGCAAGGAGACTTGCTCCTTGTTCGAGAATTCGCAGCTGGCACCGAACGCTACGAACTGGGCTTTCCGAAAGGATTGATTGACCCAGGAGAAACGCCACACCAAGCCGCAGATCGAGAGCTCAAAGAAGAAATCGGTTTTGGTTCGAAAGTTCTCACACCATTAAAGCAAGTCATCCTTGCTCCTTCTTACTTCTCAAGCAAGATGACTTTGTTCTTGGGACAAGGTTTATACCCTGAAAGACAACAAGGTGACGAGCCAGAACCATTAGAGGTCGTTCGCTGGCCGCTAGCACAAGCAGAAGAGTTACTTACTCACCTCGACTTTTGTGAGGCACGTAGTATCACTGCACTGATGTTGGCACTAAAGCACTTACCAAACACCACTCACAACCAAAATCAATAAGGCCAACCAGCCGCGCAATAATTGTGAGAAAGGACTATTACTTATGCCAATGACAAAAGATCTATCACATTTACTTCCACAAGTTATCGAGATCGCTCGCAGTGCGGGTCAACTGATTCTCGATATCTACGAAAACAAGCAATATGAAGCGTATACCAAAAGCGACGAAACCCCAGTCACTAGTGCCGACATTGCTGCTCATAAACTGATTACGAAGCAATTGAGTGAACTAACACCCGATATCCCGGTACTTTCAGAAGAAGCCGCAGATATCAGTTTAGAACAGCGAGCGAAATGGGATCGATACTGGCTCGTCGATCCACTTGATGGTACACAAGAGTTCATCGCACGCAGTGGCGACTTTGCGACCATCATTGCACTGATCGACAACAACAAACCAACCATGGGTGTGGTTTATGGTCCTGTTTCTGGTGTCACTTACTATGCCTATAGCGGCAAGGGAGCATGGAAAATTCCTGACATGTCTGAAAGCGTGAAAATTCAGACTCACAAGCACGAAAGTCCGGGGCAAAACATCGCTATCGCCATCAGTCGTCGTCAAGATATCAACCGTATTACTGGTCGCATGAGCAGCGCTTGGAACTATGACTTGATCCCACTCGGTTCTGCCGCACTCAAAGCATGCCTTGTTGCTGAAGGCGCTGTGGACTGTTACTTACGTCTAGGTCCAACTGGCGAGTGGGATACTGCTGCTACGCAGTGCATTGTTGAAGAAGCGGGCGGACGTATACTCAGCACGCAACTTGAGCCGCTGTCTTACAATGAGCGCGAGACGTTGGAGAATCCAAACTTCATCGTACTGGGTGACGCGGATTTGCCTTGGGACGAGATTCTACAGCGCAAGGATTGATCACAATCCAACCTTCATTACTAGATTTTAAAAAGGTCACCAATCAACTTCGTGGCCTTTCTTTTTGCCTCTTGTACAGCGATAGGAGCATTTAGCCTACGATAACCCAAATGCTCTTTTAGCTGTACGCATCAATACTATTAAGTTAAAAATCATAATCTTATATAAGTAGCCAATCATCTGCTGAATTTCTTGTACAGCGAATTTAGGGTTTGGCCTACTATGATCCAAAAGCAAAAAGAGCTGCACAGTAGCAGCTCTTTGATGATGCTATGAATTCCAAGTTTGGCTAAAAGCGCCCTTGATAATTAAACTCGTATTGGCCTTGAGCATTTGGATTACCTAGCCACTTAAGCTGCTCACCCATGCTCGATGGAAATTCCGCACCAGGTTTGAACCAAGCTTTAGTTGAATAGCGCTGATTTGGCATTAGCTCAGCAGAAAACGCTGCTGAAACTTGCTTACTCTTCTGCTCGCCCGATGTCGATAATACGCTGTCTTTGCAACTCAGGTCGGCAATAACAGGACCAAGCTCAAGGCTGCCTAGCGGGCTTTGAATGCCACTTGCACTCCAAACTAACGTACCTTCACCTGTCTTACACCAAGGAGCCGCATACGTCGCATGACGTATATTTAGCTCAAGTTGACCATCTACACTAACTGGAACTGGAAGGCGTGTCTGCTCAACCACTTTTGCTGCGGGGATAGAAGCAACCACATTTTCCGCATACGGCCCGCTGCCGAGACTGTAGCCAACCAAACCACGCCCACGAACATCCATATCGCTACCACGACCAAAACGTACAGCAAACTCTGCTTTACCAGTAAATAAGCCCGATAGTTGAAAGTCCCAGTTAACTTCACCTAAGTTTTGGCGCTGCCAATACACGGAAGAGGCTTTACCCTGCCACACGGTGCCCTGAGCGTTTTGAATATCCAGCCCTCTCACCTGAGGTACTTGTTGCATAACCCACGATACAGGCAACCCTGCAATTAAGCTAAATGAGAAAAAGGCGACAAATATAAAAACGTAAAGAAGTACTCGCTTCACCCTAACCTCGCTTAAACTGCAAACGATTGACATCAATCATACCTGCTTGCTCGGTACGATCGATATCCAAAAACTCCACTTCAATACCTTGTTGTTCTTTTAGGTAACGGAGCCAATCCACAAATTGATTAAACGCAAGAGGTTTAATCCACACTTGCACACTTTCATTTCGTGGCTGAACTCGAATCAGCTCAACCTTATAACGACGAGCAGAGGAAGAAACAATCTGGTTCAGCGGTTGAGTTGAATAGCTTACACCACCACTTCTACGTAACGCGGTAATATCATCGGCCTTATCTTCGACCCAACTAAGTAACTGTTTTTCAGTTTGGATTCGAGATTGAGCCAACTCGGCTCTTTGGGTGATAGGCTGCAGTATCCCCCAATAGATAATCCCTATGGCCGCCAACGCACCACAACCTAGCACTAACCGTTGCTCACGTTGCGAGATGCCACTCCACCAAGCCTGAATCGACATGATTAAATTTTTCATCCTGACCTCACAAACGCTTCAATACAAAGCTACCCATCACAACATTATCACTGCGATTGAGCTGCCCTTGTTCAACATTGAATTTTTCTGACAACTTCACTCTTGCTTGTTCGAATGGTTGGAAATCAGAGCTTCGAGCTTGAATTCTTACTTCACCTCGATTGCCATCATATTTAAAGCTTGTGATCTCTAAATCTTTTACTTGCCCCAATGTAGACGGCAGCGCAGCTAGCCACGCCATCATGGCCTCACCACCAGCCCCACCTGATAAGCGACGCTCTTCATCGTTCATTTGACGCTTTAAGTAGCTCACGGTTGGTATGCGCTTTTTACCGGGGAAGACTTGTCGGAAGATGCGTTCACTTTCAGCGCGATAGGCTTGGGCTTGCGCTTCATACTTGTGTACAGTAAAGAGCTGTTGAGCCACCAAGACCACCAGCAGAACTCCAGCGGCCACCGCTGTTTTTTGCCATACTTTCCAGTGCTTACCCCATGATGATTTGGGCTTGAACTCCCCAACCAGTACGTTGACATTGCTTTGCACACTGCCTTTTGCTAGCAAGGCCATTGGCATTTCAACTGGCTTTGCCACCCATACATCAGGTACGTTGTTATCTGTGATGGTACTGTAGCTTTCGAGTTTCCACTCTGTTTGCTCTTGCCCGTAGGCAGAAAGATAAAGATCAAGCCATGCGCTATCTACGGCAGCACCGTGGTATTCGTTATGACGAATCAACCATTGCTCTCCCAGTGATACAGCCGTACTGTACTCACTGACTGGCAGTGCTAAGACATCAGGAAGGATACGTTTGATAGTCAAACCTTGGCTAGCAAAACGCTGCAAAATGGTATGAATCCAAGCGCGCTCCACAGCACAAACATGAGCGCTATTCGCTTGCTTCTCTAAAACAGTAAAGTGCAGACTATCTACATCCTGTGCCACTTCGTCTTCAACCAAGTAAGGCAGCATACTATCAAACTGACGTGCAGCTCCCGGAGGAATATCCACCTCGGTCAGCACGACATCGCTAGCAGCAAGTAATGCAATGATCTGACGTTGCTCTGCGTAAGCCGCCAATTCATCTAAGTGTTCCCAACCAGCTAATTCTCCGCTGGCGATCACTTCCTGCTGTTGTGTAGACCATACCACCCAAGGTATGGTGCTTTGTTGTTCGCTACTCAGCCGAACGGTCAGAAACTCGCTCACTGATCCCTCCAAAACGACGGCGGACAACCGTCACTGTTTCTCGATTCGTACTTTGCAAAAGACTGCGGATTCGCACACGCGATTCATCCACTAAGACCTGAGCATCCAATTCAAAATAAGCACTATCTACACCCAGATAGCCTTTTGCTTTCTTCTTAATATCACCGCTGACGCCTGTCAGTTCAGACTCAGCCAAAAAATCATCAATACTGTCCCACCCATCGAACGGTCGCTTCTCTATCAGTTGTACAGCTTCACTGCTGCCCAACCCCGGAGAAAACATCGCAACCAATATCGGTGCTTGCTCAACTTCAATGGTATTCACGTTCAGTCGCCAATCGTCTGTCGGTATCGCACAAACCATCGGCGCAACATTTTGATATATCTCGCCACTTACTTGGTAAATTGAGCGTAGTTCGCTACTGTCGGCCATCAATCCATTGGGTGGCAAATAAGCAGGGTTCATACTTTCATAAGTGCTATCTTCAACCCCGGCAGTCGAACGTACCGAAGTGTCACTGTCAACATACTCCCATGTAGAGTCTGCGATCACCTCAGCTTGATAGGGCTCAACATTCGCTTCTTCCAAAAGTTTCAACCACGTTTGTACTAAGTATGGCCGAGCGGTTGGATCATTCGTTGGTTGAACACTAGCGAGAGCATTAAGGTTAAAGCACGCCTGTTTATCAACGATTCTTCCCGCAGCTTGCCCATAATCCAACGGATAGATTTGATCTTTTATTGCCCATGGTTGGCTCAAATTGATGGTGTCACTGTCTTTGTAACTCTGCTCTATACCAATTTTAGCTAACGCTTCTACACCTAGACTGTACCAATAGGCTTGCTGGTAGTTTATTTGGTTAGTTGCGCGCTGAAATTGCAAAAACAACCGTTCAGACATACTGGCAGCAACCGTCGCCATGATTGCTAGAAGCATCAATACAATAATTAAAGCAACACCACGCTGACGATTAGCCATTGTTGTTGCCTCCTGATTCACTCTTCTCTCCCGATTGGAATTCACCATCTGGAGTAAGATACGTTCGGCTGATCTCACCATAATCCTTTAGCGTCAGCACAACAGACACCGCTTTGGGTAGCGAATCGGCGGAATCCCAGTCTTTTTTCCACTGTTTACCGTCATAAAATCGGAGGTTGAACTCTTCAACCTCTGTCAGCAAAGGCGTCACAATACCTTGTTGAGCCACTGGTGTATCAGGATAGCGCCACCACACTCGCTGAAGAACGTTATCTTTAATCCGATAGCCGACTTTTGTCACTTCACCGCGCGGAAACTGCTGTTGCGGATTATGCCAACCTAAACGAGTAAACATGACGCCTTTGGCGTCGGAATCTAATAAGTAATCTGACCAAAAAATCAGCTGCTTTGCTGGCTCTTCACCATTTGTACGACTGTGTCTGATGGCCATTTGGCGAAAGTCATTATCCATCATGACCATCGCTCGTTGCAGCTCATTAAGACGTTGGATCTTTTCTTGCGATAAAACGTCACTGCGCTGAACCTGGCTAACCACTTGGTATGCAGCAACACTTAAACTGGCAAAAATAGCAATGGATACCAACACCTCAATTAAGGTGAAACCTTTATGGCGAGTGGTTCGCCTCGCCGTATATTTACTTGTCCACATAACTTCGTACCGTTACGATTGGACTGGCGCTTTTTTCTACCGCAACACTTACATCAAATGCTTTCAGCAATGGCTGCGTTGTCGCAACTGGCGTCACTTTCCAATACCACGTTCGACCGGCAAGTTCTTCGGTGCCCTTTTTCGCTTTCAACGCACTGCTGTCTAACATTACGTTGGCCATTTGGTTATCAACAACCATTGCTGCAAACATTTTTTCTTCTAAATAACTGACGGTATTAATGTGTTGGCTGACTGAGCGAATGACACTGATCGCTGCCGTTGCAAAAATGGCTAATGCAACCAATACCTCTAGTAAAGTCATGCCTCTAACTCGGTGATGCGATATACCCATAATGCTTGCTCTAGAAGATCGCATTGTCATCCTCTTCCACCTCGTCACCAGGAGCGTATAGTTTTATTTCCCCTGTTTCTTTACCAATAACACGCCAACCGTCGTTCTCTGCATCACCGTCTTGTGGATAAAATGACAACGTGAAAGGGGTTAGCTCGGCACTGGAAAAGATAAACACTTGTGGTGGCTTCTCTTTCTTCTTTTCCTCTTCATCAGCAAACATATCTTCATCAAATAATGATCCCGGCTCAAATAAGCGGTCATCTTTATCCCAAGCACCACCGCCTAATTCAAGTTGGATTGCGATTCCATCTTCCAACTTGGTACTACTTGGAATCTGCTTCAACTCCAAAGGTTGCCAGCCATCCTGAGTTAGATTTAATAAAGCATAGGTTGATTTTGCGTCATCAACGCGAACGCCAAAGTCTTTGCCACTCAACACAGCTTCTTCATTTAGCAATTGCACTCGCTGATAAAAGCTTTGTGCGTATTGTTTGGATAAATCTTTCTGACTGGTAGGTAAAGTAGTAATAACCGCCACAGCGGTAAGAGATAACAAAACCAGCACCAATAGAATTTCTATTAATGTAAAACCGAGTTGTTTTTGCATTCGCTTCATCAGTGCTGGTTTAAGCTAGGGCTTATTGGAAATCTTGCATGTTCCAGTTGCCAATATCAGCAGCTGGACCTTCACCACCCTCTTGACCATCTGCACCTAACGTGAAGATATCAATGGTGCCATTGTCACCAGGGCTTAGGTACTGGTACTCGTTACCCCATGGGTCATTTGGTAGACGCTTGATGTAACCACCATCACGGTAGTTGCGAGGCTCTGGGTTAGATGGCTTAGAAACTAATGCTTCCAAACCTTGATCCGTTGTTGGGTAAACGCTGTTATCCAACTTGTACATGTCTAATGCGTTTTCTAATGCCACGATGTCGGTAATCGCTTTTTGTTGATCGGCTTTCTCTTTATTACCTAGCAAGTTAGGCACAACAAAGCTTGCCAAAATACCCAAAATAACAACAACAACCATCACTTCTAACAGCGTAAAGCCCTGTTGTTTACTACGTTTCATTTTCATTATTTTCTCCGAAAGTTAGATTCAAGCCATTGTCACTATAGACAAGCCTTGACCCAGAATTTATCCACTCATTAAGTTATTCATTTCAAGCATTGGCATCAATGTCGCCATAACAATAAACAGTACGAGTCCTGCCATCAAAGCAATCAGGGCTGGCGTAAAGATGCCTAATGCAATATTGACCGTCGATTCAAAGTTCTGATCTTGGTTGTCCGCTGCACGCGTCAACATACTCTCCAACTCACCACTTTGCTCACCACTGGCAATCATGTGCAGCATCATTGGCGGGAATAAACGAGTTTGATCTAAGGCTTTACGTAAGCTGGCGCCTTCACGCACATTGTCTGCGGCTAATAAGACTTGCTGCTTTACAAAGCGGTTTGACATTACGTCAACAGCCACTCTCATGCCCTCTAAGATAGGGATGGCACTAGATGTACAGATAGATAATGTACGAGCAAAACGAGCCGTGTTGAGCCCTTTCGAAATTTTTCCAAGCAAAGGTAAGCTAAGGATTTTTCGATCCCATGCTAGGCGGAAGTTAGGTTTTTGTAGTGCTAATTTTAAACCGTAGAATAACACCACCAGCACGACAAAAATCACTAGCCCCCACTCTTGAACAAACTCACTGGCAGCCAGCAAAATTTGTGTAGACTGAGGTAACTCTTGTCCCATCTGAATGATTGGTTCAATGATCTTTGGCACCACTGTTGCCAGTAGGAAGGAGACAATACCGACAGCAAATACCACCAACACCACAGGGTAAATCATGGCTTGCATCAGCTTAGAACGCATTTTCTGACGATTTTCTACATAATCAGCCAAGCGTTCTAGAACCGTATCGAGATGACCAGACTTCTCACCTGCGGCCACCATTGAGCGAAATAGCTCATCAAAGATATGTGGATAATCAGCCAAGCTGTCCGCCAACGGATAGCCTTCCGTCACTTTAGAGCGCACAGCAGCGATCATGGTACGAATACGAGGCTTTTCTGCTTGTTCAGATACCGCTTTTAAACACTCTTCCAGTGGCATACCAGACTGAACCAATGTCGAAAGCTGACGCGTGATAAGCGCAAGCTCTGCGGTTTTGATACCACGTTTGAACCCACCGGAAGCACCTGAAGACTTAGCAGCTTTCGCTTTAGCTTCAACGACTTCAATCGGCACCATTCCTTGTTCTTTCAAACGCTGACGGACTTGGCGAGCGTTGTCACCTTCAATAGTGCCTTTCTTTCGCTTCCCCGTCGCATCGAGTGCTTTGTACTCAAAAGCCGCCATTACGCTTCCTTAGTCACCCGCATCACTTCCTCTAGAGAGGTGATACCACGGCGCACTTTGCTCAAGCCATCACTGCGAATACTTGGCGTATGTGAACGAATCATTTTTTCAATTTCTTGTTCACCCGCTTCGCGATGAATCAATTCTTGAACGTTCTCATCGAGCATCAAGAGTTCATGAATACCAGTACGGCCGCGATAGCCTTTTTGGTTACAGGTTTCACACCCTTTCGCGCGATGCAATGTCAGTGAGTCATGCTCTGTTAAACCAAATAACTTCTTCTGTTCATTGTCGGCTTCATAAGGTTCTTTACAGTCTTGGCAAAGTGTTCTTACCAAACGCTGAGCAAGGACACCAAGCAATGAAGAAGATATTAAGAATGGCTCGATCCCCATATCACGCAGACGCGTTATCGCGCCAACCGCGGTATTGGTGTGCAGAGTCGACATAACCAAGTGACCAGTCAAAGACGCTTGTACCGCGATCTGTGCGGTTTCTAAGTCACGAATCTCACCAACCATTACCACGTCCGGGTCTTGACGAAGAATCGCACGTAGACCACGAGCAAACGTCATATCAACTTTCGGGTTCACTTGCGTCTGGCCGATACCATCAATATCAAATTCGATCGGGTCTTCTACAGTAAGGATGTTGCGTTCGTTGCTGTTGATCTCTTGTAAGCCAGCATACAAGGTTGTTGATTTACCTGAACCTGTTGGACCAGTAACCAAAATAATGCCGTGCGGACGACCAATCAGATGACGGAAGTTATCATGAACAGAAGGCGTCATGCCCAAGCTGTGTAAGTCTAGACGAGTCGCGTTCTTATCTAACAAACGCATTACCACTCGCTCACCATGCGATGAAGGCATGGTAGAAACACGAACATCGACAGCTCGGCCACCAATACGCAGAGAAATACGACCATCCTGTGGCACGCGCTTTTCTGCAATATCCAGTTTTGCCATTACTTTTACACGAGACACAAGTAATGGCGCGAGTTTACGACTTGGAGCTAAGACTTCACGCAAGACACCATCTACCCGAAAACGGATAGACAATGTTTTTTCAAACGTTTCGATGTGAATATCTGAAGCCCCTTCTTTGATTGCCTCGCCAAGCATGGCGTTGATCAACTTAATAATGGGCGCATCATCTTCCGACTCAAGCAAGTCTTCATTTTGCGGTAGCTCTTCAGCTAATGAGAAGAAGTCATCATCGGCACCAATGTCTTCCATCAGTTGACGCGCTTCTGAAGAGTCACGTTGATAAGCTTCAGTCAGTTTTTTGTCGAACGCCTCTTTATCAAGGGGCTGAGGGACAAATGCATGTTTCAGCACACGTCTAACTTCAACCAAAGCCGCTGCACTAAGCGGCTCTACGTAATACAGCACTGGAGGGCGCTCAGGGTGTTCTGTCTCCAATACCAGTTTAAAGCGGTTAGCAAAACTGAATGGCAGACGACGCAAGCTTGGCGCGGTGTCTAGCATATCAACCATTACTTCACTTCCATTTGATCGATAAAGGCTTGGATTTCAGGCGCCAATTGACGTTCATGGCCAAACTCAGGCATTACCGGAATCTTAGAATCTTCCATCAACTTCAGGCCTTCTTGCGCTTTATATAGCTGCTCAGCACGGATAAAGTTGTACTTACGCTGGGTAATACCATCTGCGGTCATGCCATCACGAATGATCGTTGGCTTGATGAAAACCATCAGATTGCGCTTTTCCGTTTGAGTACTGGTTGACTTAAACAAGTGGCCAATCACTGGAATGTCACCCAGTAGTGGCACTTTAGACTCACTTTCTAATGCGCGCTCATCAACCAAGCCACCAAGTACCAGCATTTGACCATCTTGAATCATGACCGATGTGTTTAGCTGACGTTTAGCAAAGCGAACGTCTACTGCACCATTTGCGCCCAGTACATTTGATACTTCTTGTTCAATGTTCAACTGAACAGAATCGCCTTCGTTGATCTGTGGTACTACCTTCAACTTGATGCCCACTTCTTTACGATCAACCGTTTGGAATGGGTTATCGTTGTTCGAGCCAGCAGTTGAACCAGTAATAACCGGAACTTCTTCACCAACGATGAATGACGCTTCACCGTTATCCATAACAGTAATGCTTGGAGAAGACAGAATGTTTGAGTTTGAGTCAGAAGCAACGGCACTGATTAATGCAGTCCAGTCACCCATAACAATACTCATCGCAGCGCCATTCACACCACCCAAAGCGGCTGCTAACGTTGAGTAATCGCCTTGCTCTGTCGTCGTTTCGTTACGTAGGAATTCACCTTCAGTATCATAAACCGCTTTCGTGGTTGTGGTGTCTTTCGCTTCTTCCAAACCAACCATGACCTGGCCAATCGGAGCACCAGTATTGCCATACTGAATCACCGCACCCGTTTCTAGCGAGCCCCACTGAACACCTAAGTTAATGCCATCACCTTCGGACATTTCTACAATCAGTGCTTCAATCAAAACTTGAGCACGACGAATATCCAGTTGAGAAATTACGTCTTGGAGTGCCATCATGATATCTGGCGGCGCCGTCAGCACTAGCGAGTTGGTCGCTTCATGGGCAGCAATCACCACTTCACCACGCTTAGCTGAAGAGGCTCCTTTTTGACCCGCTTGTTTTTCCGCTTGCAGGTTATCAGATACACCTTTCAGTACATCCACCAAGTCTTCCGCTTTAGCATACTTAAGGTAAACCACACGGTTGTTGCCTTTGGTTGCCATTTCCACGTCAAGTTGGCGAATCAAACGTTTCAGACGCGCGCGGACTTTAGGGTCACCAGAAATCAGAATCGAGTTAGTACGCTCATCCGCTACGATTTTTGGCTCTAGGAACTCTGGCGTGCTCTTTTGATTAGTCGTTTTATTCAACGCTTCAACGATACGTACCATCTCAGCGGCTGAAGCATTACGTAGTTCTACCAGCTCAATTTCTTTATCACCCGCTTGGTCAACACGCTTAATGATTTCAGCAAGACGGTTTACGACCGCAGCACGTCCTGTGATCAAAATGATATTCGCAGGGTCGTAATGAACCACGTTACCAGCACCAGCGTTGTCGATCAGCTGACGAAGCAAAGGAGACAGCTCACGTACAGACACATTACGTACCGCAACAACACGTGTAATCACACTGTCGCCTTTGGCACTCGCATCGCCGAGTACAGGAATAGCCGACGTTTTAGAGTCTTTCGCTTTGATAACTTTTAATACGCCATTGTCCATTTCCACAACTGCGTAACCGTACACTTCAAGTACGTTAAGAAAGAAGCTGTAATATTGCTCTTCATTCAGTACATCGTAGCTGCGTACGTCGATCTTACCGCGCACCGATGGATCAACAATAATGGTCTTCTCTAGGTTTCGACCAACAATGTTAATGAACTCTTGAATGTCCGTGCCTTTGAAGCTCGCGCTAAAATCATTCGCGATTGCGCCTGGGGTGCAGAGTAGGCTGCCAGCAAGTAGCCACGCGCTTTTGCTTAACCAATGTTTCACGTATGTCTCCCTGAACTTACGCTTAGTGCCTAAGTATTAAAATTGGATATAGATGTCGTACTGTTGGCCATCTCGCTCAACAGTTAAGTTCAATTCTTGCAGGTTACTCATTTCCTGAGCGAGTTTTGCTAGTGAAGAAGGATCACGTAAGTCGATACCATTTAGCTCCACAGCAATATCACCTGCTTGTAAACCTACATCATTAAATAAAGAAGCTTCACGCCCTGGTGAAACGCGATAGCCGATCGTATTGCCATCCTTCTTAACTTCTGAAATGCTGATGTAGTTAAAAACTCGTTTAGGGTCACGTGCAATCTCAGCACGGATCTGATCCAGCTTCTCTTCAGAAACAGAAGCCTTTTCAACATTACTTTTTGCCACGGGTCTTAATTGTGCGCTCTGGGAGAGCTTCTTGTACTCAACCCCTTCAAGCATCAAGGTTTCATCTCGTCCTTGGTTATCGATAATCACACGATCTACCAAGACAGCTTTTAACTTCGCTCGAGTACCTTCAATTTCCTCACCAATACCATAAGTCGCTTGTTTACCACGATTGGCAATAACCGCGAGGCTGGTATTCGCATTCGAACTTGCCACAGCACCTACCAAGGTAAGGTTCAAACGCGTTTTAGGGGCGTCTTTTACGATCGGTTGCTCAACCACAACGGGCTTTTGCTCATTGTACTTTCCAAATAGGTTGGCATTTTGGATCGCTGAGAAGTCGATGGCATCAGATTTATTGGTACTGACCGAAGAACTAGAAGATGGCTGCCATTTAGCAATGCCAGAGGATTGAGGCATTGCAAGCCAAACCAATTGACCTAATACCCACCCGATCATTGCAATCAATATGCACGTTGCTACCAAACTGAGTTTAGATTGAATAGCGAGATTGTTGGACTTAATCCGAGCCAATAGCGGGCTACTCAACAATCCAGCATTTAGCTCCAAACGCTTCACTTAATAAATTCCTTTATTGTTACGCTCGCCGATGAACACTCAAAATGACCGACGTTACCCTGAAAAATTTGCAACAACTTTACTAGTCAACAAAGAGCAGTGAACTATATCACAAGATAGTTTTTGCTCTGTTTTCTTATACCGTTTTTGCCAACTCCCTTGAAAAAATTAGGCCTTGACTCCATTTGTAGGTGAATAATCCACCACTAGATATCACATTTATCGCAGTGATTAGATACGACAGAGTTATATGAGTTCCATAAATGAAGCCGTAAGGCTAGATAAATGGCTGTGGGCGGCCAGATTTTACAAGACACGCTCCATCGCTCGGAATATGGTCGATGGCGGCAAAGTCCATTATAATGGACAACGAAGCAAGCCAAGCAAGATCGTTGAACTTGGAGCCGAGGTGCGCTTACGCCAAGGTAATGAAGAGAAAATCGTAATTATCGAGAAAGTCTCAGATCAACGTCGTGGTGCACCGATCGCTCAAACGCTTTACAGCGAAACCACTGAAAGTATAGCTAAACGTGAAGAACACGCTAAGCAGCGTAAGCTTAACGCCCACAATCCAAGTCCGGAACGCCGCCCTGATAAAAAGCAGCGCCGAGACATCATTAAGTTCAAACACCAATAAAAGCCGGAATTACTGACGAGGAAAGCACTCCATGGCAAACAATGTTTTAAACCGCTACCTATTCGAAGATCTTTCAGTACGTGGCGAGTTGGTACAATTGGATGAAGCATACCAACGTATTATCTCCAGCAAGGAATATCCGGCAGCACTACAAAAACTGTTGGGTGAGCTACTCGTTTCGGCCACTCTTTTAACTGCAACTTTGAAGTTCGAAGGCTCAATCACTATCCAACTGCAAGGTGATGGTCCTGTATCACTCGCAGTAATCAACGGCGACCACGATCAGAAGATCCGCGGCGTTGCTCGCTGGGAAGGCGACATTGCTGATGATGCAAGCCTACACGACATGATGGGTAAAGGTTACCTAGTGATCACCATTGAGCCGAAGAAAGGCGAACGTTACCAAGGTGTGGTTGGCCTAGAAGGCGAAACATTGGCTGACGTCATCGAAGGCTACTTCGCAAACTCAGAGCAGCTAAAAACGCGTTTGTGGATCCGCACTGGTGAACACGAAGGCAAAGCGCACGCAGCTGGTATGATGATTCAAGTCATGCCTGATGGTACTGGCACGCCAGAAGACTTCGAACATCTAGAGCAACTCACGGACACGGTAAAAAATGAAGAGCTGTTCACGCTACCAGCAAACGAACTGCTATACCGCCTCTACAACCAAGATAAAGTTCGTCTATACGAACCACAGCCTGTGGAATTCCACTGTGGTTGTTCTCGTGAGCGCAGTGGTGCAGCGATCATCACGGTTGATAAAACTGAAATTTATGACATTTTAGCAGAAGAAGGATCAATTTCTTTACATTGTGATTACTGCGGCACGTCATACACGTTCGACGAATCTGAAGTAACGGATCTGTACACTCAGTCAACTCCAGACAATAAAATCGTGCATTAATTTTCATAGCTTAACAAGCTTGTAATTTACCCTTCAAAAGGCCAGCATCATGCTGGCCTTTTTGTGATCAAACCCACGTATAACCTTACTTCCAACGTAATAAAGCAACTGCTTAATTTTAAATAATTAATAATTATTTTGCTCTAGCGCAAAGGTTTGCGCGCACGATAAACTATTCGTACCGATATGTGACGGGTTACCTAAAACCACAATGAAATCATGGATATTTTTTGAGCTATCTCCCTGTTTTCTCCCCGCCCCGTTGCTAGCATGGTGAGCAGATAAAAATTAAAACATTCTTACAAAATCCCTACAAAAATCCTTATAAGGAGCACCTATGACCGTTATGGAACATACAAAGGCTGCAACACTTGATCTAACCAAACACGGATTGCACAACGTGAAAGAGGTTGTTCGCAACCCAAGCTACGAAGTGCTGTTCGAGGAAGAGACCCGTGCTGACCTAACTGGTTATGAACGTGGTGTGGTTACAGAACTCGGCGCGGTTGCCGTAGACACTGGTATCTTTACTGGTCGCTCACCAAAAGATAAGTACATTGTTAAAGATGCAACGACAGAAGAGCACATGTGGTGGACTTCTGACGCAGTGAAAAACGACAACAAAGCAATAAACAAAGAAGTATGGGACGACCTAAAAGAGCTAGTAACTAACCAGCTTTCAGGTAAGCGCCTATTTGTGATTGACGGTTATTGCGGTGCAAACCCAGACACTCGTTTGAGCATTCGAGTGATCACTGAAGTAGCATGGCAAGCCCACTTCGTGAAAAACATGTTCATCCGCCCAACAGAAGAAGAATTGGCAACGTTTGAGCCTGATTTCGTGGTAATGAACGGTGCGAAATGCACCAACGAGAAGTGGGAAGAGCACGGTCTGAACTCAGAAAACTTCACTGTATTTAACCTAACAGAGCGCATGCAGCTGATCGGTGGTACGTGGTACGGCGGAGAAATGAAGAAAGGTATGTTCGCCATGATGAACTACTTCCTGCCGCTTAAAGACATCGCATCGATGCACTGTAGTGCAAACATGGGTGAAGAAGGCGACGTTGCGATCTTCTTCGGTCTATCTGGCACAGGTAAAACCACCCTATCAACTGATCCTAAACGCGCACTGATTGGTGATGACGAGCACGGTTGGGATGACGACGGCGTATTCAACTTCGAAGGTGGCTGTTACGCTAAGACCATCAAGCTATCGAAAGAGGCAGAGCCTGATATCTACAACGCGATCCGCCGCGACGCACTACTAGAGAACGTTACGGTTCGCAGCGATGGTTCTATCGACTTTGATGATGGTTCTAAGACTGAGAACACCCGTGTGTCTTACCCACTTCATCACATCGACAACATCGTTAAGCCAGTATCGAAAGGTGGCCACGCAAACAAAGTGATCTTCCTATCGGCTGACGCATTTGGCGTACTACCTCCAGTGTCTAAGCTGACACCAGAGCAAACTAAGTACCACTTCCTATCTGGCTTTACTGCTAAGCTAGCGGGCACAGAGCGTGGTATCACGGAGCCAACGCCTACCTTCTCAGCGTGTTTCGGTGCAGCATTCCTAACACTACACCCAACTAAATATGCTGAAGTACTAGTAAAACGTATGGAAGCAGCAGGTGCTGAGGCTTACCTAGTCAACACTGGTTGGAACGGTAGCGGCAAGCGTATTTCTATCCAAGATACGCGCGGTATCATTGACGCCATCCTAGATGGTTCGATTGAAAACGCTCAAACTAAACATATCCCTATCTTCAACCTAGAAGTGCCGACTGCTCTACCAGGTGTAGACCCAAGTATTCTTGATCCACGCGATACTTATGTTGACCCACTACAATGGGAAAGCAAAGCCAAGGATTTAGCAGAACGCTTTATCAATAACTTTGATAAATACACGGATAATGCAGAAGGCAAATCACTTGTAGCTGCTGGCCCGCAAGTTGACTAAGCTCAACGTGATTTAGTTACAAAAACACTTCACAAGCCCCTCTTTTGAGGGGCTTTTTATTGAAACCTCTTCAATATTGATACACTCTAAGCAGCAAGCTGGCCAAAGGTTCTCAATGGAATGAAGACAGTAATAAGGATTCTCACACTCGCTCTTGTCATATTGATTTGTGTACCAATCGTACTCGCGGTTTTGTTGACGACATCATACGCACCACAAACATGGCAGCTTATCTCACAGCCATTCCCCCTTAATTGGCAAGCCAAAAGTGTCCATTACCAGTTTCCTTATCATGTTTCTCTGCAGGGGGTAACAACATCCTCAGAGCAAATACCCTACATTGAACAAATCGACCTCTGGTTCAATCCAGATATCAGACGCGATAATCAATGGATACTAGACAGCCTGTTAATTGATGGCGTTGAAGCGCAGCATGGCCTGCCAGAAGTCCAAGTTCCAAGCAATATTTTGCTTCACCAACTCGCTCTAAAGAACATCAACTATGCTGATGACCGTTATACTGCTCGAAACGTAAATATTCAGATCCAAGATCCAACCTGGCTAACAAAAACACAAACCATACCCTATGGTGAGATTCAGTTGTCTGCTGACCAACTCTACTGGAAAGGGGAAGCGTTCAATCAACTGCTGCTTGATATCGATTACAAAGCGCAAGACAGCACGCTTTATGGCGCTTCATTTAACTGGCGTGGCAGCGAGGTCTCCGGTCAGGGAGAGCAGTACTCGCAAGGCTGGTCACTGGTAAATGTGACCGTAGATAAACTGAAAATCGATAACCTACAACTGCAATCTTTACTCACCAAACCATGGCAAGCACTGCCAATTAATATCACTCATATCAATAGCCTCGATCTATTGAACGCAGATATCGAGTACGGCGATTGGCACTGGCAAAATCTAGAATTGTCTCTCGAAAATGCCTCCCTACCACTGTCACTATGGAACACAACGGCACAGATTTCTCTGCAAGCCGACAGTGTCAGCTTTCAAGATCAAACTGCGGTAGAGCCTCGCTTGAATGCCCAGTTCAAACCGGGGGCGATTCAACTGCAAGAGCTGAGCTTGGATTGGCAACAAGGCACAATACAGCTATCAGGCATGTTTGAGCCAAAGCATTGGACAATTAACAACGCCACCGTCAGTGGATTAAAATGGGCTATCCAGCCTGATGATAAAACCGACTGGTGGCAAATCACCACAGAAACGCTCCAGAAAGTCAATGTGAAGCAATTAGAGATTGAACGCAGCCAAGTTATCCAGTTATCTAAACAACCTTACTGGCAGCTTTCTGGGTTGAATTTGGAAGGTAACCAACTCGAAATAAAACACAGCAATGACAACTGGGGTATTTGGAACGGCAAGCTTGATGCTAGCGTTGTTAACGCCAGCTACGATCAAGTCATCACATCACACGCAGCAATTTCAACACGAAGTGATAATGGCTTGTGGCAACTGACGCGTTTGTTCGCCCCTCTGGAGCAAGGCTATATTGAAGGCTTAGGACAAATCGACCTTAGCACCACTAGCCAACCTTGGACGCTTAACCTCAACGCCGATGGACTCCCTCTGCAACTGTTCCACCCTTACTTACCAACGGTGCTCGCGGTCAATGGTTTCTCTGACTTAAGCCTCGACTTAAAAGGCTTAGCCGGCGATCAAAATATGCTTGCTTACAGCTTGTCAGGCAAAGTGGAAGCCAATCTGCGCGATACCACCTTAAAGTCACAAGCTGATGATTCACTCAAGGCGATCACCTTCAGCCCGCTGCGTTTACGTGCCCAACGCGGCGAAGTGAAGTTTCAACCAGTGACCATTTCAGGCAAAGCCATCTCGGGTAACCTTTCCGGAGATTTTGATATGGCGAACAACCCAATTAGTGGTGTGATTTATCAGCTCAGAGAAACATGTGGTTCGATTCAAGGTGACCTGCTGAGTGGAGAAGTCAAAGCAAATGAATGCGTCAATATGTCAAAACAGACTGAGCCAGAAGAACCCAAACAGAGTTCACCGAAAGCGACGAACAGCACCAGCATTAAACCAATCAACTTAGAGCAATATGAGGAAGAATTAAGTGAAGAAGTGGTAGAAGAAAAAGAACCTACTGCTGCGCCGCCCTCAGAAGAGCAGCTTATCTCTGTTCAAGAAAGCTCCCTTATCGAAGAAAAGTCATCTGAAGAAAGCGCTACTTCAGAAGCAGATAACTCCAAGATAGAACCGGGCGCATCGCAAGAACAGGATGCGCCACAAGAAGTACTAAAATCAACGGACCTAACAGCTGAGTAGCTTAGAGTAATTCGGCAGCAACATGTACGTACCAACAAAATCCACCGCAGGCACGTCGCCACTGTAAATCACCACGTGGATAACAATGCGCGCTTTACGCCCTGATGCGAGCCTGTCCAAATCACCACTGATACCATCTAGTGATGTACTCGCGACAGGGTTCTCTTCGACAGGATGGCGATAACGAATCGAACTGTCTGCCAGTACAATATCACCGTGCAAACCACGCTCTTTCATTAACAACCACGCCATCCCCCACCCGGTAAGCGTCGCCAAAGTAAAGGCTGAACCAGCAAACATGGTATTATGTGGATTCAAATTCGGGTTAAGCTGTGCGCTGCATTCAAACTGATAGCCGGTGTATTGGTTAATTTTAATCCCCATTTTATCGGCAATTGGGATCTGCGCTTCCCAACGTTGTTGCAGCTCAGTACACCATTCAGGTCGACGAAGCACATCGGCCATCGGATCAAGCGGCTTTACCATTTGTTGGTGACGCACTGGACCTCGCTCGTCTGTCAGTTCACCGCGACGCTCGAAACCATTCTTCTCATAGAAGGCAATCGCATCTTCACGTGCATTACATACCAGACGCTTCGCCCCTTCTTGTCGTGCCAGAGACTCAAGCGCCACCAGCACCAGTGAACCCATGCCTTTGCTGCGACGGTTATTTTTCACCGCCATGTAACGGATCTGACCGTCGTTATCTGGGGTAATGTACAAACGACCGATCGCCATCGGACGGCCACGACCGTCGGTAATCATCCGGTGATGGCTCATACCATCATACTCATCACGCTCAGAGCCTACAGGCATGCGCCATGGTTCTCGCAGCATCTGCCAACGAAATTGATAGTACTTGTTAAGCTGATTTTCAGTTTTTGGAGTTATAAGTTTGAACATATCAATCCTTTGAAAGCACAAATCAAATACAAGCCATAAGGCAAATAACCCAAGTAAAATCAATTCACTTGGGCTTAAAGCTTAGACTATGCAGCTAAGGTTTCCAGATTAGACCTGTAACCAAAAAGTCACCGGGCCGTCATTAATCAATGACACTTTCATGTCTGCTGCAAAGCGGCCACGTTGCGTTGGCAGTACTTCCTTACACAGATCTGAAAAGTAGTCATATAAACGCTCTGCATCCGCAGGATGCGCGCCGCGAGAAAAGCCTGCGCGAGTGCCCTTTTTGGTGTCGGCTGGTAACGTAAATTGAGACACCACCAAAACCTTACCGTTCACTTGTTTGACGTTGAGGTTCATTTTGCCTTCATCATCTTCAAACACACGATAAGTGGTTACACGCTCCATCAAACGTTTTGCTTTTGCTTCATCATCGTCCTTTTCTACTCCAAGTAGGACAAGTAGACCTTGGTCGATTTCACCGACAACTTCACCGTCTACACGAACGGCTGCTTCACTGACTCGTTGAATTAGCGCTATCACGACTCTCGCTTCCTTCATCTGTTAATTGCAATTCAGCGGTCGAGTGTATCATTTCTAGGTCGTCACTCCAGTGCTCTCTTTCGCCCAGAGCGGCCGTGACTTCCGCGCCAATCAATACGATCAGCCAACACAAATACACCCACACAAACAGGATCGGAATCGCGGCAAGTGCGCCGTAAATCAGCTGGTATGACGGGAATTGGGTAATGTAGAACGCAAAGCCTTTCTTACTCAATTCAAACAGCACCGCGGCGATAGCTGCACCAATGGCACCGTGAGACAGATAAACTTTTTTGTTTGGCACTAAAAAGTACAAACCCATGAACGCAAAGAATGACAATAACAATGGCAGCCAGCGCAAAAACAGGTTGTAAGCGCCCGATAAGGTTTCGTTTTCAATCAGCTTAAGCGATGTTACGTAAGAGGTTGCAGCAATACTCGCACCGACCAGAATCGGACCAAGGGTCAGCACCATCCAATACATGGAGAAAGAAAACACTGGGCGACGTTTGTCTTTCACCCGCCAGATGTAGTTTAAGTTCTTATCGATGTTGGAGATCAGCATCAGGGCTGCAACAAACAAAAACGCACCACCCACGGCGGTCATCTTGCCTGTGTTCGAGACAAACTCTTGCAACGCAGTTCTGACTGCATCACCAGAAGCGGGGACGAAGTTATCGATGATGTAACCCTGCAGCACTTCGCCGACATTCTCAAATACCGGAAACTTTGACAAAATCGACAGTAATACCGTCAACATCGGCACAATAGACAACAAAGTGATGTAAGCTAGATAGCCTGCATTAACGTTGACGCGATCGTGCGTCATACGCTTGAGCAAATATTTGAAAAACGCGACGCTCCCCGGCACGAGCTTGCTCAATCTCACCTTGTAACTCTCTGATAACTGGTTCATAGTTCATCCCATAAATTAGCGTCGAGGACATAAGAATGCCTTATTTATTAGCAATTGTACTATCAATTTTCACTTTGACAGGATGTCAGTCCGCATATTATTCAGCAATGGAGCAAGTGGGTTACCACAAGCGCGATATCATGGTAGATCGCGTGGAAGACGCCAAAGAGTCACAACAAGATGCACAAGAAGAGTTCACCAGTGCATTAGAAGCACTTTCTGCGCTGACCAACTTTGATGGTGGTGAATTGGAAAGCGTCTACAACAACATTAACGATAAATACGAAGACAGCGAAAAAGCAGCGCAAGACGTGCGCGACCGTATTGCTGCGATTGAAGATGTATCGGATGCCCTGTTTGATGAATGGCAAGGCGAGCTAGACCTGTACACAAATGCGAAACTGCGTCGCTCTAGCGAACAGAAGCTGCGTGAAACCAAAGCGTCTTACAAAACCATGCTTAACGCCATGAAGCGTGCGGAAGACAAGATGACACCAGTTCTGAATACACTGCGTGACAACACGCTTTACCTCAAGCATAACTTGAACGCGAGTGCGATTGGCTCACTGAAAGGTGAATTCTCTAGCTTAGAGAAGGACATTCAATACGCAATTAAGCAAATGAATGCCGCGATTGCTGAATCAGACAAGTTCCTACAGCAGCTGAATCAAAAGTAATTCGATAAAGCCTCCTCCTCGTGAGGAGGTTTTGCTATTTAGCGGAAGAGCTAACTTATTCACCACGTAGTCACCCGTTTATCTTCCGAGCTCTATCAGCGTTTCTCACCTTCTACCTCAGCAACTAAGCCCATTACTTGTCGAACAAACGCCACTCGTTCAGCTACGCTTCCCCATGGTACTTCAACCACGTCATACCTCAGTTCAGTATAGGTATCGACTAAGATTTGATGAATTTGTAGCGCCTCTTCAAAACTGTGTGGACGCACATCATCTTGAACATAAATAGAGGCTTCAGGTCGGCATGTGAGCACCTTACTCTGGTAGCCTGCACTCTCAATCAAGAAAGTGTGTTCAACGGGACAACCGCCTACTTGTAAGTATGCCACGATGTCTGGGATAGCACGGTCAACAAAAGCCACATCATGATTGAGCGCTTCTCGCTTTTGCTTCTCCATTAACTCAAGGCATAAGTTGGCGAACTCCGGCAGATTCGTCCAAGGCAAAATACCGTTGTCCAACTGGCTTTGCTGCTCAATCAAGCTACGAGAACCTTCAGCAAAGGTGGCATAGCCCAACTGACCTAACGCATTCAACAAGGTGGTTTTACCTGCACCTGGACCACCCGTAATCACGATTGGCTTCATAGTGTTATTCCTTCAGATACAAAAAGCCCCGAGCATAACTCGGGGCTTGTTCTTAATCGAATCCGTTACAGCAGATTATTTTGCTGAACGTGAAGCACGCTTACGATCGCTTTCCGTTAGGAATTTCTTACGGATACGGATGCTTTCAGGTGTTACTTCTACTAGTTCGTCATCATCGATGAACTCTAGTGCTTGCTCAAGAGTCATCTTGATTGGCGGAGTAAGAACCTGTGCGTCATCTGTACCAGATGCACGAACGTTGGTTAGCTGCTTACCTTTCAGTGCGTTTACTGTTAGGTCGTTGTCGCGGCTGTGAATACCGATAACCATGCCTTCGTAAACTTCAACACCGTGACCGATAAATAGACGACCACGCTCTTGAAGGTTGAATAGTGCGTTAGTTAGCGCTTTACCCATCGCGTTTGCGATTAGTACACCGTTTACACGTTGACCGATGTTACCGCCTTTGTGTGGCGCGTAGCGATCGAACGTATGGTAAAGAAGACCAGAACCAGAAGTCAGCGTCATGAACTCAGTTTGGAAACCGATCAGACCACGAGATGGCATTTCAAAGTCCATACGTACACGGCCTTTACCATCTGGAGACATGTCTTTCAGCTCACCTTTACGCAGGCCGATGTTCTCCATGATGCCGCCTTGGTGCTCTTCCATAACGTCGATAGTTACTGTCTCGAACGGTTCCATTAGCTGACCATCTTCTTCTTTGATGATTACTTCTGGACGAGATACAGCAAGCTCGAAGCCTTCACGACGCATGTTTTCGATCAGGATAGATAGGTGAAGCTCACCACGGCCTGATACGCGGAATTTGTCTGGATCGTCTGTTTGCTCTACGCGCAGTGCAACGTTGTGTACCAGTTCCTTCTCTAGACGCTCAAGGATGTTACGTGAAGTAACGAACTTACCTTCTTTACCAGCGAATGGAGACGTGTTTACTTGGAACGTCATTGTTACTGTTGGTTCATCAACAGACAGCGGCGGTAGTGCTTCTACTGCATTTTGTGCACAGATAGTGTCAGAGATTTTTAGCTCGCCAAGACCAGTGATCGCAATGATATCACCCGCGTTAGCTTGCTCAACTTCGTGACGCTCTAGGCCAAGGTAGCCCATTACTGTACCTACTTTACCGTTGCGAGTTTTACCGTCAGCACCGATAACAGTTACTTGTTGGTTTGCTTTCACGCTACCACGAGTTACACGAGCAACACCGATAACACCAACGTAAGAGCTGTAGTCTAGCTGAGAAACTTGCATCTGTAGTGGACCGTCTAGGTCAACTTCTGGAGCCGCTACTTCTTCAACGATAGTTTCGAATAGTGGTTCCATGTTTTCGCCAGTTTCGCCCTCTTCTAGAGTAGCCCAACCGTTTAGTGCTGAAGCGTAAACCACTTTAAAGTCTAGCTGTTCGTCAGTTGCACCTAGGTTGTCGAATAGGTCGAATACTTGATCCATAACCCAATCAGGACGAGCACCCGGACGGTCAATCTTGTTGATTACAACGATTGGCTTAAGGCCGTGAGCAAATGCTTTTTGCGTTACGAAACGCGTTTGTGGCATTGGGCCATCAACAGCGTCAACGATAAGTAGTACTGAATCTACCATCGACATGATACGTTCTACTTCACCACCGAAGTCCGCGTGTCCCGGAGTATCTACGATGTTGATACGGTAATCATTCCAGTTGATTGCTGTGTTCTTAGCAAGAATGGTAATACCACGTTCTTTTTCGATGTCGTTTGAGTCCATGACTCGCTCTTCAGCTTCGCCGCGAGACTCTAGAGTACCTGATTGTTGTAGTAGTTTATCAACCAGTGTTGTTTTACCGTGGTCAACGTGCGCGATGATCGCGATATTTCTTAATTTATCAATCTGTGGAGTAGCCATGGATTAGATTCACTTAGATAGATGAAATGCCCCCACGCTGAGAACGGGTGCTCTCTGGTGACATTTGCTGATTAAAAAAACGGCCATAATGTACCAGATTTTAGCAAAAAGCCTAGAAATATGTGATCTACTCCCGAGCTTTTCTGCGAAATTTACGCTTAATGCCCACTTTCCCGAGCAAAGCGAATTGATTCAAAGCAATTTTATTCCAATCGTTGCTTATTAGAAATTGACTCTTGCTCAAAAACTGGGCTAGATAAGCAACGTAGTTGTCACATTGTGGTGCAATAATCAAAAGATGCACCATTACAGTGCAATTAAAGATCATTTTGGTGCAAACGTTTGCACCAAACTTGCTCCTTAAAACATAATTCCTTGAAATTAATGGAGTAATTTTTTTGGCACGGTTTTGGCTTTAGAGAAACCAGCATCGATTAATAAAATTTCAAGCAAATTAATCAATGCTGGATTTAATCAAGAACTCATAAATCGAGCTTTTACCGCTTTATTAACACTGGAGGTTATCCAAGATGTCAGTAGAAAACGTTTTATCACTGATCCAAGAAAACGAAGTTAAGTTTGTTGACCTACGCTTCACTGATACAAAAGGTAAAGAGCAGCACATTTCTATTCCTGCTCACCAAATCGACGCAGACTTCTTCGAAGAAGGTAAAATGTTCGATGGTTCATCAGTTGCTGGCTGGAAAGGCATTAACGAATCAGACATGGTTATGATGCCAGACGCATCTTCTGCAGTGCTTGACCCATTCACTGAAGATGCAACACTAAACATCCGTTGTGACATCCTTGAGCCTGCAACAATGCAAGGCTACGACCGCGACCCTCGCTCTATCGCTAAGCGCGCTGAAGACTTCATGCGTTCTACAGGCGTTGCTGACACAGTACTAATTGGTCCTGAGCCAGAGTTCTTCCTATTTGACGACGTTAAGTTCGCAACTGACATGTCTGGTTCTTTCTTCAAGATCGATGACGTAGAAGCAGCTTGGAACACAGGTTCTGATTACGAAGAAGGTAACAAAGGTCACCGTCCAGGTGTTAAAGGTGGTTACTTCCCAGTAGCGCCAGTTGATTCATCTCAAGACATCCGTTCTGCTATGTGTCTAGTAATGGAAGAGATGGGCCTAGTTGTAGAAGCACACCACCACGAAGTAGCAACTGCGGGTCAAAACGAAATCGCAACTCGCTTCAACACGCTAACAACTAAAGCTGACGAAATCCAGATCTACAAGTACGTTGTACACAACGTTGCACACGCATTTGGTAAGACGGCGACATTCATGCCTAAGCCACTAGTTGGTGACAACGGCTCTGGTATGCACGTACACCAATCTCTAGCAAAAGATGGCGTAAACCTATTTGCTGGTGATAAGTACGGCGGCCTATCTGAAATGGCACTTTACTACATCGGTGGTATCATCAAGCACGCTCGCGCAATCAATGCGTTTGCTAACCCATCAACTAACTCGTACAAACGTCTTGTACCAGGCTTCGAAGCGCCAGTTATGCTTGCTTACTCTGCACGTAACCGCTCTGCTTCAATCCGTATCCCAGTGGTACCAAGCCCGAAAGCACGTCGCATCGAAGTTCGTTTCGGTGACCCAGCGGCTAACCCATACCTATGTTTCGCAGCAATGCTAATGGCTGGTCTTGACGGCATTAAGAACAAGATCCACCCAGGCGAAGCGATGGATAAAGACCTTTACGATCTACCAGCTGAAGAAGCAGCAGAGATCCCAACAGTGGCATACTCACTGAAAGACGCGCTAGAAGAACTAGATGCAGACCGTGAGTTCCTAACTGCTGGCGGTGTATTCTCTGACGACTTCATCGATTCTTACATCGACCTTAAAGCGCAAGATGTAGAGCGAGTAAACATGACAACTCACCCACTTGAGTTTGAACTTTACTACTCTGTATAAGGTCTCAACTGTGTAAAATGTAAACACAGAAACAAAATATTAGGCTCGCCTCGCAGGCGGGCCTTTTTTGTATTCGCCTGATTAACCCAGACCTTTAGCATGGAGTGATAATGAGAATATGCCAAGTCACCCTCACAGAGCCAATCGCGGGGATGTTACTTGGGTCAATAACGTGGAATCATAAAAAGAAGGTGAGCAATGAAAGTTCAGCTTTTATCAACCTTAATCATACTCGGCGGCCTAGTCACGGCTGCATCTCCCTTTGCACAAGTTGCATACACATGGGTCGACAAAGATGGCGTAATACACTTCAGCGATACGCCACAAAATGGAGCAAAGGCAATCGCTTTACCTGACTTACAAGGTCAGGCTCCAGCACCAAAGGTAGAAAGTACCGAAGCGCTTTCTACGTCACTACAACCCAACACGGTAAAGAAAGATAAACCAAAACAGCCAGAAGCTCCCAAGCCTCTTTCTTTAGCTATGCTGACCCCTGTGCATGACGAGACGATTCGTAGCAATCAAGGCTTGATTAACATCCAATTGGAAGCCAACCGCAAACTAGGTATTGGAGAACAACTGCAGCTAATGCTCGATGGAAAGCCGTACGCAGCCCCACAAACTCGACTCACTTGGCAAATTAACAATATCGATCGAGGCACTCACACCCTTGCTGTTCACGCTAAAAGAAGCGGCAAGCTTATTGCATCTACTAGCCCTATAACAGTGCATTTACATAGAGCGAGTGTGAAGCCTAAATTACCAAGGCCGAAACCAGAAAAATAGCGCAAATAACAGATGCTCTGAGTGCTATTTTACTTTTTCTTCTGAGATTTATTCGCCATACTTACGTTCTATCGCACCAATTTGGTGCAACGCACAACAATAACGCAAACAAGGACGTAATGTGGATACCAGTCTCTCCAGTGCCATTCTCAATAACATGGTGGCAGCAACGTTGATTCTTGATGACGGATTAGCGGTGCGCTATGCCAACCCTGCGGCAGAGTTATTGTTTTCGCAAAGTGCTAAGCGCATTGTTGAGCAGTCGCTATCTCAGCTAATTCAACATGCGTCATTGGATCTCGCACTACTCACCCAACCGCTACAAAGCGGCCAAAGCATTACTGACAGTGACGTTACCTTTGTCGTCGATGGGCGCCCTTTGATGCTGGAAGTGACTGTCAGCCCAATAACTTGGCAGAAACAATTAATGCTGTTGGTAGAGATGCGCAAAATTGACCAACAACGCCGTCTCACTCAAGAGCTTAACCAACACGCCCAGCAACAAGCGGCAAAGCTGTTAGTGCGTGGGTTGGCGCATGAAATAAAAAACCCACTCGGCGGTTTACGCGGGGCGGCACAACTATTAGAAAAAATGCTTCCCGATCCTTCATTGAAGGAATATACCCAAATCATTATCGAGCAAGCAGACCGATTAAGAGCATTAGTCGATCGTCTTCTTGGGCCGCAAAAGCCGGGTAAAAAGACCCAAGAAAACCTTCACCAAGTACTGGAGAAAGTGCGCCAGTTAGTGGAGTTGGAATCTCAACATTCGATTGTGATCGAGCGCGACTACGATCCGAGCTTGCCAGAAATCTTGATGGATGCTGACCAAATCGAGCAGGCGATGCTCAACATCGTCAGTAACGCAGCACAGATTCTGTCCCACCAAGAACACGGAAAAATAACCATACGCACCAGAACGGTGCACCAAGCTAACATTCATGGTCAACGCTGCAAACTCGCCGCACGTGTTGAGATCACGGACAACGGCCCGGGGATTCCACCAGAACTACAAGATACCCTTTTCTATCCAATGGTCAGTGGTCGAGAAGGCGGTACGGGTCTTGGCCTGTCTATTTCACAAAATCTGATCGACCAGCATAACGGCAAGATTGATGTCGAAAGCTGGCCCGGTCACACCACTTTTACGATTTATTTGCCAATCTGACTTGATTAAATGGCTTTTCGATTCGTCAGTTTTTAGGCTTTTGCTGCAAGGATTTATTACATGAGTAAAGGATATGTTTGGGTCGTCGATGACGACAGTTCGATTCGCTGGGTAATGGAGAAAACCCTTTCCTCCGCCAACATCAAATGCGATACCTACGCGGATGGAGAAAGTGTGCTGATGGCGCTGGAACGTGAAGTACCTGATGTGTTGGTTTCCGATATACGCATGCCAGGTATCGATGGTTTGGAGCTGTTAAAGCAAGTTCAACGTGATTATCCCGATTTGCCCGTGATTATCATGACGGCGCATTCTGATTTAGATGCTGCAGTGAACGCTTACCAAAAAGGCGCGTTTGAATACCTACCTAAGCCATTTGATATCGATGAAACACTCACGCTGGTAGAGCGAGCGATAGCTCATAGCCAAGAAACCAAGCGTGAGCAGATGTCTCACGAAGAGCTCCCAACCGATACGCCAGAAATTATCGGTGAAGCGCCAGCCATGCAAGAAGTGTTTCGTGCAATTGGCCGCTTGTCTCGCTCTTCCATCTCCGTATTGATCAACGGTGAATCAGGCACGGGTAAAGAGTTAGTTGCTCATGCCCTGCACCGTCATAGTCCGCGCGCCAACAAACCTTTTATCGCCCTCAATATGGCCGCGATTCCAAAAGACCTGATTGAATCCGAGCTGTTTGGCCACGAAAAAGGCGCGTTTACTGGTGCAAACAGCGTTCGACAAGGCCGCTTTGAGCAAGCCAATGGTGGCACACTGTTTCTAGATGAAATTGGTGATATGCCACTAGACATTCAAACCCGATTATTGCGCGTATTAGCAGACGGACAGTTCTATCGCGTAGGGGGCCACTCTCCTATTCGCGTTGACGTGCGTATCGTCGCTGCCACACACCAAAACCTTGAAAAGCTAGTCCATGAAGGTGATTTCCGCGAAGATTTATTCCATCGACTCAATGTAATTCGCGTTCAGATCCCCGCCCTAAGAGAGCGAAAACAAGACATTGAGAAACTCACTCAACACTTTCTCGTTCGCGCAGCCGATGAGCTAGGCGTTGAAACCAAAACACTGCATCCATCTTCAGTTGAAATCCTTAACCGCCTTGATTGGCCGGGCAACGTTCGCCAATTGGAAAACATCTGTCGTTGGTTAACAGTCATGGCCAGTGGCAGTGAGGTGCTACCTAACGACCTACCTCAAGAATTACTAGAAGAAAAGAAAGTCAAACCCGAGTCTGCAGGGGAAAGCTGGCAAGAACAACTAGCTGACTGGGCAAAACATGCTCTCGAAGCTGGGGATAAAGAGCTATTATCTTATGCACTACCTGAATTTGAGCGAATCTTACTAGAGGCTGCGTTAGAACATACTAAAGGTCACAAACAAGATGCCGCTAAAGTATTAGGCTGGGGAAGAAATACATTAACCAGAAAACTAAAAGAGTTGTACTAGTTTGATATTTAGTCACTAAGCGAGTAAAAATTGACTCGCTTGGTGACAAGAACGCCAGTACAATTACAGTATAGCAACCCATAATAAATACTAGGCCATGTCACCACCGACTACACAAATCACTTTACGCACTGCTGTTTTGATTCCTTTCTTGCTGATATTTATGTTTGCAATCGGGGTGATCATTTTTGTCCAAAAGCAGAGCTATGAAGAGGTCGTCACTGACATCAGTAACAAACAGCTGACGGTGTTAACGGAAGGCGTTCATGATCACTTGAATGACTACCTAAGAAAACCATTTGCAGCGGTTCAAGCACTGGGCCATAGCGTCAGCTTTCACAATCTATTCCACCCCAATAATACTGCCGATATTGAATCGTATTTATTAAGCGCCTTCCAAGATCTTTACAGCTCCATTCCTCAGTTGGATGTTATTGGCTTTGGTTCGATCACCGGAGACTATGCCGGCTTTCGTCGCGAAGCAAACGGTGAATACACCTTAATGATTCAAGACAAGCGAACTGATGGTAATTTAGCAATCTATAACGGGAAGACGCCAAGTACAGGTTTACGATCGGTTATCTCACAGTATGACCCCCGAGTTCGGCCTTGGTATACGCCCGTGGCAGAAGCCCATCAGCCGACTTGGTCGCCAATCTATGCGAACGCGGATGAACGTCAAGAAATCACGCTATCCGCGATGACTCCTGTTTTCGAGCATGGCGACTTTGCTGGTGTGCTCGTCACTGATATTCGCATCAACACGCTCAATGCCTTCTTAAGAGAGCTGCAACAGAATACCAAAGCTTCTGTGTTTATTATGGATGAAGAGCATCGCTTAGTAGCGCAATCAAGTGCAGGTAGCGTCGTTTCTTGGGGAACCAAATTCACTCATAAGGGCCAGCGCTTGCTTGCTAAAGAAAGCACCGACCCAATCATCCAAATCAGTGCATCTAGGGTGAGTGCACTTGCTTTAAACTCAACTTCACAGCCTTATACTTTTCAGCTAGAACACTCGGGTGAACGCTTGTTTAGCCGAATCACACCTTACACTGATGATTATGGACTCACCTGGTTTATTGGTATTTCTGTCTCTGAATCAGATTTAGTTGGGACACTTCCGAACAGCCAAAGAAAAAGCTGGTTGGTGGGTTTACTTGTGACCCTACTGGGTATTTCGATCACTTGGTTTATCTTTAACCGAGTCACTCGTCCGATCAATGCTACTGCCTCAGCAGCGCAAAACCTAGCCAAAGGCAACTGGGATGGCTCAATGCCTCGTCCTGGCTACGTTTATGAAACCACGACGTTGGTGCACGCGTTCAATGAGATGGCGAATAACCTAAAAGTATCGTTCAAAGCATTAAGAGAGCAGTTGATATACGACTCATTGACACGCCTGTATAGCCGACAAGGCTTAATTGAAATCAGCAGTACCATGCCAAGCCAACAAGGTGGCAGTGTATACCTGCTCGGAATTAACCGCTTCAGAGATATCAATGACAGCGTCGGTCACCATAATGGTGATCAACTATTGCTCCGTATTGCAGAGCGACTCGATCAGCAGTTTGGTGATGAGTTTGTATTAGCTCGTATTGGTGGTGATGAATTTGCAGTTTACGCACCCAACTTGCAAAAAGAGCAGGAAGTTCGCCTAACCGTTAGACGGCTGCAACAAGTCTTCGCCTCTCCGTTTCTCTGCGCAGATGAAACTGTCATCATGAATATTGCCATTGGTGTTGTGGAAACGCAGCCTGAATACCAAATGCAGCAATGGTTACGCAATGCCAGTATTGCATTGAGTTACGCCAAGCAAGAAACCCATTCTGGGGTGTGTTATTACAGTCCAGAAATGGCCAGCGCCTCTAAGTTCCGAACTCAGATGATTGCCAAAATACAGCAAGGTATTGAGCAAAAAGAGTTTATACCGTATTACCAATCAATTATTGATTTATCTAGTGGTGAGGTTGTTGGTGCAGAGGCTCTAGCACGTTGGCACAGTGCCGATGGCGTAGTCTCGCCTTTGGACTTTATTGCTCTTGCTGAAGAGAGTGGCATGATCAAACAAATCGGTCACCAAATCTTACTTAAGGCCTGTCAAGAAACTCAAACCGCAATTGAAAATGGTCGTTGGCACAAAGATTTCCAACTGCACGTGAATGTTTCAGTCAACCAACTTTCATGTCCTGAGTTCATCACAGATGTTGCCCAAATATTATCTCAGACAGGATTGTGCGCTCAAAACCTCACACTTGAAATCACTGAGTCCAAAATTGTTGGCGGAGACCCAACAACCCTAGACAATATGCTCAAGCTACGCGAAATGAACGTTGGGATTGCCATTGATGATTTTGGCACAGGCTACTCCTCGCTAGCGTACCTAGATAGCTTGCCATTTACTTGTCTAAAAATAGACAGGACGTTCACTAATAGATTAAACCCAAATAATCTGGAAAACTCCGTTTTCGCCGCAATCATTACCATCACTAAAGGTTTGAAAGCAAACGTGGTCGCGGAAGGTGTGGAGACGGCAGAACAAGCACGGCTTTTACGCTCATTAGGCTGTACACAGGTTCAAGGGTTCTATTACAGCCGTCCATTACCGATCGAAGAATGGCCAACACATTTGGTTAACATGAAGTAGAAAAGAGCTGAAATTGTTGATTTCGTAGTCATCCTCTACTGACAATCTACCGAACTGTTATTTATACTTAACTGCAATTCTATTCCTGTTCACAATTATCTGGATCGACATAATGATAACTAAGAATCTACCCCTTACAGATTTGCACCGTCACCTCGACGGTAATATCCGCACTCAAACGATTCTCGAACTTGGCCAAAAGTTCGGTGTAGCGCTTCCGGCATACGATATTGAGTCTCTTACACCACACGTTCAAATTGTCGAAGCAGAACCATCTCTTGTAGCTTTCCTTTCTAAGCTAGACTGGGGTGTGGCGGTATTGGGCGATCTAGATGCATGTCGCCGTGTTGCCTACGAAAACGTAGAAGACGCACTTAACGCACAAATTGATTACGCTGAACTTCGCTTCTCGCCTTACTACATGGCAATGAAACACAAACTACCAGTAGCTGGCGTAGTTGAAGCCGTCGTTGATGGTGTGCAAGCGGGCATGCGTGACTTCGGTATTAAGGCAAACCTAATCGGTATCATGAGCCGTACTTTTGGTACAGATGCTTGTCAACAGGAACTGGAAGGTATCCTAAGCCAAAAAGATCACATCGTAGCTGTAGACCTTGCTGGTGATGAACTTGGTCAACCTGGCGATCGTTTTGTTTCTCACTTTAAACAAGTGCGTGATGCTGGTCTAAACGTCACTATTCACGCAGGTGAAGCAGCAGGCGCGGAAAGCATGTGGCAAGCAATTCAAGAGCTTGGTGCAACGCGTATCGGCCATGGCGTTAAAGCAATCCAAGATCCTAAATTGATGGACTACCTTGCAGAAAACCGCATTGGTATTGAATCGTGCCTAACGTCAAACTTCCAAACTAGCACTGTTGAATCATTAGCAAACCACCCGCTGAAACAGTTCCTAGATCACGGCGTACTTGCGTGTCTAAACACGGACGATCCAGCAGTGGAAGGTATTGAACTGCCTTACGAATACGAAGTGGCGGCACCAGCAGCAGGCCTAACTCAAGAACAGATTCGCCAAGCGCAGATCAACGGTCTAGACATCGCTTTCCTATCAGATGCAGAAAAAGCTGAACTGAAAGAAAAAGTGAAAGATCGCGCTTAATTGCCGCAAAAACATAAAAAAATGCCAGCATTTGCTGGCATTTTTTATATCTAGAATCGGCTAAAGATTAGATAACGCGCGAGAATTGCTGCTGACGCGCTTTCGCTCTTAGGTATTTATCGAAGCTCATGCAGATGTTACGGATCAACAGACGACCACGAAGCGTAACGCGAATTTCACGGTCATCCACTTCCACTAACTCGTCATTAATGAAGGTTTGTAGTAGCTCTAGGTCTTCTTTGAAGTATTGCTCAAACTTAACGCCAAATTCAGACTCAATCGCCTTCTTATCCAGCTTAAAGTTACAGATAAGCTGTTTGATCACTTCACGACGTAGCAAATCATCCGCATCCAGTGATACACCTTTCCACAGCGCGTGGCGAGATTCATTCACTTGTGCGTAGTACTTTTTCAATTCTTTTTGGTTTTGTGCGTAGGCATCACCAATCATTGAAATTGCAGAAACACCAAAGCCTACCAAGTCACATTCACCTTGCGTCGTGTAACCTTGGAAGTTGCGGTGCAAGATGCCTTCACGTTGAGCAACAGCAAGCTCATCATCTGGCATGGCAAAGTGGTCCATACCGATGAACTGGTAACCAGCACCTGTTAGCGTAGCGATGGTGTCTTGCAGAATCGCCATCTTCTCTTCCGCTTTTGGCAAATCTTCGTCTTTGATCTTACGCTGCGCAGCAAACAGTTGTGGCATGTGCGCATAGTTAAACACAGACAAACGACCTGGCTGCATTTCTAACACTTGCTCTAGTGTCTTCGCAAAAGATGCCTTAGTTTGCTTCGGTAAACCATAAATCAAATCAAGGTTGGTTGAGCGGAAACCAAGTTCTTTTGCGCGAGCAACCATCGCAAAGATAAATGCTTCATCTTGCTCACGGTTCACGAGCTGTTGAACTTCTTTATTGAAATCCTGCACGCCAATGCTCAGACGGTTGAAGCCTTCACCACGCAAGTGATCCAGCATAGTGAGCTCGATTTCACGTGGGTCAACTTCAATACTGATTTCCGCATCCGCACTAAACGTAAACTCTTGGCGTAGCAAGTTCATCACACGCGTGATTTGCTTTTCAGATAGGAAAGTTGGTGTACCACCACCAAAGTGCAATTGAGTCACCTGGCGTTCACCCAATAGTGACGCGCGTTGACGAATCTCGTGCTCAAGTACATCCAAGTATTCGTCAGCCTTATGCGAATGGCGAGTAATGACTTTATTACAGCCACAGTAGTAGCAAAGCTTATGACAAAACGGAATGTGAACGTACAGAGATAGCGGACGATCTGGGTACTGAGTGCATGCCATATCGTAGTCCGAAATGGTAAACGCTTCATGAAACTCCAGTGCTGTCGGGTACGACGTGTAGCGCGGGCCAGAGTAGTTGTACTTATCCAATACCGCTTGATCCCAGACGATTTGCTGTTTCGATTCAGTGTGTTGATTCGACATGGTGGTACTTTCCGTTAAATGCTAGGGAGACGAAAACCGTCGCCCGATATTCAGAAACCGTTATTTTGCCATACGACGATGGCAACTACGGTAGCCGTTGGCGGCTTTTTAAGTATAAAACCAAAGAAGTGCTAGCGTGATCACGATACCCCCAATGGTGATAAAGAAACCATCAGGGGTACGAATTAGATCATCTGAATATTGATTTGGTTATTCAGTGGCTGGACGTTTTTTTGCAACACTTTGAGCTCTTCTATGATCGCATCCGTTAAGCGCTGCTCCGCTTTATGGCGATCTAAGTTTTGTTGCATACGCTCTTTCTTAGCAAGATTCTGACGGTCTTCACCGCGCGCCATATCTTTCACAACATGATACAGCTCAGAAATCGCAGGGTATGTTTTATCAAAATCAACACGGTCTTCACCCTGAACATAGTCCATGATGTTGTAAACACGAATACTGATTTCCGACAAGTCACATTGCCCTTGGATGCCCGCCTGACACAAGGTATGCACGTTCTCAAAAATGTTGGCGTTACGCTTATCGATCGCCAATTTTTGATGCTTCAGCTGCAATTCCTTTTGCTTTTTCAATTGAAGCAGAAGGTAACCTGCATAAGAAGCCAGCGCGATAATAATCACTGCACCCGCAATCGCTAATAAGGTTACGTTCATGGATTACTTATCCTTTGTAGTCGTCGAAGTTGATATCGTCGAAGTCTGCAAGTAGATCGTCGTCGTTACGAGACCCTTTTACTGCTGGCGCAGTAAAGTCTTCGTCGTCTTCTTCCGGCTCTAGTAGACCTAGTTGATCCATTAGCTTCTCGATGCGATCTAGCTTCTCGTCTACATATTTCTGTAAACCAGTACCTAGGTTCTCGCCCGCTTCGATACGATCCAACAACACGTTCAATTGCGCATCGTTTTCTAGCATCTCTAGCTCTTGCTCAGCAGATAGACGACGCTCTTGTTTCGTTTGCTTCTTCGCTGGCTCAACAATCAGAGGAATCTTCTTCTTGCTGCCTAAGCGAGGATCGCGTTTTTGCGCTGCGGCTTGTTTCTTCTGCTCTTCCGCATCAGAGTTGCGGCTACCAGTCTTCAAGCCTTTACGCTTTTTCGCGCGCTTACGTAGACGACCTTCTACATCTGATTCTGTACGGTTACGAGTTACTACAAACTCAGGTGCGCCAGAGGCACCTGGCTTTCTTGATTTCTTTTTACGGCTCATTACTGGGTCTTCCTCAGTAAAATTACATCATTACCAATAAATTCGAGTTCGAGCTTATCCCGCTCTGCTAGGAACTGGAACGTATCACGGCTAAAGAACACCACATGCGTTGGATCGTTCTTATAGTGCCATGTCCGAAAGGCTTCTACATCGATGACCATTTTCGTCATCAGGCCTATCCAGCCACCTGGCTTAACTAAATTCAACCATTGCTTCCACACCATATCTGGGTGGTAGAGGTGTTCGATCACCTCTGTTGCTGTCATGAAATCGTACTGCTTTTCCAACACACAAGTATCTGGGTGATAGTAAAGATCGTACAACGCCATGTTGTGCCCCGCTTCTTCTAGCATTAAGGAAAGCGTAGGGCCCGGACCACAACCAAAGTCGATTCCGTTCGATTGTGGTGAAATTCGCTCTGCGATTGGGTCAGCAATTCGTGCCAAAAAACGGCGATATCCCATATCTTCAGGATTGTTCTCATGCAGATCATAGTGAGCTTTTTCAGTTTCCGCATCCAAACGTTGGTCTGGATTGACGAATACCAAACTGCACTGCTCACATTGAAGATACTCGCGTTGCTTATCTTCAAAAAAGTGGTGAGTGCGCTGATTCTGGCATAAAGGACAGGTGTGCATGCTGACTTCCTCAAACAGGGATGCGAAACATACCAGAAAGTGGACTCAGATTGGAGTGTTACTGGATACTTTTTCAGCAGTTTTTGTTAAAAAAGTTTTTATCGGAATTGAAGGTATAAAAAAAGCGACAGTGAGACTGTCGCTTTCTGAATGCCACCAATAGTGGCGAAACTGTGTTGCACTCATTTGGTGCACCAAGAATCCTTTTGTTTTTCGAGCTTTCCTTGCCAAAAAGTGTTGTTCTTCATCTTCCTGATGAGTTTTGGCTATCCGTTTACTTCCTGTCTACTGAGCTACTTCCTGAGCTTGATCCGTTTCGCTGTCTTAACCGTTAGACTAGATGACCATCCATATCTGATAGGCTCCTTGCCTACCTAAGTCCCTTTTCCGACTATCAAACGTCCTTCGTTTGCGTCCTTGGAGACCTTATATCCATGGTCTAAATTCCTGTCATTCACTCCTTGTGAACAGCCTCTACTTTACGGACTGGATAAAAACCGACAAGTCATTGAAAAGAATTATTGATAGGATTTTTTGGTCAAAAATAAATAGTCTAATCTATCAATCACTTAAAGAACAAGATGAGAAATAGTATCGAACAAGTATGGCAAATGTCTCACAAAGCACCGAGCTAACTATCACTTGTGAATGAAAATCCATATGTGATCAAGATCACTAACAAAAATGCCCCAGCAAAAAAGCTAGGGCATATTTGTATAACTGTGCTCGAACTATGTAGGGGTTTAGTGCAGACCGCCAACGTATTTCGACAGAACTTCGATGTCTTCGTCTGTCATTTTTTTCGCGATGTCACGCATCATGGCGTTCATATCGTTACCACGGTTACCATCACGGAACTTTTCTAGCTGAGCTTTGATGTAGTCAGAGTGCTGACCAGAAATTTTAGGGAAACCTGAAAGCTCAGTGCCGTTACCACGAGGGCCGTGACATGCGATACATGCGGTTAGACCGCGTTCTGCGTTACCAGCGGTGTAAAGTACTTTACCTTTGTCAACAACATCTTCTGGTGTTGAACTCTCTGAGATTGGTAGAGAGGCATAGTATGCAGATAGATCAGCGATGTCTTCATCGCTCAGTGGCATTGCCATACCACTCATCACAGGGTCGTAACGACCTTGCTTACCACCACTAGTCATACCTAGTTTTAGATCTTTTAACTGCTTCTCAAGATACTTAGCGTGTTGGCCTGCAAGTTTCGGGTACATTGCGATTGCACTGTTACCGTCCGCTCCGTGACAGGCGACACAAGTTTGTGATTTTGCTTTACCAGCTTCAATATTACCTTGGGCCCATACTGAGCAACTGGCTAAAAGACTCAAAATTAGCGCTAATTTCTTCATGACATTCCATTATAATTATCAAGCTTCCAGTACCACGGAATGTGAACATACCGCGTACACTCATGGTACAATAGGCGACCTTATGCCGAGCACGGTTATTTTACACAATTTCACAAAAAAGTAATCAATCGACTACACAAAGTCGAGATGGAGTTAACAGTGAGCGTAAAAATTCATTACCAAAACACGCATTTCATCACCAGCGCACCCGATATTCGTCACTTACCTGAGGACGAAGGTGTCGAAATTGCGTTTGCAGGACGCTCAAACGCTGGTAAATCGAGTGCACTTAACCGTCTTACTAACCAAAAAAGCTTAGCAAAGACATCAAAGACACCAGGTCGTACTCAATTGATCAACCTTTTCAAAGTGGAAGAAGGTTGTCACATTGTCGATTTGCCAGGATATGGCTTCGCTCAAGTACCGGTTGAGATGAAGAACAAATGGCAAAAATCATTAGGTGAATACCTACAGAAACGCGAGTGCCTAAAAGGCTTGGTGGTTCTGATGGACATCCGTCACCCAATGAAAGATCTCGACCAACAAATGATTTTCTGGGCAATCGACAGCCGCATCCCTGTTCAAGTTCTTCTGACTAAAGCAGACAAACTGAAAAGCGGTGCTCGCAAACAAACGCTACTGAAAATCCGCAAGCAAGTGGAAACATTTGGTGGTGACGTATCGGTTGATGTGTTCTCTTCACTGAAAGGTCTAGGTGTCGATCAGCTACGTGCCAAACTGGACACTTGGTTTGCACCAGCATTTGCACACTTGATTGAAGAAGACGAGCAAAACGCTCCAGAGAGCGGCGAAGAATAATTAACAAAATTTGTTAAATTTTTTCGACACAGCCCTGCCTTTTGGTGGGGCTTTTGTTTATCTGTCATCTAAAAACGTGAATTTCAGGCAATAAAAATCCCCACCTTCCTGGCAGGGATAACGGGAGAGAAAAATTGGTAATTATTGTTATGTGGCGAAGCATTACTGAACTGAGATTCGATTTCAATAGGTTAAAAAGCAATCTTATTTCCTGCTCACCGACAAATATCCCCACCCAAACCATCCAATAGTCTTAATATTCAGACAGTTAAGTTAAACGAAGTATCAAAAAGACGTAACTTAGTTTCTTTCAAGAAAAAATAATAGTGTGACTGGCGTAAATTTACAGCATGAATAACGCAATAAATTTGAAGGAAAAATCGAGATTTTGCAGTGGCTTAGAGAGGTCAAAAAAGAAGGTTTTTGAGGGTTTAGCTTAACTTACTGATCAAAAAGAAAATTTTTCTTTCGCCCAATAAAAAACGCCCCAGTCAAAAACTGACTGGGGCGGCTGAATCAGCCTAATCCAATAACGTGAAACAAAAGGTCTGAAAGATAGAACATCTTACCTCTGTACCCTACGAGAGATAATGTACAACAATTGGTCAGATTTGCAAAGAACTTTTGTAGTTTTTTTTCATGAAAGTTTTATTAAGCAACATTAAATCTCAGATCTGATTTGCTTTTTTAATGACACAAAAAAGCCAGCGTTTGTGCGCTGGCTCATACTAAATGGGCTAAATTGGCTTAAAAATGACTAGTGTGCTTGATCCCAGTTGTCACCGTGACCTGCTTCTGCCACTAGGGGCACTTTCAGCTCTGCTGCAGATTCCATCAAATTCTGTACTTTACTTTCAATTTCGGACAAAGACGACTCTTCAACTTCAAATACCAGTTCATCGTGTACTTGCATCAGAAGTTTCACTCGACCGTTGCCTTCTTCTTGAATCCACTGATCAACTAACAACATCGCTTTCTTGATGATGTCTGCAGCGGTACCTTGCATCGGTGCATTGATCGCTGCACGTTCTGCCGCCTTACGACGCATGCCGTTACGAGATTGAATTTCAGGAAGGTGTAGACGGCGACCAAAGATGGTCTCGACGAAGCCTTGCTCTGAAGCCGCACTGCGCGTGTCTTCCATGTACTGCATCACGCCTGGATAGCGCTCGAAGTACTTGTCCATGTACGCTTGAGCTTCACCACGAGGAATACCCAGTTGCTTCGCCAAACCAAATGCACTCATGCCGTAGATTAGACCGAAGTTAACCGCTTTTGCGCGACGACGCTGCTCGCTGGAAACGTCTTCAATAGAAACGCCCATGATTTCTGCAGCCGTCGCTGCATGGATATCTTTGCCATGGCGGAATGCATCAAGCAGCGCTTGGTCATCCGATAAGTGCGCCATAATACGCAATTCAATCTGTGAGTAGTCGACAGCCAGAATCTTGTACCCTGTAGGAGCAATAAATGCTTGGCGAATACGGCGACCTTCTTCGTTACGAATTGGGATATTCTGCAAGTTAGGATCGGTCGATGATAGACGACCCGTTGCGGTTACCGCTTGATGATAAGACGTGTGTACACGACCCGTTGATGGATTGATCATCTTCGGCAATTTGTCAGTGTATGTGGATTTTAGCTTCGCCAGACCACGGTACTCCAAAATCAGTTTTGGTAGTGGGTAGTCCAAAGCCAGCTCTTGCAGCACTTCTTCATTGGTAGAAGGCGTACCTGAAGGCGTCTTCTTAATAACCGGTAGACCCATTTTCTCAAATAGGATTGCTTGCAGCTGCTTAGGTGAGTTCATGTTGAACTCTTGTTCCGCAATCTCGTAGGCTTTTTGCTCAAGCTCTTCAAGACGAGCTGCGATTTCTACCGACTGCGCGCCCAACTTCATGTCATCAATCAGTACACCAGTGCGCTCAATACGAGACAACACTGGCACGAGTGGCATTTCAATCTCTTCGTAAACCGTTTTTAGCTTTTCATCTTGATCGATGTTCGCCGATAGACGGTTGTGTAGACGAAGTGTCACGTCCGCATCTTCTGCCGCGTATGGAGAAGCTTCATCAAGATCAATTTGGTTGAAGGTTAGCTGGTTCTTACCTTTGCCTGCGATTTGTTCGAATGAAATGCAGCTGTGCTGCAGGAATCGCAGTGCCAAGCTGTCCATATCGTGCTTACCGCCAACACTGTTGTATACGTAAGACGCCAACATAGTGTCGTGCTTGATGCCTTTCATCTCAATGCCATAGCGAGCCAACACAGATGCATCGTATTTTAGGTTCTGACCGACTTTGGCTTGAGCCTCATCTTCAAGAATCGGCTTTAGCTGTGCCAATACCCAATCACGATCCAGTTGCTGCGGCGCATCTAGGTAGTCGTGAGCCACTGGTACATAAGCAGCAATGCCTTCATCTGTTGCAAGTGACAAACCAACCAAGTTTGCCACCATGTAATCTAGGCTGTCGGTTTCGGTATCAAACGCGAATAACTCCGATGCTTTTAGTTTGTCTAACCAAGCATTGAATGAAGCTTCATCTAGGATGGTTTCGTATTGGCTACGGTCGATTTTTACCGCTGAGGTATCCATATCGGCTTTAGATGAAGCAGAACCACCACGCGCTGAGCCAGTTGATTCATCCGCTTCAACCACGCCTGTGCCGCCTTCTAAGAGCTCATTTAGCCAAGATTTAAACGTCAACTGACCGTACAGTTTGATCAGCTCATCTGTGCTTGGTTCTGCTTTTAGCAATGATTCTGGCGTCTCATCCAGCTCCACATCCAGCTTGATGGTGGCAAGCTCGTAAGACAGCATGGCATTGTCTTTGTTGTCGACTAGCTTCTTCGCCATGGTTTTCGAGCCACGGAAGCCAAGTGCAGCGATATCATCAAGGTTTTCGTACAGCTTTGTCAGACCGCCAATGCCTTGTAGCAGAGCCGTTGCGGTTTTGTCACCGACACCCGGAACGCCAGGAATGTTATCAACTTTATCGCCCATCAACGCTAGGTAGTCGATGATCAATTCTGGTGGGATACCAAACTTCTCAACGACACCTTCGCGATCCATCACGACGTTGGTCATGGTGTTGATCAAGGTAACGTTGTCATCCACCAACTGCGCCATATCTTTATCGCCAGTACTGATCAAAACAGGCATGCCTTGCTGCGATGCCTGATAAGCCAGAGTGCCGATCACATCATCGGCCTCTACACCAGGAATACAGATTAGAGGCAGACCCATGGCACGAATGACGTTGTGCAGTGGTTCAATCTGGCAACGAAGATCATCCGGCATTGGTGGGCGATTCGCTTTGTATTCCGGGTACATATCGTCACGGAAGGTTTTACCCTTCGCATCGAAAACCACCGCGATACGATCAGAAGCGAACTGGCGCATCATGCTACGTAACATGTTCACCACACCGTAAACAGCGTTAGTTGGGATTTCACCGTTACTCATCGTGCCAGGGTAAGCGTGAAAAGCGCGATATAGATAAGAAGAGCCGTCGATCAGAATCAACGGATTTTCAGGAATACTTGCCATAATTGTCTGTATCCAAATCAGTACTTAATAGATCTGCTTAGAATGCCATGACTACTGATCCGAATCTATCTTGTTCGCTCGATCCAGCTCTCGGAAATATCCCCGTTTCATACAAACAAAAGACACCAAGCTGTGGATAACTCTGTTAGTAGAAATTATCCACTGGTTTTCCTCAACTAAAAAAAACTGCAAAATAGCAATTTAAACCATTGTTTTTTAATGAAATATTTATAAAAAGACGAAAAGATCAACGATCCTAAAATGATCATGTTATGTGGAAAAGTTAAAAATGATGGCGTCAAATAGAAAAATTAGAAAAGAAAAAGCGACCCATATAGGGTCGCCTAGCAGAAGCGGTAAAGCTATTTCCATTTGTATGGCAGCTTGACCAAGAAGCTATAAATTACACTGGAAGCAATGTGAGCAATGTCGTGTCAAAAAGAATTCGTGCAAGTTCTGGGAAAATGTTTCATTACCTTCTCAACACTCAGTTAATAAACCGCAGTTAATTAGCAATTCAACGTCCTTGTGAACTTTCCTCATTCCCTAAGACAGGTTTAATAATAATGATTCTCATTTAACAGTCAATAGCTAAATGAGAAAAAATCTCATTTATTTTTATAGCGCCTTAATAAAGTGGACTCGAGACTCACGCAAGTTAGGTTTTTCTTCAAATTTTTCAATGATGTAATCATTTCTTAGCAACAAACGGAGCATGGCAGGAAATTGGTTACGTGATTTCACTTTTAAGGTTTTATAGCCCTGCTCAGCGACCCAGTCCTCTTGAGCTTCTAACAACATCTGCGCAACACCCTCATTGCGCGCTTCTGGCGCTACGCCACCGAACCAGCTGTAGAATGAGTGATCATCTAGCTCATAACCAATTTTAAAGCCAAGGATCGCGCCTGCTTTCTCAGCCACTAAGATTAAACTTTTTTTATCTCCAAGGCGCCCTGCCATGGATTCAACCGTCTCACCACGTGCAAACTCAGTAACACGAGCCACCACTTGGATCGCTTCTTCCAGCGTGCCTTCACGAATCAGCATTGTCATTGTCTTACTCTCCAGAAATAAATATACCCAAGTAACTTCAAGCCGTGTGTATTCCGTCTTGAGGGTACTTGGGTATATTCAGACCGACAACAATTGTCGGCCTGGCTTTTCTCATTGAGCGATAATTACTCTTCTGTCGCTTCTTGAGTCTTTACTAGGTGCTCTGCAGCTTGTGCGTTTTCTTCCGCTAACCACTCAGCTACGTCTTTCGCGAAGTAAGTCAGGATGCCATCAGCACCGGCACGTTTGAAACAAAGCAGAGATTCCATCACGGTCTCACGCTCTTTTAACCAACCATTCATGATGGCCGCTTTGTGCATCGCATACTCACCAGAAACTTGGTAAGCGAATGTTGGAACTTGAAGCTCAGTCTTAACACGGCGAACCACATCAAGGTAAGGCATACCAGGCTTAACCATCACCATGTCTGCGCCTTCATTGATGTCGAGTGCTACTTCATGCAGCGCTTCATCGCTGTTTGCAGGATCCATTTGGTAGTTTTTCTTGTTGCCACCTTTTAAGTTCGATGCTGAACCGACCGCATCACGGAATGGACCGTAGTAGTTTGATGCGTACTTCGCAGAGTAAGCCATGATTTGAGTATGGATGTGACCCGCTTCTTCTAGTGCTTCACGGATTTTACCGATACGGCCATCCATCATATCTGATGGTGCAACTACATCTGCGCCGGCTTCTGCGTGAGACAGTGCTTGTTTTACAAGAACTTCGGTTGTTTCATCATTCATCACGTAGCCATCTTCATCGATGATGCCGTCTTGGCCGTGTGTAGTGAATGGGTCGAGTGCCACGTCTGTGATCACACCGATTTGAGGTACGTGCTCTTTTAATGCACGTACTGCGCGCTGAACCAAACCTTCAGGATTGTAGGCTTCAGCCGCACATAAGCTTTTAGCGTCTTGGTTTACGACAGGGAAAAGCGCGATTGCTGGTACGCCTAGGTTCGCTAGGTATTGTGCTTCTTCTAGCATTAAATCAATCGACAAACGCTCTACACCCGGCATCGATTCAACACTTTCACGGCGATCTTTACCCATTAAAACAAACATTGGGTAAATCAGATCGTTTACTGAAACTTGGTTTTCAGCCATCAGACGACGACTAAAATCGTGCTTACGCATACGACGCATACGGCGTGCAGGGAATGGACCTTGAATTGATACAGACACCACTTTCTCCTTGTCTGGAAGGTTACGATGATCAAATCATCTGGTGGCAAAATCATATCACTCTTGATGTACCTTGCGAGCAGCAATATGGAAAAACGGCATGAAAAAAACCGAAAATGACCCAGCACTCACACTCAAGTATACTTCTCACTAATTCCATATACCGATAAACCATAGAGACCAACGATGATCGATACTCACGCTCATATTTACGCTAGCGAATTTGATAACGACCGCGACGAGGTGGTGAAGCGCGCTTTAGAACAAGGCATTGATAGAATTCTGCTGCCAAACATCGATCTTGAATCTATTGAGCCGATGCTAAAAACCGAAGCAACTTACCCTGAGGTTTGTCGTTCAATGATGGGGCTACACCCTTGTTACGTGGACGGCAATGTGGAACAAACACTGGAAATCATTCGTGGCTGGTTTGATAAGCACAACTTCATTGCAGTGGGCGAAATCGGTATCGATCTTTACTGGGATAAAACTTTCCGCGCAGAGCAAGAGATGGCGTTTGTGACTCAGTTAAACTGGGCTAAAGAGATGGATTTACCTGTCGTTATCCATACACGTGACTCTATTGAAGAAACACTGATCTTACTTCGTCAAGAACAAGACGGTCGCTTACGTGGTGTATTCCACTGTTTTGGCGGTAGCGTAGAAGAAGCGCAAGCGATCAACGAGCTAGGATTCCACTTAGGTCTGGGTGGTGTCTCTACGTTTAAAAATGGTGGTATGGATAAGGTCATCCCGCATCTGGATATGGACTGGGTAATTCTAGAAACAGACTGCCCATACCTAGCGCCTGTACCACATCGTGGTAAACGTAACGAGCCGGCTTATACTTCGTTGGTGGCAGCACGCGTAGCGGAATTGCTTGAAGTGCCAATTGAGGAAGTGGATCGCATCACCACTAATAATGCAGAAAAGTTGTTTGCTCTATCATAAGGCCATCTTTAGATAATCATATTGAAGCGGCAAACCGTTGACCGCTTCAATCAACCGACCAAACCTAGTAGTTCTTCACATAATCATACAGTTGGGTCGTTCTCGATTTAATTACGCTCGCTTTGTAATGGAATCGCGATAACCTTGAGGAAGTACCAAAGTTTTCTTGTACCCAATTAACATCAATAAACTCAAATTCTGCATCGCGATATTTAATCCACTGACGTTGTGATTGCTTTAAGTTATCAAATTCTTTTGAAGGTATTTTTTCTCTAGCCAAACCATAGGCGTTGTTCAATTCTGAATCCAGAAAATCCATATAGTTAGAGTATTTTGCCAACACATCAACACCTGTTGAATCTATTGCATTCAACTGACTCTCGTATTGACTCACAACTTCCAAATACCGTTGGGTATAATCAACAGCATCAGGGTTATCGATTGCAAAGCTAGAACTGGAAAAAAAGACAAAACAATAAGTCAGGATATATGTCATAAATTTCTTACCGGCCACGAGAAACTCCTAAAGATATCAATAGATTCATTAACTTACTTTCCTTGTTATTCACCGGATACTAATTCACTCCACTACTTAAGTCTGTAAATGCTATGAGCGTTTATAACTACCTAACAGTTTTTCGACGGCCTTCTACATTATGGGGTTTTCTATTGCATAACATTGTCAGCACTAACACCTCCGTACTCCTTCTTCCAATACGAAAAACCCTGCAAAAAGCAGGGCTCTATATTCGATTAATGAAAGGCGCAGGCATATAACCTCAAGCTTACTCTTCCACTTCTTCTTGTTCGTCATCTTTACGTGTGTAGAAACGCGCGAAGAACAAACCCACCTCAAACAGCAAACACATCGGAATTGCGAGTAGGGTTTGCGAGATCATATCCGGCGGCGTCAATAGCATGCCGACAATAAACGCACACACAATAATGTATGGGCGCTTCTCTTTCAGATCTTGTGGTGTGGTTGCGCCAGTCCAACATAGCAAGATAATTGCTACAGGCACTTCAAACGCAATACCAAACGCCATAAACAGCGCCAGAACAAAATCAAGGTAACTCGAGATGTCGGTTGCGAACTCTACCCCACCAAGAGAGATAGCAGTAAAGAAACCAAACACCAGCGGGAATACCACGAAGTAGGCAAACGCCACGCCGCAATAGAACAACAGTGAGCTCGAGAACAGCAGTGGCATGATCAATCGACGTTCATGCTTGTACAAGCCTGGCGCAACAAATGCCCACACTTGGTACAAGATAAACGGCACCGCAATAAACACCGAAGCAATCAAGGTTAGCTTCAAAGGCGTGAAAAACGGTGAAGCCACATCAGTAGCAATCATCGTGGCACCTTCAGGTAGACGCTCTACCAAAGGCGCTGAGACAAACTCATAGATGTGGTTAGAGAAGTAAATTAGTCCAACAAACACCACCAATACTGCAGCAATGGCTTTGAGCAGTCGGTTGCGAAGTTCTAATAAATGACTAATTAAAGGTTGTGTCTGCTCGACGGTAGACATGGCAAACCTCTTTTTTAAAACCTGATCAAAAAGGAGCTACCAATCACTAGTAGCTCCTCCTAATGAGACTATTCGGCTTTCTTATCTGCCGCTGTAACCTTAATCTCTTCCGCTTTCTCAACGGTTTCAGTCGCAGGTGCCTCTTGTTTAGGCTCCGCTTCTGATTTGGTTGGCTCCGCGTAAGGGCGGTTTACAGATTGCGCCGCTTTCTTCAACTCTTCGACTGAAGATTTCAGCTCAGGAGATAGATCATCCATCCCCATTTGCTCAGCTTTGCGCAAGTTTTCTTGCAGTTCTTGAACTTTCAGCTCGTGTGACAACTCGTCTTTGACGCTGTTTGCCATACTCTTCGCTGCTCCGACAAAACGAGAGACACTGCGGATGGCATGTGGCAAACGCTCGGGACCAAGAACAACCAGACCAACAACAGATATTAATACCAGTTCCCAAAAACCGATATCAAACACGTTTTACGCCTGCTCTTTGTCTTTTTTCGATTCAGGAGCTGCTTCTTTCTTTTGCTGCTCTTCTAGACTTTTTGGCTCGAAGTCTGCGTCTTTGTCGTCTTTCTTCGCAGGCTCATCTTCGCTCATTGCTTTTTTGAAGCCCTTAACGGCACCACCCAGATCGCCACCGATACCGCGTAGTTTCTTAGTTCCGAATAGCAATACAACAATTACAGCAATGATTAGAAGTTGCCAAACACTGATACCACCCATTCTTTTTACCTCGGGTCTTTAAACAAATTTATTTCAAGAGTTTAACGTCTATCGACGATAAGCTCGCCAACTAAGCAACCAAAATGTGACCCCTGCGATACCGCAGGCCATCGATAGCTGCTCATAAGCGTTATCCACCAATATTGCCGAGCATACGACTAAAGTGGCTCCAACACCAAATAAAAACTTTCCTGTCGCCTGCTGACGCTTACTCTGACGGTAACCTTGGTAAAGCTGATCCATGCGTTGATTCATGGCTTTACCTTGTTTAAGGCTATCGTAAAGCAGCTCCGGCAGTTCCGGTAACTTCTCTGCCCAAAACGGCGCACGGTCTTTAATGGCATTCACTAAAGCTTGCGGACCGACTTGGTTCATCATCCATTCTTCAAGGAAAGGTTTCGCGGTCTCCCACAAATCTAGTTGCGGGTACAACTGGCGACCCAGTCCTTCGACGTACAACAGCGTTTTTTGTAGCAATACAAGCTGCGGCTGCACTTCCATATTGAATCGACGCGCAGTGTTGAACAGGTTCAACAGTACGTGACCGAAAGAGATTTCACACAGTGGTTTAGCAAAGATTGGCTCACACACAATGCGAATCGCAAATTCAAATTCATCGACATTGGTATCGGCAGGTACCCACCCCGAATCAACGTGCAATTCCGCTACGCGGCGGTAGTCACGATTGAAGAAAGCGAGGAAGTTTTCCGCCAGATAGCGTTTGTCTTCACTATTAAGTGTACCAACGATCCCGCAATCCAGCCCAATCCACATCGGATTCTCTGGATGCTCCGGTTTAACGAACACGTTGCCCGGGTGCATGTCGGCATGGAAAAAGCTGTCTCGGAACACCTGAGTGAAGAACACACTCACACCGCGTTCCGCGAGCAATTTCATATTGGTGCCATTTGCTTCCAAGCCTTCAATATCAGAGACTTGGATGCCATATATTCGCTCAGAAACCATGACAGTTTCATTACTAAAGTCAGGAAAAACTTCTGGTACGTAAAGCTCTTCACTGCCCTCGAAGTTGCGACGCAGTTGAATCGCGTTCGCCGCTTCACGACGCAAATCGAGTTCATCAAGTAAGGTTTTTTCATACTCGCGAACCACTTCAACTGGTTTCAAACGACGTGCTTCAGGCATCGCTCCGGCGACTATACGCGCCATTCGGTGCATCAGTTTTAGATCTGAATCAATGACCGGACGAATATCTGGACGGATGACCTTTAATACCACTTCTTGGTTAGTGTCTTTTAATCGCGCTGTATGCACCTGAGCAATCGACGCAGACGCTAACGGTTTGATATCAAATTCAGTAAACCAGTTTTCTAATGGACCGCCCAGAGCGAGTTCCATTTGTTCTTTCGCTAACTGCCCATCAAATGGCGCAACTTGGTCTTGCAAAAGCGCAAGAGGATCAGCGATATGCGGTGGGAAAAGGTCACGGCGAGTCGACATCATCTGACCGAACTTAATCCAAACCGGACCAAGTTCTTGCAGAGCGAGACGAAGGCGTTCACCCAGTGGTTTTTCTGGGTGCTTGTTCTTCATCCAGAATAGGCTTTTGCGCATCAAAAGCGGCGCTTTGGTCAGTTGATGATCGGGCAACAACTCATCCAAGCCGTATTCCAGCTGAACTTTAATGATGTGGTATAAGCGCTTTATTTCTGCTGGCGTCATGAGTTCTCCAGCGCAGGCTTATCCGAATCGAACTTGTTTAGTAGTGCGTTTAGGCGCGCTTCAACGCGAGAAGCTTGGCTGCGAAGGTCGTCCACTTGGTCACAGAAATGAGCAATTTCTAGCGGTGCTGGCGCCAGTTTCCACTCTTCTGTTACTACTTGAGCAAGATGGCGTTGGTGTTTTTCTGCTTGAGAAGCAAAGAAACCACCGACGTTTTTGGTGCCTTGCACAAAAGTATGTGCCACGACATCACCTGTCACGCGAGACAACCATTCTTCGATATCAGGTTTGCAATCCACCATCAATTGAGAGAATTTCTGTGCCAATTGAATGTCACCTTCAAGCTCAAGTTTGTCTTGCTTGATAAGGCGGGTGATGTTGGCTTGATCGCGCAACTCAGGCAGTACGCTTAGATTCAACGACAGATAACAATCTGGCTGACCTTCGTAATTACCCAAAACATCGATTTGCTGGCTGAAGATGAACGTCAGCGTCTTATTGATTTCTTTCAGATGAATTTGAATCACCTGACCTTTAAGACGTGACAAACGACGACCCAATTCAGGATCGTCTTTAATCAGCGTATTTAATGTCGTTTCAATAACGGCTGTGATAAGAGGTTCAAATGGCATACCGCTTATCCTTAGAATTTGTAGCCGCGGTGCAGCGCCACAATACCACCCGTTAGGTTGTAGTATTTGGTGTTTTCGAAGCCTGCTTCTTTCATCATGCCTTCCAGCGTATCTTGGTCTGGGTGCATGCGGATAGACTCAGCTAGGTAACGGTAGCTGTCTGCGTCGTTCGCTACTAGTTCACCCATTTTTGGCAATAGGTGGAATGAGTACGCGTCGTACACTTTTGATAGCGGGTCTAGGATTGGTTTTGAGAACTCAAGCACCAACAAACGACCACCTGGCTTCAATACGCGGAACATAGAGCGCAGTGCTTTGTCTTTATCAGTTACGTTACGTAGACAGAAGCTGATAGTGATCACGTCAAAGTAATCATCTGGAAAAGGCAGTTCTTCTGCATTCGCTTGCACGTAATGCACGTTACCTACAATGCCGTTGTCGCGTAGCTTGTCACGACCTACATTCAGCATTGAGTTGTTGATGTCCGCTAGGATTACGTGGCCTTGATCGCCTACAATGCGCGAGAATTTCGCCGTTAAATCGCCAGTACCACCACCTAGGTCAAGAACACGTTGTCCCGGACGAGCGCCACTGCAATCAATAGTAAAACGCTTCCAAAGGCGATGAACGCCACCTGACATCAGGTCATTCATGATGTCGTATTTTGCTGCCACTGAGTGGAAAACTTCGGCAACTTTGGTCACTTTTTCGTCTTTTGCCACGGTGGTAAAACCAAAGTGGGTAGTGTCATTTTCTAACGCTGTATTTGATTGCACGCTTGTGTCCGTCATTCTGATTCCTCTTGGGCAGCACTTTCTCACTTCGGGGCGGTTGCTGACAAATATAGTCGCCCACTGTACTGCGGGCGATTAGTTTACTTTATCCTCAGCCGGATGTCTTTCTACTAAAGAAGCATTTTCCGAAAATGACTCACTCTGCGCTAACTGGGCAAGATCAGGAGAAATAGGACGTTTTACCTCAACCCCGAGTTGCTTAAAGCTTTCCGCCTGACGGATCACGTTGCCGCGCCCTGTCGCCAACTTATTCATCGCGCCTTGGTACGTTTGGTTGGCTTTGTCTAATGCGCCGCCCAGCCCTTCCATATCGTCTACAAACAAGCGTAGTTTGTCATACAACTTCGCAGCGCGTTCAGCGATCAGTTGGGCGTTTTCGTTTTGGCGCTCGTTACGCCACAAGTTATCTATCGTACGTAGCGCCACCAGCAAAGTGGTAGGACTGACCAAAATAATATTTTGTTCCATTGCGTCTTTAACCAAGCTCGGGTCAGCTTGAATTGCAACTTGGAATGCAGGTTCCACCGGAATAAACATCAGCACGTAGTCTAAGCTCTGGATGCCTTTTAACTGGTGGTAATCTTTAAGGCTCAAACCTTTGATGTGCGCGCGCAGCGCGGCTAAGTGATCGCTCAGCGCCTGCTCTCGTTGAACGTCGTTCTCTGCGTTGAAGTAGCGCTCGTATGCCACCAGCGCCATTTTCGAATCGACCACCACTTGCTTGTTTTGCGGTAAGTGAACAATCACATCCGGTTGATAGCGTTTGCCCGCTTCGTTTTGCAAACTCACCTGAGTTTGATACTCATGCCCTTCACGCAAACCAGACTCCGCCAAGACACGAGCCAGAACCACTTCACCCCAGTTGCCCTGCTGCTTGTTGTCACCTTTCAGAGCTTGAGTCAGATTGACCGCTTCTCGGGTCATGTGCTCATTCAAGCGTTGCAGGTTCTTCAACTCATGCACCAAGGTGTGACGCTCTTTGGCTTCTTGGCTAAAGCTGTCGTTAACTTGTTTTTTGAACCCTTCCAGCTGCTCTTTTAGTGGAGACAGCAAACCTTCCAAGCTCTGACGGTTTTGCATATCGACTTTGGCGGTTTTCTCTTCAAACAACTGATTCGCTAGGTGTTCAAATTGCTGCTTCAAACGCACTTCTGCTTGTTCAAGAATTTGCAGTTTTTCTGCATTGGCTTGGTTGATTTGCTCGTGGCGCGCTTGCTGCTCACCAAGTTGTGTTTCAAGACGCGATTTGTGCTCACGCATCTGCCCTAGCTCATCAAAATACTGCTGACGCTCTTGCTTCACTGCTTCGAAGTAACGCAGCTTTTCCATCGCCGCCATCAATTTACCGTGAGTTTGGCGCACCTCGAATGCTGCTTTATCGCGTTCATCATCGAGTTCATCTAGTTCTTGCTGCGCCTCAGCAAGGCTTTGCTTCACTTGCTCAAGTTGTTGTTGATGAAGTTGTTTTTCAGAAAAGAGCTGTTGTTCAAGTAGCTGGGTTTGCGTGGCAAAACGTTGTTTGACCCACCAACCCACTGCAATGCCGCTAATAGTCGCGGTAAAAAGAGAAGACAGAATGAGAGATTGATGCTCAAGAATCCATTGCATAATAGCGAGTTAGCCTGTGTTTTTTATCTCTAATAATGGTATTTACACACTGGATAAATGTCCAGTTTGTTGGATGAAAAATCCTCGCATACACTAGGTGCTCCATACAACATTCTCACACTAGCTCAAACCAACAGCGATGAGCGGTACATCATCACACAGAGGCATCATGAACGAGCGTCGCGCCCTAGGATTTGGGCTATCAGCGGTATTACTTTGGTCAACAGTAGCGACCGCATTTAAATTGACTTTGGCGGAATTCACACCGATTCAGATGCTGACCATGGCGAGTATTGTCTCGGCCATCGCACTCATCATGGTATGTGGTGTGCAGGGGAAGTTGAATCAGCTCAGCTCGACGTTCCTTTCCAACCCTTGGTACTACTTGCTGCTTGGATTGATTAACCCGCTGGCGTACTACCTTATCTTGTTTAAAGCATACGACTTACTGCCAGCCTCCCAAGCACAGGCGATCAACTACAGTTGGGCGATCACGCTCACCTTGATGGCGGCGGTTTTCTTGGGTCAGAAGATCCGCAATAAAGACTGGATTGCTTGTGGCTTTAGTTACTTGGGTGTCATCGTAATTGCCACCAAAGGCAACGTGCTCGGACTGGAATTCGAAAGTCCGCTTGGTGTGGGATTAGCGCTACTTTCAACACTACTTTGGGCAAGTTACTGGATTCTCAACACCAAAAACAAAGCCGATCCAGTGGTGGGCGTGCTATTGGGCTTTCTGGTCGCGATTCCGTTTGCGATTGGTTTAAGCATTTATGAAGGCGCAGACTGGAGCCAAATCACCGCGAAAGGTTGGGCGGCAGTGACTTATGTTGGCCTGTTTGAGATGGGCGTGACCTTCGTGTTGTGGCTAACGGCACTCAAGCTCACCGAGAACACCGCACGCATCAGCAACCTGATTTTCGCTTCACCATTCATCTCGCTCATGCTGCTTGCGACCATCATTGGTGAAGAGATTCACCCATCCACTTTGATTGGCTTAGTGCTGATCATCAGCGGCTTGGTGATCCAACAAGTAAAATTTGGCAAAAAGCAGCTTTCAGAGCCCCAGCAATAAATAAAGCGAAACTTTACAAAACCAAATGCAATTTCGTTAAAAAGAGAGATAGCTAACAAATTACTCATCTTATCTCTCATTCTTGACTTGGATTTATGGGGGCTTTGGATACGATATAACCAAAGCCCCAAATTAACTACTCATATTGGTGCACGTGGTAGCGCGCCAAACAGGGGCATGTCAGGATAATTAATTTAATATGTTTCGCTTTGCAATTTCACCAGACCAACTTAATACTTGGCAAGCAGCCCTTGAGCAGTGCTGCCAAGCTTATCAAGCCCAAGGTCAGTTATTTACTTTTAGCTACACTCGCCAATGGCAGTTAAGTGAAGTTAAAACCACCACTGGGCACAGTCGCGATATTGCTGTCCAGCTCGCTTCTGCAACAAGCGATTTCCAACCCCCAAGTTTAACTGTAGAAAGTATCAGCTTTGCCAATCAAGTATTAAGCTACTGCCCTATCTGGTTGCCCGATGAAACGCTATTTGCAGCGATTGCTCTTGTTCATGATAACCATAACTGCGCTGAGTTAGAGGGCTGGCTATCTTCACTCGCAGGGCGCATTAGCTTTGATGCGGGCACTTGCTTTCATCGCGAGCAATCAAGACACCTGCACCAAGACACGTCGCTGCTACCAAGCTTGCAAGAGTTTGTTGATTGTCTTGATGATCATACATGGATAAAGAGCATTGATGGCCGCTACTCTTTGACCAATCGCAGTGTGGAACAAGCATGGAACATGACCAGCAATGACATTGTCGGGAAAAACGACTTTGAGTTATTTAGCCAAGCTCGCGCGGAAAAGTTCATCGATACCGACCAGTTGGTGATCGCGACAGGCAGCCAAAACACTGTTGAAGAGTGCTCTTTGATTGATGACAACAATAACCCGACTTGGCTAGAAACCATCAAATCCCCCGTCCGCAACCATGCTGGTGAGCTGATTGGTATTTTGGGTATGACACGCAACGTTACCCGCAGGAAGATGATAGAAACGCAACTTTCTCTCGCTTCAAAGATATTCAATAACTCTCAAGAAGGGATGGTGATCACCGATCGTCGTGCCAATATCTTAGACGTTAACAGCGCATTTACTCATATCACGGGTTACTCAGCCGCAGAAGTGATAGGAAAAAACCCTAATATTCTTCGTTCTGGACATCATGATGACCGATTTTATCAAGAGCTGTGGCATCAACTAGAAACAAAAGGACAATGGAAAGGCGAATTTATCAATCGCAAAAAGGATGGGTGTATCTATCCGCAGTTAGCGACCATCAGTGCAGTAAAAGATGATAAGAATCATCTGATTAATTATATCTGCGTATTTGAAGATATTACCGTTCGCAAAGCGCATGAAGAGAAGCTTCAACGCATGGCATTTTATGATCCGCTCACTAATCTGCCAAATCGTACACACCTAATCACTCTGCTAGAACAACACATTGAAAGCGGACAAAAAAACCAACAGTCTTTTGCTACGCTATTCCTTGATATTGACCACTTCAAGCATATCAATGACAGCTTAGGTCATTTTTGTGGCGACCAATTGCTAACAAAACTTGCGGAAAGACTGCAACATGTCCTTGATCTATCGGCTCATGTAGCTCGAATTGGTGGTGATGAATTCGTGATCATTTTGCCAGAGATCGATGACAATGAGCACCTAATCACGACGATTAAAGACATTCTCACTGTCTTCAAAAAGCCTTTTTCATTGGCAAACCACGAATCACTGAGAGTATCAACCAGCATCGGTATTGCGCTCTACCCTGAAGATGGTCGAGACAGTGAAACCTTACTTAAAAATGCCGATACGGCTATGTACCTTGCTAAGAAGAATGGACGAAATGGTTATGCTTTCTATTCTCCAGAGCTAACCGATAAGTCGGTATCTCACGTCCGCCTACAATCTGCTTTGCACGAAGCCATTGAGAAAGACGAACTGTATCTCGTGTATCAGCCACAATATCAACTCAGTAATAAAAGCCTAATCGGCGTAGAAGCCCTACTACGTTGGAAACATCCAGAACTTGGCCAAGTTTCTCCAGCGGATTTCATCCCGATCGCTGAAAAAACAGGTTTGATTCAAGTGATTGGTCCTTGGGTCATGGAGCAAGCATGCAAACAAGGCCGATACTGGTTAGATAAAGGCATCGCCTTTGGAAAAATGGCGATCAACGTTTCAGCACTTCAACTGCAAAAAAACGGCTTTATTGAGCGATTGAAAGACATTCTCGAACGCACTCAATTTCCCGCAAACTTGTTGGATCTGGAAATTACCGAGAGCTTTTTGTTGAACGACCCGCGACATGCCATTGAGTCGTTAAACCAACTAAGAGAGCTCGGCGTTGAGATTTCACTGGATGACTTTGGTACTGGCTACTCTTCATTGTCATACCTAAAAGGCTTACCTATTACTAAGCTCAAAGTAGACCGTTCATTCGTCTCTGATGTGCCAAGTAATGAAGATAGTAAAGCCATTGTTGATGCCATCATCGCAATGAGCAATAGCTTGTCATTGAAAGTAGTCGCAGAAGGTATTGAAACAGACGAACAAGCAAAATATCTAAAAGAGAAAGGATGTTTGTACGGGCAAGGCTACCGATTTAGCGCTCCAGTACTGCCAGAAAGGCTGTTTCATTAATAAAAAGACCGAGCACTAGCTCGGTCTTTTTATTCGATCTAATTACACCCACTGACCCGCGACAAAGCCGCTCGACCAACACCACTGGAAATTATAACCACCTAACCAGCCAGTCACATCCATCACTTCGCCAATGAAGTACAAGCCTTTGATGTTCTTACATTCCATGGTTTTTGAAGACAGGTGATCAGTATCTACGCCGCCTAAGGTAACTTCGGCAGTGCGGTAACCTTCCGTACCGTTTGGTGCCACAGCCCAGTTCTCTAAACGCTCAACGATGGTTGCCATCTCTTTCGGGTTGAACTGTTTAAGTGGTTTATCTGCTAATTCTTTACGCTCGATCAGCACTTCAACTAAACGCTTTGGCAGCACTTTCGCCAGTGTATTCTTTAGGGATTGGTTCGGATGCTTCTCACGGCTGCGTTCTAGCAACTCTGCGATGTCGTCGTTTGGCACGAGGTTAATTGTCACCTTCTGACCCGCTTTCCAGAACGAAGAAATCTGCAGAACCGATGGACCAGATAAGCCGCGGTGAGTAAACAGCAGCGCTTCTTTGAACATGGTGCCGTCTTGCGCGGTGATTTCTGCTGGAATCGCAATGCCCGATAGCTCAGCGAAATCTTCTTTGTCTTCTTTATGCAGCGTAAACGGCACTAGACCTGCCGTAGTGGTAATCACTGGAAGCTCGAACTGCTCAGCAATCTTGTAGCCAAATGGCGTCGCGCCAAGCTTAGGCATCGACAGACCGCCGGTGGCAACCACCAAAGATTCACATTCGATATTTTCAGTACCCGCATGCAGACGGAAGCCCGCATCGGTTTTCTCGATCGAATGTACATCACATTGGTAGCGTTGTTGGATGTTTGGCATGTCGCATTCTGCTAGTAGCATCTTAACGATGTCTTTTGCGGTAAACGCGTCAACACAGAATAGCTGTCCGTGATCGCGCTCTTCAAACTCGATGCCATGCTTACTGACCATCGAAATAAAGTCCCAGTTGGTGTACTGCGACAGCGCCGATTTCACGAAATGCGGGTTTTGGCATAAGTAGTTGTTTGCGGAAACATCGTAGTTAGTGAAATTACAACGACCACCACCTGAGATAAGGATTTTACGTCCTGGCTTTTTCGCATGATCCAGCACGAGCACACTGCGTCCGCGCTTACCTGCTTCCGCAGCACACATCAAACCTGCCGCGCCAGCGCCAATTACAACAACATCAAATTTCTTACTCATCGGTAACGCTCAATTACTTATTTAAATTGGTTTATACCCAAGTAACCTCAAGATGCTTGGTTCAGCGAGAATGACTTGGGGTATATAAGTCCAAAAATAAAAAAGGATGTGCGTAATGCACATCCTTGCTTTCTGCGGGCGCTATTCTAACGACAAAAGTCGAGCGGGAAAAGCGCTTAAATTCCAAGCATTGCTTGCTGGCTTATAGAATGAAGGCAGCCAGTAGGGTTACACCGAGTAAAGCGGTCGATAAAATGAAGAGTCCACGTACCCTCTCACACTTACCCGTAAAGATCTCATCGTGGTGATGGTCATATTCTTTACTTTTAATGTAATGGAACAACCTCACTTGTTTGGTGACGTTGCCATGAGTAGTGAAAAATCCATTACCATCCACTTGCTGATACAGCAAAGGATGTGCTTCACGCATGATGTAAATTAGAGAACGAAGAGCGGTTAAGTAACGAACCATATTCAGTCCCGTTACAACCATTAGCGCAAATAAGATTGTGTCTCCACTGATCATCTTTTCCTCCCTACATCTTCAATGATGCTCAAGAGAAAAAGACGACCAATGCTTCGTCCTTTACCCGCTACTTATCGCGTTGAGAACGCGTTATGCAGCTGGAGCATCCATGATTGAAGATGAACCTTCTTTTGCCATTTGTGCTAGATCTTTATCGATGAAGAACAATGCCTTACCATCTTCACCAACCAATTCGATCTTGTCTAAAATCCCTTTAAATAACTTCTCTTCTTCGTGCTGTTCAGCCACGTACCACTGTAGGAAGTTAAACGTTGAGTAGTCTTGGCTTGTAAATGCAACATGCGCTAGTTTGTTGATTTTTTCCGTGATCATTTGCTCATGTTCATAGGTTTCACGGAAAACATCACCTAGGCTCGCAAAATCATGCTTTGGTGCTTCAATTGCACCTAGGATTGGCATTGAGCCAGTTTCACTCACATAAGTGAAAAGACGTTGCATGTGCTCCATTTCTTCTACGGCGTGAGCGCGTAAAAATTCAGCCGCACCTTCAAAACCTTTGTCTTCACACCAAGCACTCATTTGTAAGTATAGATTGGATGAGAAAAATTCTAGGTTAATTTGCTCATTCAATTGTTCAACCATAGTTTGAGACAGCATGTTAACTCCTATTTATGTGCATGCAATATACCCAAATGACCTCAAAAGAGATGGTTCAAAGACAACAAAGTCACTTGGGTATAACGCCACTATAACATGATTCCTTTGCCATGAGATTCTACCTACTAGATTGATATGAGATCACTTCAGCAAAATTATCTTAGACTTAGTGCTAATCTGACAGTATGACCTTATCAAGGAGATGGCAATATGAGTTACAAACACATACTTGTGGCAGTTGACCTATCAGACGACAGTAAAGTGTTGATTAAGAAAGCCGTATCACTGGCTAAACCTCTGGATGCGAAAGTCTCTTTCATTCATATCGATGTGAATTACGCCGAGCTTTACACCGGGCTTATCGATATCAATATGGCGGAGGCGCAACACCAAGCAATGGAAGCGTCGCGCACACAATTGGCCAACTTTGAGGAATATGCGGGATACCCAATCACGCATACTTTGGTTGGTAGCGGTGATTTAAGTAACGAACTGTGCGATACCATTCAAGACTACAGTATCGATTTGGTCGTTTGTGGTCATCACCAAGACTTCTGGAGCAAGATTCTCTCATCGACTCGTCAGCTCATTAACTGCTCACCCGTCGACATGCTGGTCGTACCGCTAAAAGACTAATTTGCATTGGCGTGACCTTAAAACTTGGTTAGACTGCGGGCACATTTGTTGTTGATAAAGATTCTCATCCATGGCTTATCTATCTGCAGTTACCCTGCTTTGGGCATTTTCATTTAGCCTGATCGGCGTTTACCTAGCCGGTCAGGTCGATTCTTGGTTCTCCGTTTTCATGCGCGTTGCGTTGGCGAGCCTCGTTTTCATTCCTTTCTTAAAATTCCGTGGCGTAAGCAAGTCTCTGATCGCAAAACTGATGATCGTCGGCGGCTTCCAGCTCGGTTTGATGTATTGCTTCTACTACCAATCTTTCCTACTCCTTTCTGTACCAGAAGTACTGCTGTTCACCGTATTTACGCCTATTTATGTCACCTTGATTTATGACTTCTTGAAAGGTCGTTTCTCGCCTTGGTATTTGGTTACCGCTGCAATTGCGGTGCTAGGCGCGGCGTGGATTAAGTTTGCAGGCATCAATGAAAACTTCTTGATGGGATTTTTGGTCGTACAAGGGGCAAACCTGTGTTTTGCCATCGGTCAGGTCGGCTACAAGTACATTATGGAAACCGAACCGGTGGATCTGCCGCAGCATACGGTGTTTGGTTATTTCTACTTAGGTGCATTGTGCGTGGCGACCGTTGCTTTTGCTCTAATGGGTAACTTAGACAAGATGCCAACGACAGCAACACAATGGGGTATTTTGACGTACCTAGGCTTGATCGCATCAGGCTTTGGTTACTTTGCGTGGAACAAAGGCGCGACTATGGTCAATGCTGGCGCACTTGCGGTGATGAACAACGCGCTTGTCCCTGCTGGATTGATTGTGAATATCGTGATTTGGAACCGCGATGTTGATGTGACGCGACTTGCTATTGGCGGCGCGATCATCATGCTGTCGCTGTGGATCAATGAGACTTGGGTGAAAAAGCGCGTAGAGATGAGTTACGCCAACAAGTAACACATCGATCCCAACAAACATTCCAACCATAAAAAAAACGCTCTCCAGTTGGAGAGCGTTTTTTGTTGATTCGATTAATGCACTTTGGCTTGCGAGCTTGTGCTCATCAACGCATTAGGTGGTGTTGGTAGCAGCACCTCAAGTTTGGCATTACGCGCTTCAAGCTTGCGCTGGCGTTTGAGCAATTTTTGCTGCTTTTTGGCTAATTTAAGCAATTTCTTCTGCTGCTTATAGTGTTTCTTAACCGCTTTTTTCGCCTTTTTCAGCGCTTTCTTATCTGATAAATCAAACATCGCTGACGTCTCTAGCTGAGTGGCAGGGGTTACGGCTGCTACTTTCGCTGCCAATTTTTTCTCTTTCACTCGTTCCACTACGCGCTTCACGATCGCCGCTTTCTCTGCGCTTTGCTCAGGCGCCATAATGATTGGCGTATCTTGTGTAAGGGAGGGAGTTGGTAGCGCCTCTGCCAACAAACCACATGCTTGCTGTTCAGACAACGGCTTATCTTGGCATTTTTGAGGAGGAATCGCGGCTGGCTTACATAAGGTATCTTTCGAGGCAGAAGAGCGAGCACAAGAACGGCAGACAAACTTAGGTGCCACAACTAGGCGGTGAATATCACCCAGACTCTCAGCAATCTGTTTGCGGCTCATCTTACATAAACGTTTCGCCATGCTACTACTCCAGCTTCCCAATTCTCGACTGTTTTACTCTACGGCATCACACAAGTGAAATAATAATAATTCTTAGTTAGATATACAGTCAGTATGCCGAATTAGCAAGAGAAAAGTATCAATAAGCGGAGCAAACGCCAGATACAAATACAGCGCCAAATCAGGCGCTGTGAGAAGAAGTTTTTTGTCGTCAGACGTTTAGTCGAATTACGCCATTGACGCCTTCACATACACATCGAAACGGTTCTTTTTGGTTTCGATTGCCATGCTTGGCTTTTGCTCATCAAGCCAGTCCGCATAATCAGGGCGCTTGACCACCACACGCTTGCTCGCCAATGCCATTGCTGGTGCCAGCAAACCATCTGCATCAAGATCTGCACCGACCAAAGATTGGAATACGCGCATCTCTTTCTTTACTAATGCCGATTTCTTTTTGTTTTCAGGGTGTGGGTACATCGGGTCGAGATAAACCACATCTGGCTGAACGAAGTCTTTATCTTGCGCCAATTGTTCCAACGCATCATGGCTAGAAGCGTGAATCAAAGACATGCGCTCTGATACCCAAGTGCCAATTTCTGGATCGTGTTTCGCACGCGCCAAGCCATCATCCAGCAATGCAGCGACCACTGGGTGACGTTCAACCATTTGCACTTTACAGCCTAACGACGCCAATACAAACGCATCACGCCCTAAACCCGCTGTGCCATCCAGTACTGTGGGGGTTGCACCTTTGTTCAAGCCCGCAGCTTTCGCAATTGCCTGACCTTTACCGCCACCAAACTTGCGACGATGACCTACTGCACCACCAATCAAATCCACAAAGATTGCACCCAGCTTTGGCTCATCCACTTTACGCAGCTCTAAACGCTCTGTCGTGAGGACTAAGGCAAAGTCACTGTCATCAGTGTGAGAAAGCTGCCAACGCGCAGCGAGTTCATCAAGGTGAGACTGTTGAGATGGGTCTTCACAAATCAATTGCAGTTGCAAAAGGAGGCTCCAGTAAAAATCGGTTTAACTGGCGCTGAGTGTATACCTAATGGCCGGTGAATTGCTAGGCTAGCCTATTCACTCACTCTAGCACGATCGCTCTTGTTCAAGCTCTTCGACTAACTGCGCCAGAGGTTTGGGATGTCCGATAACATAACCTTGTCCATAATCGACACCAAGTTCTAGTAAATGATCGATAATCTGGCTGTTTTCAACAAACTCAGCGACCGTCACTTTACCCATCTGTTTAGCAAGATCATTAATCGAACGAACCATGACTCGATCTGTTTCATTCTTATCCATATCTTTCACGAATAGGCCGTCAATTTTCACGATGTCTACTGGAAGTTTCTTTAAATAACCAAAAGAAGATAGGCCAGATCCAAAATCATCCAAAGCAATCATGCAGCCAAGCGCTTTCACTTTGGTAAAAAATGCGATCGCTTGATCAAGGTTACGCATTGCCGCTGTTTCAGTGATCTCTAAACAGATTTTATCGCAAGGCATAGAAGACGTTTCCAAACGTTCTAATAGAAAATCGATAAATTCCTGATTGCCCATTGAGTGACCAGATAAATTTATCGAGCATCGTCCAAGATTCTCTACCTTTTCTGGTCTTTGCTCGAACCACTCCAAGGTTTGATTCACCACTTGTTTATCAATCCAGTGAGCGATGTTGTAGCGCTCTGATGCTGGCATAAAGATACCAGGAGAGATGTATTCTCCTTGAGAATTGCGGATCCGCACTAATATCTCAAAGTTCATCTTCGAATCTTCGTGCTGTAGACAAAGAATGCGTTGCGCGAATAGCTCCAAACGTTGACCAGCTAGAGCATCGTGTACCAAATTAACACTTTGCATTTCTCGCTGTCGTTGCTGTACTTCTTCATTATCGTGGCTAAACAAATTGTAGCGATTCCGCCCTAGCTCTTTGGCCACATGACAAGCTGAATCCGCTTGTGCATGCACCATTTGCGGTGTTTCAGCTGTGTGGTCAATAACCCGAATACCAACGGAGCAACTCATATGCAAACGAATATCTTCCCAAATGAATGGCTGTTTACTCAGTGTCGAGATGATCGATTTTGCAATCATGATCGCCCCATGCTCACCACAATCTTTGAGTAGTACCGCAAACTCATCACCACCCATTCGTGCCAAAATGGCACTATAAGGCAAGACCTCTTCCAACATACTGGCACAAAACTGAATCGCCGCATCACCAGCATCATGACCCGCGGTATCATTGAGCACTTTCAACTGATCAAGATCGAGATACAACATTGCGTGTACACGGCGATGACTTTCCACTTCTCGCAGTGCGGTTTGCAGCTCTAGTTCGAAGTGGTTGCGATTGTAAGTGTCGGTCAACAAGTCATAACGTGCTTGATATTCTAGCTGTTTGGCCAGTTTTTTCGTTTCTGAGATGTCTTCACCCACGATCAGTAACTGGTCAGAATCTCGTAACGGACGAATATTTTCGCGAACCCAGACGGAATGACCGTCCGCATGAAGATACTCTATCTCTCTTCGCCACACACCATGGGCAACATGGTTTGGCTGAAGCAAAACTTGACGCGGAAACAGTGCCTTGTCGTCTGAATAAAACTCCCGCAAGCGATGACCAAGCATATCCAGCGGTTGATATCCCAACAGTTGCTGAGCAAAGCGGTTTACTTCTTGGATGCAGTTATTGCTGTCCAATGTCACCATCATCACTGGTTGCTGTTCGTAGTAATTACGCAAGCTCGCTTCACGCTGATAAAGCTTGTCTTCCATAAGTTTACGGCTGGTAATATCACGCGCCTCGAACAAGTATTGGTTTTCATTTCCGACCTTCTGAGAGAAAGGCTTGAGTGAAACTTCCAACACCATCGCACCATGCTCTTTACTCCAAATATCCGCTTCAAAAGTCGTCACTTGTCGGTGATGATTCTGAAAGAATTCAGATATTTTCTGGCGTGCATCGACACTCCAGTGCTTGTGGTGCCACAGTGGACGATCGAGTCGTAAATCTTGATGATAGAGGAGAGACTGTAGACGATCGTTACCGGATTTTAATAAACCGTGTTGGTCGAGTATGCCCATATACTGCATGCTTTGGTCGAAAACCGATTCTAAAATCGTTTGAGCCTCGCGAGCAGACGCTTCGCTACGACGGATACGCTGTAAGTAATAACTCAATAGCAAGATTACAATGGACATCAGCACAAATACGCTGCCAAAGACTTTGATTTCTTTTGCAAAACGTTGTGAAAATGGCATCGGCTTATTAAGAAATACAGCCGTCGGCTCTTGCTCTACACCAAGGCCCCAGCGAACCACCGATTGATAATCTAATTTGATTTCTGATTCGCTCTTTGTTACGGATGGTAACGGTGCTTTAGGGTTATCTAACACTTGCTCAAGCAGTTGAGCTGCCTCAAACCCCTGTCGGTAACCACTCTGGATTACGCCTCCGACAGCACCATGTCCTAAGCCGACATCGTGCACCATAAAGAGAGGTGCATTCGAAGCTTGGTTCACCTCACGCCAGTCCCGGTCACTACTCACAATGCCATATTTGTCGCGATAGTAAGTCCAAAACAACACAACGTTGTCTTGGGTTAATTCTGACACCTGTTGTTTGAGCTCATCGATAGTATCTGGCACAAGATGTGCCACTTTGTGGCGATATTTGGGCGTTTGTTCGAGAAAATCGGCAACCTGAGCTCTAAGTGCTGCCCCAGTAACCGAGTGGTCACTAACAATCAGAATTTGTTGGAATTTAGGGTGCAGTCGCTCAATCAGCTCTAGGTTTGCAGCGAGATCAATATCTTCAATAACGCCAGTCGCGTTAAGATTTTGATGAAGTGAAGCATGATAATTGTTGATACCACTAAAGATAACTGGCGTGTCCTTAATTACGGGCGCTAAACGCTGCATTAATGCCAACGCATTGTTGTCGCTAACGACAATCGCATCAAAACGCTCTTTGGACAGCTTAGTGCGATACAGAGAGTCAAGCTGTTGAAAAAAAGTTGGGCTTTGGTTGCGCTTCGAGTCTAGATACAAAACGCGCATATCCAACGACCGATCAGCCACTTGCTGCGCAATTCCCCTCTGAATAGAGTCCGTCCAGAAAAAGCCTTGATGATAGGAATGCACAACAAGAACTTTTTGCTCTTGCGCGATGGCAACGCTACTCCAGCATATCGCAATAAAAATCAGTAAAACCTGCACATCATCTCCGTGATATCAGAGCCAACTCTCGGTTATCTCTGCTTAAACCTTGTGAATCCTATTCATGGTGAGTATAAAATGAACTCAAAGCCTCATATCCTAACGGAATTACTAATATGAACGCGAGTCTACCTAAACTCGATGACCTTGATCGTGCCATTTTAAAAACGCTGATGGCCGATGCACGCACGCCGTATGCAGAGATGGCAAAGCAATTTGATGTTAGCCCTGCCACCATCCATGTTCGCATCGAGAAAATGAAAGCGGCCGACATCATCGAGGGAACAGAGGTTATCGTCAATACTAAAAAGCTAGGATACGATGTATGTTGCTTTATTGGCATCAACCTTAATGCTGCACGCGACTATCACTCAGCACTAGAAAAGCTCAACGCTCTCGATGAAGTGGTAGAAGCTTACTACACCACGGGCGCGTATAACATATTCGTTAAATTGATGTGCAAGTCAATTGAGGAGCTGCAATTTGTATTGATTGATAAGCTTCAAGCGATCGACGAAGTGCAATCTACCGAGACGCTGATTTCACTGCAAAACCCAATCAATCGCAACGTAAACCCATAACAAGTTGAATCAATAAACAAAAAACGAATCTGAAAATAAAAAAGGGCAGCCACTTGGCTGCCCATTTTCATTCTCAATCGAGATTACGCTGCGATACCAGAATGGCGCAGTAACGCATCGATTTCTGGCTCACGACCACGGAAGCGCTTAAATAGCTCCATTGGTTCTTCACTACCACCCATTTCTAGGATGTTGTTCAAGAAACTTAGACCGGTTTCTTTGTTGAAGATGCCTTCTTCTTCAAAGCGAGAGAACGCATCTGAAGACAACACTTCTGCCCATAGGTAGCTGTAGTAACCTGCGCTGTAACCACCAGCGAAGATATGACCAAAGCTATGTGAGAAACGCGCCCACTCAACCGCTGGTACAACTGCCACTTTCTCTTTCACTTCTGCCAAGGTTTCAAGCACACGAGCACCCACTTCTGGGTCGTATTCTGTGTGCAGAGTGAAGTCGAACAAACCGAATTCTAGCTGACGTAGGATGCCCATCGCCGACTGGAAGTTCTTCGCTGCTAGCATTTTGTCTAGCATCGCTTTTGGTAGCGGTTCGCCAGTCTCATAGTGACCAGAAATAAACGCCAGCGCGTCTTCTTCCCAACACCAGTTTTCTAGGAACTGACTTGGTAGCTCAACCGCATCCCAAGGCACACCGTTGATGCCCGATACCGCGCCTGTTTCTACTTGCGTCAGCATGTGGTGGATACCGTGACCAAACTCGTGGAACAGAGTCACCACTTCATCGTGCGTAAACAGTGCAGGCTTGTCGCCTACAGGACGGTTGAAGTTACATGTTAGGTAAGCAACTGGTGTTTGTAGCTCGCCTGATAGCGTTACACGACGACCACGGCAATCGTCCATCCACGCACCGCCACGTTTGTGTTCGCGTGCGTATAGATCTAGGTAGAAGCTGCCGCGCAGTGTGCCTTCGCCATCGAAGATATCGAAGAAACGCACGGATTCGTGCCAAGTATCCACGCCTTCACGCTCTGTCACTGTCATACCAAACACACGGTTTAGTACTTCAAACAGACCACTTACTGCTTTTGATTCAGGGAAGTAAGGACGCAGTTCTTCATCCGAAATTTGGAACAAGTGCTGCTTTTGCTTCTCGCTGTAGTACGCAATGTCCCATACGTTTAGCTCGCTAACACCAAATTCCGCATTCGCAAACTGGCGTAGCTCTTCGATTTCGCGCTCACCTTGTGGTTTTGCTTTGGTAGCCAAATCGTTCAAGAAGCCAAGAACTTGCGCTGGGTTCTCTGCCATTTTGGTTGCCAGAGATTTCTCGCTGTAAGTGTTGAAACCCAACATACGAGAGATTTCATGACGCAGTTTTAGCTGCTCAGTGATGATTTCTGTGTTGTCCCATTTGCCTGCATTTGGACCACGGTCAGAAGCGCGCGTTACGTACGCTTCGTACACTTCTTTACGTAGGTCTTGGTTATCACAGTACGTCATAACTGGCAGGTAAGATGGGATATCTAGCGTGATTAGGTAGCCATCAAGCTCTTTTGCTTCTGCTGCCGCTTTTGCTGCTGCAAGTGCAGATTCTGGCATACCCGCTAGGTCTTTTTCGTCGGCAACGTGCTTAGTCCAACCCATGGTTGCATCCAGCACGTTGTTGGAGAATTTTGAGCTCAGCTCAGACATGCGCTTGCTGATTTCGCCGTAGCGATGTTGCTCGTCTGATGGTAGACCAATGCCCGAAAGCTCGAAGTCGCGTAGTGAATCCGAAATGGTCTTCTGCTGTGCACGCGTCAGCGTCGCGTATTCTTCGCTGGCTTTGATCGCTTTGTACGCTTCGTAAAGACCTTTGTGCTGACCAACCCAAGTACCGTACTCAGACAGGATTGGTAGGCAACTTTCATACGCTTCACGCAGCGCTTCACTGTTCACTACTGAGTTCATGTGACCCACTGGTGACCAAATGCGGCTTAAGCGGTCATCCGCTTCTTCAATTGGCGCGATCACACTGGTCCAGCTTGGGTTTGCGTTGTCTTTAAGTACCTCGTCAATCTTGGCACGACAATCCGCAATCGCCTGCTCCACTGCAGGTTTAATGTGTTCTGGTTTGATTTGCGAAAACGGAGGAAGATCCGTAAACGTAAGAAGTGGATTAGACATGAATAATTCCTTTTGTGTTTTGGCTCTGTATTTGCCTATTCGCATTTGCAAAGAATCTATTGGTGTTTGCAAAACAGTAGGCGAACTCAATGCACAGGCAAGCCAACAACATGGATGGGGGGATCTCCGTTCCCTTTCTCGATGCAGCAATGACCAAATCGGTCAAAGAGTGCTTACTCTGTCCTTGAGTCTTGTTATGCCTAAGTCAGGTTTCGCACTCTATTGGAGCGGTGCAATCCCACTTAGGTTCAATTTGTTTACTCATACTAAGTATGGGTGACTTAAAGAAATTTCAATAGCGAATCCCTATCAGTGATACTGATTTGAATCGAAGTTCTACTTCTTCAAGTTACTTGAGTATAATACCGCCATATCGCGAAAATCACAGACCACACTCAGTCAAAGAGTGTTTCGAGAGTTTAATTTGTTAAGTTACCGCCACAGCTTCCACGCTGGCAACCATGCTGACGTGGTAAAACACATCGTTCAAAGCCTCATTCTTGATGCACTAAAGCAGAAAGATAAGCCGTTTGTTTATCACGATACCCACTCGGGTGTGGGACGCTACGATCTGACTCACGAATGGTCTGAAAAAACGGGCGAATACAAACAAGGCATCGCGCGCATTTGGGATAACTCAAACATCCCTGAAGAGATCGCAAGCTACATCGATTCAATCAAAACATTGAACAACGGTGAAAAGCTGCGTTTCTACCCTGGTTCACCGCGCGTTGCACGTGCGCAAATCCGCCCACAAGACCGCATGGTTCTGACTGAGCTGCACCCAGCCGATCACCCACTGCTGGAACAAGAGTTCCATCGCGATCGTCAAGTGAGCATCTACAAAGAAGATGGCTTCAAGCGTCTGAAAGGCAGTCTGCCACCGCAAGAACGTCGTGGTTTGGTGCTGATTGACCCACCATACGAGCTAGCGAAAGAGTACCGCGACGTCGTGCAAGCGATTTTCCAAAGCCATAAACGTTGGGCAACAGGCATCTACGCGATTTGGTACCCAGTGGTAAACCGCTGTGATATCGAAGACATGATTGAAGGCTTGGAAGGGCTTGGCATTCGCAAAATCCTGCAAATCGAATTGGGCGTCTCTCCAGACACCAACGAGCGTGGCATGACGGCATCGGGCATGATCGTGATTAACCCACCGTGGAAACTGGAAAGCCAGATGAAAGAAATTCTGCCATTCCTGCAAGAAGCAATCGCGCCAGCAACCGGCCACTGGAAAGTCGACTGGATCGTTCCAGAATAAAAAACACTGAATTTCAGAACCTTAAAGCGCAACGATGACCTCATTGCGCTTTTTTTTATTTATTTTTTCAAAAATTATCGTCTGCGCTTCGTCTTTTCTTTTTTGACTGTGTCTTAGGGATGTAAACAAGCTAAACCATAGAGAGAAATGACCATGCTTAAAATTATCAGTTTTAAAATTTGCCCATTTGTTCAACGCGTAACTGCGGCACTAGAAGCAAAGCAGATCCCTTACGAGATTGAATACATCAGTTTAAAAGACAAACCACAATGGTTCCTAGACATCTCACCAAACGGTCAAGTACCAGTGATGGTGACAGAGTCTGGCACGGCGCTGTTTGAATCGGATGCGATCATCGAATACATCGAAGACGAATACGGTCCGTTAGAGCAAGGTGTGACAAACGAACAACGTGCACTGGATCGCGCATGGAGCTACCTAGGTTCAAAACACTACTTGCCTCAGTGCGGCACCATGGGCAGTAAAGACCAAGCAACCTTTGAAGAGCGCGCAGAGAAACTGATCAAAGCGTTCCAAAAAGCAGAAAACCAACTGTCTGGTGAAACCAAGTTCTTTAAATCCGATGAACTAAGTAATGTAGACATGGCTTGGCTGCCGCTTCTGCATCGCGCTGCCATCGTCAAAGCGCATTCTGGTTACGACTTCTTCTGTGGTCTGCCAAAAATGCAGGCATGGCAAAAGCACATCCTAGAATCAGGATTAGTAGAGAAGACAGTATCGGAAGACTTCGTGCAGCTGTTTAGCGATTTCTACCTAACCAACACTTATCTTGCGGATGGTAAAGACGTGCAAGCCCAGTCAGGCTGTGGCACATCAAGCTGCTGCGGTTAATGAATTTTCCTTACCCTAAGCATGAAAAACACCAAGCGGAATAGCGCCTTATTCCGCTTTGCTATCCTCTCATCGCTATTTGTCATAAGTAATGTCACTTTTTCCCATTTAGGAAATTGCTAGACTCGATTTATGATAGGGACAACGGATCATGCTTAAGTCACTTCAACAGGCTTAGGCAGGTAACAATTTATTTAGGGATGTTGAGTTCATCACCCACTACCCCAATGTAATTGTTGTCAGACAAAAATTAATAAGCTCTTGGAGAAAGTAATGGCGACTCATTTTGATTATATCTGTATCGGTGGCGGCAGCGGCGGCATTGCATCAGCAAACCGTGCGGCAATGTACGGTGCTAAAGTAGCGCTTATCGAAGCTCAAGACCTTGGCGGTACCTGTGTAAACGTTGGTTGTGTGCCTAAAAAAGTAATGTGGCACGGCGCGCAAGTTGCAGAAGCAATGAACCTGTACGCAGAAGACTACGGCTTCGATGTAGATGTAAAAGGTTTCGACTGGAGCAAACTGGTTGAGAGTCGTCAGGCTTACATTGGTCGTATCCACCAATCTTACGACCGCGTTCTTGGCAACAACAAAGTAAACGTGATTAAAGGCTTTGCTAAGTTTGTTGACGAGAAAACAGTTGAAGTAAATGGTGAACACTACACAGCGGATCACATCCTGATCGCAGTGGGTGGTCGTCCAACGATTCCAAACATCCCAGGCGCAGAATACGGCATCGACTCAAACGGCTTCTTCGAGCTTGCTGAGCAACCAAAACGCGTTGCAGTGATTGGTGCAGGTTACATCGCGGTAGAAATCGCTGGCGTACTGCATGCACTTGGCACAGAAACGCACCTATTCGTTCGTAAAGAATCACCACTACGTAGCTTCGATCCAATGATCATCGAAACGCTAGTAGAAGTGATGGACGCTGAAGGTCCAACTCTGCACACCCACTCTGTTCCAAAAGAAGTGGTAAAAGAAGCAGATGGTAGCCTAACTCTGCACCTAGAAAACGGAGAGAGCCAAAACGTTGATACCCTAATCTGGGCAATCGGTCGTCACCCAGCAACTGACGCTATTAACCTAGCATCAACTGGCGTTGCAACGAACGATCGTGGCTACATCAAGGTAGACGAATACCAAGAAACCAACGTGAAAGGCATCTACTGTGTAGGTGACATCATGGAAGGTGGTATCGAGCTAACACCAGTGGCGGTGAAAGCGGGTCGTCAACTTTCTGAGCGTCTGTTCAACAACAAACCAAACGCGAAAATGGACTACGATTTGGTACCAACTGTGGTATTCAGCCACCCACCAATCGGCACTATCGGTCTAACAACTCAAGAAGCAGAAGAGAAGTACGGCAAAGACAACATCAAAGTCTACACGTCTGGCTTTACTGCGATGTACACAGCGGTTACTAAGCACCGTCAACCATGTAAGATGAAGCTAGTATGTGCTGGCGAAGAAGAAACGGTTGTTGGTCTACACGGCATCGGCTTTACCGTTGATGAAATGATTCAAGGCTTCGGCGTAGCAATGAAGATGGGCGCAACCAAAGCAGACTTCGACTCTGTTGTGGCTATCCACCCAACAGGCTCTGAAGAGTTCGTAACGATGCGTTAATCACGCGTGAATCACTTTGCGATTTAAGCAGATAAACAAAAAGGGTCATCAATTACTTGATGACCCTTTTTCTATTCACGTTTTAAAACGTTCGGGGGTATTTCGGAGCCGTTTGCGCGTTTTACTTAACTGCGCGAACCAATTCAGCAATACCTTCCCAATCGCCGTTGTCCATCATAGCGGTTGGCACCATCCAAGTACCGCCACACGCTACAACCGATTTCAGCGCTAGGTAATCTTCCACGTTAGATGGGCTTACACCACCTGTCGGCATGAATTCCACTGGGTAAACTGCCGTTAGTGCTTTAAGCATGTTTACGCCACCTGATGGCTCAGCAGGGAAGAACTTCAGGGTACGTAGACCCATTTCCATCGCTTGCTCAACCAAGCTTGGGTTGTTTACACCCGGTACGATTGTCACGTTGCGTTGCTGACAGTATTTCACTGTGGTTGGGTTGAAGCCTGGGCTCACGATGAAGTCCACACCCGCTTCAATCGCGATGTCCACTTGCTCTGTTGTCAATACTGTACCAGCACCGATCAACAGTTCTGGGTGCGCTTCACGCATGATGCGGATCGACTCAGCCGCCGCTTCAGTGCGGAATGTCACTTCCGCACATGGTAAACCGTTTTCTACCAACACTTTTGCCAGTGGCAGAGCGTGTGCTACATCGTTGATTGCGATAACTGGGACGATTTTGATTTCTCTTAATCGTTGTTCAAGTGTTGTCATGGGTAACCTCTAAAGAATAAAGCTTAATGTTGCTACAATAATAAATGCGATACCACCAAGTAAAGTTTCCATTACCGTCCAAGTTTTTAGCGTTGTTTTCTCATCCATCTCTAGTAGACGAGATACAAGCCAGAAACCAGAGTCGTTGAAGTGAGAAAGCACTGTTGCACCACCTGCAATCGCGATAACGATAAAGCATAGGTCTAGCTCGCTCAAACCAGTTGATGCTGCCACTACTGGTGCGATAAGTGCTGCTGTTGTCGTTAGTGCTACGGTTGCAGAGCCTTGAGCAACACGCAGACAGGTAGAGATAACAAACGCTGCTACGATCACTGGCATACCTGTGTCAGTCAGAACGTCTGCTAGTGCATCACCGATACCACTTGCACGCAGTACGCCACCAAACATGCCGCCCGCACCTGTTACTAGGATAACGCCACAGATAGGAGCCAATGAGTCGCCACACAGCTTCTCAAGTTTTGCCATGCCGTAGTCTTTCGCGAATACCGCAAGAGACACAAGCAGAGTAATCAGAAGGGCTACTGGCGTTTTACCTAACATACGTAGGAACTCAACCAGTGCTGTTTTGCCATCAATCACACCCGCAACCGCTAGCGTGTTCAGTACTGTGTCTAAACAGATTAGCAGTACAGGCAGCACTAGGATGGTCATTACTGTGCCAAATTTTGGCAGCTTAGATTCGTCAACTTGTGTTTCACCGTTGAAGAACGCTTTTGATAGTGGGATATCGAATTTCTTGCCCGCATACAGACCAAATAGGTAAGCGCCTAGGTACCAAGTTGGGATAGCCACTAGGATACCAACAACAAGCAGTAGACCAATGTTTGCGCCTAAAAATTCTGCTGCTGCAACTGGACCTGGGTGCGGAGGAACAAAGCCGTGCATTACTGCAAACGCACCCGCTGCTGGTAGTGCGTATTTGATTGGCGAACCACCAAAGCGTGCTGCCACACTTAGGATGATTGGCATCATGACCACGAGACCAGCATCAAAGAAGATTGGGAAACCGAACAGTAGTGAAGCCACACCCAATGCAAATGGTGCGCGCTCTTTACCGAAGCGTCCAATCAAAGTATCTGCCAGCACTTGCGCACCGCCAGTTACTTCCAAAATCTTACCGATCATTGCGCCAAGACCAACCAGCAATGCTACTGAAGCCAGCGTGCCACCGAAACCACTCATCATGGTTGGGACAACTTGGTCAGAAGAAACGCCAGTCGCAATCGCAGTACCTAAACTCACCATAGTTAGGGAAGCAAAAGCGTGCACTTTTAGCTTAATAATCAATACAAGTAACGCCGCAATCGCGAGGACTGCAATCGTTAATAGGAACGTAGGGTCTGGAGCTTGGGTTAGCTGTTCCATGGGTTCACCTTTAAAAATTATTGTTTGTGTTGTGGTTCACATTTATTTGAGTTACCGGTAACATGTTACCGATAACATGAATAAGATAAACCCATATTTTAAAGTGAATTCAAAAATTGAGATCACGCGCAAATTTGTTATGAGGATAAGTTATGGCTGGTAGTAGTGTCGTCGTTATGGGCGTTTGTGCGAGTGGCAAAACCACAATTGGTGAGCACTTGGCGAAAAAGCTGGGACGTAAATTCATTGATGGTGATGATCTTCACCCACGAGCAAACATTCAGAAGATGGCGTCAGGCCAACCTCTGAACGACGACGACCGCAAACCTTGGCTAGAACGTATCCGCGACGCTGCTTATAGCTTAGAAAGCAAAAACGAGCACGGCATTATTGTCTGCTCGGCACTAAAAAAGATTTATCGTGACCAAATCCGCGAAGGCAACGAAAACGTGACCTTCCTTTTCCTAGATGGCAGCAAAGAACTGATCCTTGAGCGTATGCGTGCTCGCCAAGGTCACTTCATGAAAGAGAACATGGTCAACAGCCAGTTCGAAGCTCTAGAACGTCCAGAAAATGAGCCTCGCACCATTTTCGTCAGCATTGATGCAACCATCGAAGACGTTGTGTCGAATGCCGCTGAGTTAATCCTTGTGCAAGACGAGGCAATGGCATGACTCATCAAGTAATTTTAGACGTTACCCAGCGCTTAGTTGAGCGCAGCCAAGAGGCGCGTGCGGCGTTTCTTGCTCGCACTGAAGTCCAAGCAGAAGCGGGCAAAGGTCGTGTCGGTCTGTCTTGCGGTAACTTGGCTCACGCTGTTGCGGCATCATGTTCTTCAGAAAAGAAAAGCATTCTGGATTTCACGCATTCGAATGTAGCGCTAATCAGTGCTTACAACGATATGTTAAGTGCCCACCAGCCGTACCAACACTACCCTGATCAAATCAAACAAGTGCTGTCTGGTTACGGTCACACTGCGCAAGTTGCTGGTTGTGTTCCGGCAATGTGTGATGGCGTGACTCAAGGTCAAGCGGGCATGGACATGTCACTGTTTTCTCGTGACTTAATTGCTCAATCAACAGCGCTTTCACTGAGCCACAACGTATTCGATGCGACCTTGCTTCTGGGTATCTGCGACAAAATCGCACCGGGACAATTGATGGGCGCGCTGTCTTACGCACACCTACCAACGGCGTTTGTGCCAGCAGGTTTGATGGCAACAGGCATCAGCAATGAAGAGAAAGTCGACGTTCGCCAAAAATACGCAGCGGGCGAAGTAGGCAAAGACGCGCTACTTGATATGGAGTGTCGCGCTTACCACTCAGCTGGCACATGTACCTTCTACGGCACGGCAAACACTAACCAGCTTGTGTTTGAAGCCATGGGTTTGATGCTGCCAGGTTCGGCATTCATCCATCCACATACTGAGTTGCGCAAGGCATTAACCGATCACGCAGCTCTGAAAATTGCGGCAATGAATGCAGGCTCAGCAAACTTCCGTCCATTGTCTGAAGTCGTCACAGAAAAGAGCCTGATCAACGGCATTATTGCGCTGTTGGCATCGGGCGGCAGCACCAACCACACTATCCATATGTTGGCAGTGGCGCGTGCAGCAGGTTTGATTCTGACATGGCAAGACATCAGTGACCTATCTGAAGTCGTGCCACTATTAGCGCGCGTTTACCCGAATGGTCCAGCTGACATGAACGCATTCCAAGAAGCGGGCGGCGTACCTGCGCTATTGCATCGTTTGGACGAGTCGGGCTTGCTTCATCGTGACGTGAAACCGGTATTCGGCGAGTTCGAAGACCAAATGACACTACCTACATTAGTCGATGGCAAACTGACTTGGACACCATGTGGTGGCAGCCAAGACGGCGAAGTGATTGCTGCGCCAACACAAGCTTTCCAAAACACTGGTGGTACTCGCGTACTGAACGGTAACTTGGGTAAAGCAGTGGTGAAAGTGTCTGCGGTGAAAGAAGATCAGCGCATCATCGAAGCGCCTGCGCTCGTATTCCAATGCCAACACGAAGTGGAAGCGGCGTACAAACGCGGTGACCTAAACCAAGATTGCATCGTGGTCGTAACGCACAACGGTCCTGCAGCGAACGGCATGCCAGAGCTACATAAACTGATGCCAATCCTCGGCAACGTGCAGAAAGCGGGCTTTAAAGTCGCGCTAGTAACGGATGGTCGACTATCGGGTGCATCCGGTAAGATTCCATCGGCAATCCACGTATCTCCAGAAGCAATTCGTGGCGGCGCGATTGGCTTGGTGCGCAATGGCGACATCATCCGCGTTGATTGCCAAACTGGCGAGCTGAATAACCTAAGCGACGTTACGGGTCGTGAATTGTTAGAGATGGATACTGAAGCGAAACAACAGACTTGGGGTCGTGGTTTCTTTAGCGTGATTCGTCAGAGCGTTTCGAGCGCAGAAGAAGGCGCAAGCTTTATTGTTTAAAGTGGGAAGCCCCTCAAAAACAGAAAAAGCGGAGTGTTGTGCACTCCGCTTTTTTGTTTCGTTGATTACTTTCAATCATCAAGCCGTCTTCATCACCACAACCGCTGCAATCACCACAAAAATACCAAACCAGCCAATCGGCTTAAGCTTTTGTTTGAACAGCAAAGCACCACCAATCGCGGTACCTAAGATACCGATTGCACCCCAAGAGGCGTATGCGATCGCAAGGTCGATCTCTTTTACCGCTTGAGCAAGTAAGGTAAACGCCGCCATCACCAACACAATAGCAGTGATACCCCACCCTCTGTGCTTAAAGCCTTTAGAGCGAGTCAGCGCCATGTTCGCCATGATGTCGACCAACGCCGCCATAACAACAAATCCAAATGAAACAGTAAAAAATTGGCTCATGATTAACACCTCGCATTCGATGAGCTTGGCAACTCATCTTTTTGTTGAGGCTGACCGTGTGATTCGCCGAGCGTCACACACACAATACCGACGACTGCCAGCGCCAAACCAAGCAACTGCTGCGTGCTTAAGTTGGCGTCAAACAAAACGATAGAAACCAGGGTAATCAAGGCGATACCCAAACCTTCCCATGTTGCGTACGCGACACCGATAGAGATTTTCTTTGCCGCTTTCGACAAGAAGTAATAGGAAATGGCGATCAGAATGTACATCACCAGATAGCCTTCCCACGCATTACTTTCACCAATAAACGACATCGTACTGGTACCGGCAACTTCGGCAACGATGGCAAGCAATAAAAATAGACGTGCAATGAGCATGATTCATCCTCCCCAGAAATTAAAAAACTGCATAACGGAGAATGGTGAATGTCCTTTAAGAATCAGACATTCAAAGAATTGATAAGATAAAAAGAGCCGCTTCTCCTGACTATTTTTAGTCAGATTAGCCCTTCTTCAGCAAAACAGACAGGTAATTGAGATATTCATTTTTGAATATCTTAACGGGCAGTTTGCTTATCCGATCACGTTAATGGCGTATTGAGGGTTTGCTGCACCACTTGGTGCAAATGGCGGTGCAATGGGTGGTTACGGTAGGTCTGTAAATAACCTCCAGAAACAACAAACTGGCTGAACTCTCGGTTGACCATCGGCATTGGATAAGAGGCAAGCTCGTGCATCAAATGTGCAGTACTTTGGCTGGCATACATGATGGCATCGGTCTCAAGCAGCATTTGGCAAGCGACACGCAAGTTGTAGGACTTAAGCAACACAACGGGCTCGTAACCCATGCGGCGATATTCCGATTCCACCGTGCATAGCGGGTTGTAAGACGCAGGTGCAGGCAAAGAGACCAGTGGCAATTCCGACACCGTATCCCAGTCATTACTGACTTGCGACAAGGTTGGATGGTCTTTACGCGCCAAAATCACACGCTTTTCAACAAATAACGGGCGCATGTAGATGTCTTTCGATAACTCGGTTTCTTGGTCGAGAATGCAGTAGTCGTGTTCGCCCTCTAGCATCTCGTCTTGGGAATAAATGTTCCAGCTTGAGAAAACAAACGAGGCTTGAGGAAAAGCTTGATGGCAACCGCGCAATAAACGCTGGCCTTGTTCATCCATCAAATAGGGGTCGGTCACAATCGCAATCTGGCCTTGGTATTCGAGTGGGTCAAACTCCGAAAACTCCTGCACTACTTTTTCTAGCGGCGACAGCATGTTATCGAACTCCGCCGCTAAGCGAATCGCCATTGGGGATGGCTCTACCCCATGCGCTTTACGCACAAACAGCGGATCATCAAACACGTCTTTGAGTTTCATCACCCCGCGACTGGCGCTGGGCTGCGAAATACCAAGCTGCATCGCCGCCAACTTGATGCTGCGGTTATCCACCACGGCTTTAAGTAAGCGCATTAAATTTAGGTCTAGCGCATCAAGTTGATGTGGCATGCCCGTGTCCTTATCAGAAACGAATGATGAAAAATAAACGTGAGTGAGTTAGACGCTTTCGCCCGCCGTAATTTGGTAGCCCATGTCGACTTTGGTCTCTGCTTGCTCTTCACCCTTGAGGCGCGCAATCAGTAGCTCGGCACTTTTCTCACCAATCTCGAAACGCGGTGTATCCACACTGGTCAGTTTCGGGCTAATAGTTTGCCCGATGTCTAATGCGTTGTAGCCCACCACCGCAAGTTGATCTGGCACTTTGATGCCGCGTTGCTGAGCACTCAACAAAGTACCAATCGCGATGTCGTCGTTGGTACAAAATACACCATCAAGTTCTGGGTAGGTTGCCAGTGCGCGCTCCAATAAATCATGCGCCAACGAAAAGCTAGAGTGATCGCCCGTTAGCACGTGTTTTGGCTCCAATCCTGCTTCTGTCATCGCGCGATCGTAGCCTTGCATACGCAATTTAGTACGCGTATCCAAGCGAGCACCGAAGTAAACAATAGTACGCTTGCCCGACTCCAACATGCGCTTTACGACGCTGTAAGAAGCGTCTTCGTGATCCATGCCGACCGCCATATCAATCGGCTGCTCTGGCAGCTCCATGGTCTCTACCACAGGAACGCCAGCGTTTTTGATCATCTGCAAAGTGCGTTGAGTGTGATGGCTTTCAGTTAAGATTAAGCCGTCAACTTGATAAGAGAGCAGCGACGCGATTTTGCGTTCTTCTTCCAGCTCGTCATAACTAAAGTGCGCAAGTAGCGTTTCGTAGCCATTAGCTTTAGTGACCGTTTCAATGCCCTGAACAAAAGACGCAAAAATTTGGTTGGACAGTGAAGGCAGTAAAATACCAATCGCTTTACTGGAAGACTTCGACAGCATCGCCGGAGCACGGTTTTCGATGTAGCCCATCTCTTCAATTACAGCGGCAATTTTCACTCGCGTTTTTTCTGCCACTGAGTCTGGATTGCGCATGTAACGCGAGACGGTCATCTTTGTTACGCCAACTTTGTCTGCGACATCCTGTAATGTCGTTCGTGCTTTCTTATTCTGCTGAGCCATAAATGTCTAAATTATCAGTAATGTTACATGTAACATTATGCCCAGTCAGTCAAACTTGAACAAGCAGCACTGTTCTTTTATGCAAGCTAGTAAGTAATAAGCCTCGCATTGCGAGGCTTATATCGGGACTGTGTACCGTCCTAAATAAGGT